>PMBS01000011.1:1009-3590 GCA_003153015.1 Myxococcales bacterium
ACCGCGCACACTGCGCGCTTCCTGCCAGCCAAAGACGCCCTGCGAACCGCTGCGTTTCTGGGTGAGATGGCAAACCTGCCCTTCCCCGACGAGGACCTGCTGCCCCTGCGTGCCGCCCGGCAAGACCCGCGCTTGATGGCTGACCAGACCCTGCTGTCGTGGCTGGAATGGCTGGAGGCCGAATGCGATCACCACCCGGTGCTGCTGATCCTGGAAGACCTGCACTGGGGCGACACNNCGGCCCGAGGTGGACCGGCGTTTCCCGGGGGTGTGGAAAGAGCGCAGTCCGCAGAGGATCAACCTGGCGCCCCTGTCGAAGAACTGGAGCCAGCGCATGATCGAGCATGTGGTGGGCAAGATTCCCGAGGAGAGCAGCCGCTGGATAGTGGACCGCGCGCAAGGGAATCCGTTCTACCTGGAGGAACTGCTGCGTGTGGTACGCGACGGGGGCAAGGTGGGCGACGACAGCAATCTGCCCGACACGGTGCTGGGCATGGTGCAGGCGCGCTTCGACATCTTTGGCCCGGACGCCAAGTTGGTACTGCGCGCAGGCAGCATCTTTGGCCAGACCTTCAGGCCCGCTGGGGTCAAGGCCCTGGTCGACGAAGACCGGCGCAAAGATGTCGACCGTTGGCTGGAGATCTTGGCCCAGCGGGAGATTCTGTTTTCGCGGCCAACCGCTGACCTGCGCGAGTACGCGTTTCGGCACGCGCTGTTGCGCCAGGCGGCCTATGAGATGTTGCCACCCTCTGAGAAGCGGCTGGGCCACCTTTTGGCCGGGCAGTACCTGGAGCAGGCTGGTGAGCGCCAAGGCATCGTGCTGGCTGACCACTTCGAGCGCGCAGGCGAGAATCCACGCGCCATCCACTGGCTGGGCGTGGCAGCCCAGCAGGCGCTCGACGCTGATGACTTGGTGGAAACCCTTGCACGCGTCGAGCGAGCTGTGAACCTCGGCGCCGCCGGCGAGGAGTTGTGTGCGATGCGGGTGATTGAGTCGCAGGCGCGCACCTGGCATGGCGAATACGTAGAGGCGGAAAGAACGGCACGGGAGGCGCTGTCATCCGAAGTACCGAAGACCAGGTTAGAGGCCATGAGTTCGCTGTTCGAAGCCTTGGGACCACAAGCCAAGTATGACGAGATCGCGCAACACATGCAGGACGTTGCTCACCGGCCTGCCGAGGCCGAACTCCTCAACCCGTGGCTTGACTGCATGGTGAACGCGACTACCTACCTGTTCGCCGGTGGGGACAACGAGGTGCGCGGGCGCACCCTGGCGCTTCTAGAAGAGTGCAGAGAGCGGCTGGAGCCGGTTCTCATCGGACGAGCTGAGACCATGACGGCGCACATGGCGGGGAACAAAGGCAAGACTGCCGAGGCAGTCGCAGGCTTCAGGCGCGCGGTGGACTACTACGAGAGCATCGGCCACCGGAGGGCGGCTTGCGAGGCTCTCGGGAACCTCGGCGCGTACCTCCTTGAGCTTGGCCAACTCGAGGAGGCGGAGGCCGCTATGCGGAAAATTCTGGCCACGGCTCAGAGACTGGGCCTTAGGTTCATCCTTGGCGGTGGCTTGGTCTGCCTGACCAACCTCCTTGCATACCAGGGATCTCTTGACGAGGCACGAGCTACCGGCGAGCGTGCCGTGGCCGTGACGAGCGCTCAGAACGATCGACGCTTCCAAGGATATGCGGAGGCATACCTCTCGGTCACTGAGTACCTGGCAGGTGACTTCCTGCGTGCCGAGCAATACGCGCGCGCGGCCGTGACCACATGGGAGATTGTGCTCTCACTCCGTCCCTTTGCGATCGCACTGCTGGCTCGCGCCCTCCTGGCGCAAGGTCGCCCCGTCGAAGCTCTGCTCAGTGCCCGCGATGCCTACGCCCAACTTGAGAGCCTTGGTGTCGTGGATGACGGTGAGCCGACGATACGTTTGGCCCTTGCCGAGTGCCTGGTCGCGACCGGCGACAGGCTCGCCGCCAGAGAGATTCTGGACAAGGCTGCGAGCCGCATTCTCGCGTCGGCAGAGGCCATCGAGGATCCCGCAATTCGCGAGTCGTTCCTCACCCGCATCCCCGAGCACCGCCGGATCCTGGAGCTCGCACGCGAGCTGGCCGCGTCCAAGAGTTGACCCCCCAAGGCGAAACGCCACCCGCGGGCGGCGTTTGGTGGAGTCTCTACGCGGTGGCTAGCTACACAGCGGTGCAAAAAGGAGTGAGGATGGCGGCTTGATCACGGTTCAGGCGCTCGGCCGGGCTGAACCCAGTGTGCGTTTCCCGGTCGCTCACCTCAAACGTCGCCAAGGCTACTGGGCGCAACGCGGATCTCGTGAACCCGTGTGACGGCCCGTGCATGGGTGAAATCCAGGAGTTGCGACGCCGCTGCGTGGGGCGAGGCGAATTTCCAGGGCGCTCTCAAGCTCTCGATTCTGCCCAACATTCAAACTGTCCGGTGCTCTAGCTCCACGCGAGTCCCCCCTGCCGCCGGTTTCGTGGTATTCGTCTCTTCCGACGCCGTGCGGGACCAGGACCTGTTCGAGACCCAGCAAGGAACGCCCTATATGGCGCACGAGCAGCGACGTTTCGGC
>PMBS01000148.1 GCA_003153015.1 Myxococcales bacterium
TTCCGCGGCGCCTCGCCAGGGCCGACGTCTGCCCTCAACGCGCGAACGTAGCGGCCCTCACGTCTGCTGTCCGTCGAGAAACAGCGAGAAACGCCCGTGCCGACGTGATCAGCGGTCTGTCGCCGGGCGAATCCGGGTCAGCAACGCCGCGCTACCGAGGTCAACACCGGTGCGGCGCTATCCTATTCAGCGCGCAGCCAGCGCCACCATCACGTCACTGCCCGCAGATGGGGTTTTGGCGAGCCACAGCGGCGGCGCAGCTCGGGGCCGGCGGGCGGTAGACGGAGGCGAAGCTCGCATTCACGCAAGCGCGCTTTGGACGAAGCCACCCACGCTTTCACGTTCCCCCTTCCAGTGAGCGCTTGCGTTCCTCGATACGGCGCAGGAAGGACTGTCGGTCGAGCTGGTACCACTTCGGCTCCCCTTCCAGCAGGGGTGAGACTATCGCGGACAACAGCGACTCGCTCGCCTGCCGCAGCCCATCCGCCTGCAGTGCGCGGAACAACCGATAGACGTGATCGAGGACCCAGCAGTCTTCTTGGTTGTTCTGAATCCAGTAGCAAACCTGCGGCTGGAATGCGGCGAGCAGATCCCTCTGTTCCGCGGGGGGACTGTCCAGAATCCAGGCGGTCAAATTCTCCGCGCAGTTGCCTCGCAGCAGCGGCTCGGGATGGCGGTAGAAACGCCGCACGGCTTTGCAGAAGAGATCGTTTCTGTTCTTGAAGCGCGCCAGGAAGGCGGCTTCCGCTGCACCGAACTGCACCCGCCACAGGTCGTGGTCGAACAGCTCGCTGATCACCTGGGCAGCATCTGGTTTCTCGTCGACGATTGACGCTAGAACCGAAGCCGCTGACTCGGTGACTTCCCAAAGGGGGTGGGCGAAAAGCACCTCGCACCAGGCCGCCAGGGCCGCGCCACTCTTGAGTTCCGACTGTGCTTTGCGGATTTCCTTCTCCTTCACTCCCAGTTGGTAGTAGGACTTGAGGGAACTCGCAACGGCTTCCGCCAGCTGTCCGCCTTGCAGCAGGTCTTGCCGCCGTTTCTCCGTTTTTACCAATGAATCATAGGCCCTGCGTACACTGTCTGGACTTTCGGCAGACGGCTGCTGGTTGCGGACGAAACCGTCGACGGCTTTCAGCCAATCGACATCCATGCGGTTGAAGTCCCAGAGGGGATTCCAGAAGTGGCTGGACGGCGCGACCGACTTGATCATCTCGACGCCCTTCGACGAGTCATTGTCTTTGTCCTGAAGCGCGAGACTGAGGAGCAGGTCGCCAAGCACCGACCGGAATGGGTAGGTCTCGCCCTCGGCGAGCAGATTCAGGTACTTTGGCTCGATGCAGGTCGGGTCCTCAGCATAGACCAGACCCAGGGCATAGCTGCCGAGTTCCCGGTGGTTGATGTCCGGGTGTTCGGCCAACTTGAGAATCTCCTCAAGTTGCGATGGTTTTCCCAACTCAGCGTAGCTGTCTGCCAGTACCTCGGATATGGTGTGGCGAAGCACATAGTCGTCGGTGGCCAGCAGGTCTTCGAGAATCTCTGGCCATTCAACCGGGTGGTGCTCCACGATGAGCCGGATACCTCCGTAGAGCGGGTCCGTCATGTAGAGGCCTTGGATCAGGCGCGCAAGCTTGTGAGGCTCGACCTGTTTGGCCTCCGATTCGGTGGGAGGACAAGGCCCGCCCAGCGCGCTGGTAATCAGCTTCGCGAACTGATCCAAATCGGGTCGCTGTCCTGACTCGAACTTCTCCTCGTTGCGAACCAGGTAGTCCAGCAACTCGACGGCCTGACCGTAGCGCCGGCATTCCACCAGATGATTGAGGCCATGGCGACAGGCATAGGATGACTTGAAGGGATCCCGCAAAGGCCGGTCTTGCGTGACGGTGGGCATGCACTCACGCCAGCAATGGTAGGCCAGGCACTTTTGCCCCGCCGCCAGATTGATGGTGTACACATCGGCTTGCGCGCGTGTCACCAGCCAGTCGCGCACTGACTTGTGAAATGGCGCCACTGTGGCGCTGTCCATCCCGCGGTCCCGAATCGGAAACAGCGATCCAACCAGGTCAAGCCGCCGAGCCAAGTCATATGATTCTACTCCTGTCACCTGCTGCAGCAGCCTGAGAGACAATGGCTCGCAGGCCGCCGAGATGCACTCCAGAATGGGGCGAATCTCCCGGTGATAGACCCCCAGGTCGGGCATCTGCCGTCCGAAGAACGCGCGGTAGTGCCCGTTCATCCCATGGGGCAACTCGTGCAGTCGGGCCAAGGTCTCACGCCCGGCGTCGATCTCCTTGAGCAACTCAGTGGCGTACAGGAACACACCCTCGCTGTGCTCGATGATGGCTGCGAGGGTATGCTCGTCGTGCGGCTTGCCGCGCTTGGACAGCTCAGTCGCGAGAAACGCGCGGATGTCATCCAGGTTTTCGGGCCGCCGGGCATCGAGTATCAGCGGGTCGAGGTGCGACAACTCCGCCAGCAGCTCGGCCTCGGGCCGACTGGTGATGAACAGCCGCAACCATGAGGGCACGTCCTGCCACTGCTTGTGCACGAGCTGTGCAATGGCGTTTTGCATGCGGTTGCCGCTGTCTACGCGCGTGGCCTCGTCTAGGGCATCGATGATGACGAGTCTGGGACCGTCGGGCGCCGGGAAATCCCTGGCCAGAGGTTGCAGGACCAGGCGGTCGAACAGCGTGGCGGGGTTCTTGGCCACCTCCTCTTCCAGACTCAGCGCCTGCAGGCGCCTATAGTATTCAGGGAGGTGCGTGGCCATTTGAAAGGCGATGGACAGGATGGCGCGGGTGGGGCTGGCCTTGTCGCAATCGCCATGCACGCAGAAGTGGTGCGCGATGACCTCGCCGCGGCGGTGGCAGAGGTGGGTTGCAATGGCACTCTTGCCAATGCCTGGCCCACCTCTCAACCAGAGCACGCGCGAGCCTGTGGGCGATGCAAGCCATGCGTCCACGTCGGCAAGCAGCCACAGCCGTCCTGTGAAGCTGGCGATGTGACGTTCCATCTGGCGGCCAAAGTCGAGTGGCCGCAGCAGGCGCTGCAGCCGCGCTTGGCCGCCGCCGAAATCCAGCTGGTTTTCCTCGATGGCGAGCACCAGGCGCTCGAAGCGTACCCGGTACCTCTCCTCGCGCTCCGCCGTGGGCACGGCGTCGGTCATCTCCAGGTACTGGATGCGGCAGATGCTGGTCGGGGGTCCGTCCTCCAGGGTGACCAGCAAGACCGGGACAATGATCTTGTTCTTCTCGATGGCCTTGGCCACCTCGTTGAGGCAATAGCCGTCCCGGCTGGTCGGATCACTGCTCCTGCGCCGCCGGACTGCGTGCGGGGTCATCAACAGCACCACCAAGTCGCAGTCGCGCAGGCCCTGCTCGATAGACGCCTCCCAGTCGCACCCCGCGCGCAACTGCTGGTCGTCGAACCAAACCTTGTGCCCGCGCTTCTCCAGATCGTCCTTGATGCGTGTGGCGTCCGACGTGTGCTCGTCGTGCCCGTAGGAGAGGAAGATCTGCAGAGGCCGCGCCGCGCGGCCGGCGGCCTCAGGTGGCGGGACCCACGCGCGATCGCAACCGTCGCAGAACCAGTCAGCCCGCTTTTCGCGAAACCGAAACTCGGTCGATCCACAGTTTGGACAAGTTGGCATGTGCTACGACCCCCTGCAGCTGACGCGATGATAGCAGGGCGAGGCTGGCCACGCGCGGCTTCCGTTTGAAGACTCAGGCTCCGCCGATGTCACACCGGCGCCGCTCCCGCAGGATGAGGGCGCCCCCAACAGAACGATGGCCAAGCCCAGGCACTGCATGGCCCACAGCCAGCGGCGCGCTTGCGTTATGACGTCGACGGAGATCGCCCGGACCTCCGGGTCAACCAGCACGGGCACCCGAGGCCAGCAGCACCACAATCAGCGTGCGCTATGTGACGATGATCACTCTCCGTGGCTCGACGACTTGCCAGCTTCTACCTCCTGCGATAAAGCGGCACGCCCAGCACCAGCCTTTCGAACTGGTAGTGCCGGGCCACGAAGGCGGTCCATAGGCATTCCGGGCTCCATTGCGGAAGCTGTGTGCGGAGCTCGATGCCTTGCAGGAAGTGCGCAGCGATGCGGAGAAGGCGCTGGTGCAGGAAGCACGCAAGTTTCCCATCACCAGACTGCTCGCGACTTGCCCAGGTCTGGGCCCGATTTGCGCTGCCCAGTTGGTTCCCATCGTGGTCAGCCCACATCGCTTCCGAACCAAGCGACAGTTCTGGTCCTATTGTGGCCTGGGCATCGTTATGCGCTCGACCTCGGACTGGCCGCGCGACAAGAACGGCCAGTGGCAGCGCGCCCAGGTCCAGCAGACCCGTGGACTCAACCTGACCCACAACCATCATCTCAAGGCTATCTTCAAGGGAGCTGCGACTACGGTGATCACCCAGCATCCCGAAGAACCGCTCAATGCCGCCTACCAGCGCTGGTTGGCAGGGGGCACCAAACCCAATCTCGCCAAAGTTTCCCTGGCCAGGAAGATCGCCGCGATCGCCCTGGTGATGTGGAAAAGCGAGGAGGAATACGACTCGAGCAAGCACAGCAAAACAGTTTCGCCATAGGTCGTCCTCGACGGTGTGAACTCGTTGGTCATGGGATCACAGGAAGGACCTCACCTGGAAGGAC
Organism: Myxococcales bacterium; assembly: GCA_003153015.1. Classification (GTDB taxonomy): domain Bacteria; phylum Myxococcota_A; class Polyangia; order Fen-1088; family Fen-1088; genus Fen-1137. Next base: position 4,658 of record PMBS01000148.1, read on the forward strand.
CTCACCAAGGTTGACCTCTTTCTCGTGAGATCCGCTACAGATGCTCACGATGTTGCGGGCCGGCGTTCGGATCTTCCAATGCGATTGGTACCGAATATTTGCCCCCGGCAAGCAACTTGCACATCGCGATTGCCGACAGTCCCGGCATGTCCCTTCCCCGCGCCATCGTCCCGGGCCGCCGCTGCACGATCACCCGTCGCTCTTCCGAGCGCCGAACACTTCCGCCTTCTGGCACGCCAGCAAGAGAGAGGTCT
>PMBS01000164.1 GCA_003153015.1 Myxococcales bacterium
GGCGGGCAAAGCCCGCCTTCGCCGACGCGACAATGGGCAAGTGGGCGCGCGGGGCGGGTAGGGTGGGCTGTTCGTCCCGACGCGCCTGTAGGCGGAGCCGGCGGCTCCCTACGCGACTACAGCCTGGCCACGACCGCCTCCAGCAGCTCACCCATGCGCGCGGCACCTCCAGCCGCCGCGCTGGTCACGTCCTCGTGTCGCAGCGGCGTGCTCAGGATGCCGGCGGCCGGGTTGGCGACCAGCGACAGTCCGAGGACCTTGAGGCCCGCGTGGCGCGCGGCAATGACTTCGTGGATCGTGGACATGCCCACCAGATCCGCGCCGAGGACGCGCAGCATCCGCACCTCGGCTGGGGTTTCGTACGAGGGACCGCACATGCCGGCGTAGACACCTTCACGCATGGGCTTGCCACAAACCGCCTGCGCCGCCTGTGCTGCCAGAATGCGCAGGGCCGGTGTGTATGTGTCGGTCATGTCCACAAAACGGGGTCCCAGGCGTTCGTCATTGGCCCCGGCCAGGGGCGACAGGCCGGTGAGATTCAGGTGGTCGCGGATGCACACGATTTCACCCACGGACAGCGCCGGCTCAATGCTACCCGCCACGTTGGTCACCACCACGGTCCCCACACCCAACGCTGCCGCCACACGCACCCCGAAGCCGATCTCTGCCGGTGCATAGCCCTCGTATGCGTGCACGCGACCGCACAGCACGAGCGCACTCTTGCCCGCCATCGTGCCATAGAGGAGTCGGCCGGGATGACCCGCCACGGTGGTTTCGGGAAAGCACGGGAGCTGGGCATAGTCGAGGGAGCGCACCTCGGCGAGGCGCGTGGAGGCCGCAGTCAGACCCGAGCCGAGCACGATGGCCACCTGGGCGGCCGCTGCGCCCAGGTGCTGGCGGACCGCCTCCGCAGCCACCAGCACGCGGTCATGAAGGCTGGCAGATAGTTTCATGGTGAAGCCGGAGTCTATCAATAGATTGCGTCGCTAACCGAGGCATGCACAACGATATCGCAGCGCGGTGTCGGGTGCCGCCAGCGCGATGCATTGCGCGCAAGAACTGAAGGATCTTCGCAGATATCTTTTCCCATCTGAGGCCCTTCTGCTATTGAATAAGTAAACACCAACCGAGAGGGTGACATGAATGCAAGGAACAGCACGATCGTAAAAGTTAGTCTTGCTTTGGCTTCGCTCGCCATGTGTATCGCTTTTGGGATATTCGCAGCCTCCTGTGCGAACGGCGACACCGGCGGTGGAGGCAACGGCGGCAGCACGGGCACCGGCGGCGGCGGCCCCTCTGCTGGCGGCAGCACCGGCAACGGCGGCAGCACTGGCGGTGGCGGTACCGTGACTTTTGCCGACGGAAGGGCCCAGGGACCCATGACAGGGTACGCCTTCCTTTCGCTCGGCCCTTCGGACACCGCTACTTCTCCAGTGTGCGCGGAGGATCCGAATAATCCGACCAATACGCGACCGATCGCCGGTCCCCCAGTCGGCAGCTGCGATGCTGTCGGCAAGACATGTCCCACCACGGGCATGACGGTCTGGAGCGACAAAGCCAAACTTTGCATATCGGGCAGCATCCCCATCGTCGTGAACAGCGACTATAAATCCAACTGGGGGCTTCAGATCGGCGTGAACACCAGCGACCCGCCGGCTGACACCAGCGGCAAAGGCAAGACCCTCGGGGACACCTTCTCTACCGTCGCGTTCACCGTCAACCCTTCCGCGGTAACACCGAGCAATCCCGCCATCCGGGCTTTCGTTCACCTGGTCAGTCAGGCATGTACGGCTGATCCCTACTGCGCCACCATACAGACATCTGGCGCGCCCATGACCCTCACCGACTTCAACACTGAGTGCTGGGCTGGCACCAAATGCGCCGCGGGTTCGACCACCTGCTTCCAGCTCAAGCCGGAAGACGTTCCCAACATCGACAAGGCCGGCGTACAGATCTCCTCGGATATTAGCTACGTGTACACCGTGAACAACTTCTGCCTGGACCAGATCGTGTTCGCGAAGTAATCGCGGCTTCCATCCGTCAGTCCAAACGGGGCACTTCGGTACCCCGTTTTTTTGTACTTTGAGATGGGAACCCTGGGAGGGTTCGCTCCGCCCTTCGGCCCCCCACCCGCCTCCTCCTCCCCGCTCGCTTCGCTCGGCCTCGCCATGCCCTCCTGCGATGGTGCGCGGCGAGCAAAGCTCGCCGGCTCCCCACGCGCGACTAGAATCCGCGCAGCCAGCCCTCGCGCATCCGCCGGTGGGGTCGTGACGCGGTGGGATTGATGGCAAAGCTCCACCTGCGTTCGGGCGAGCGCACCAGGCGTAGGCTGGTCGTGCGCAGGATTTCCTGGCGGAAGAAGGTGATGGTCACAGTCTGGCCAGGGGCGGAGTCTGCCAAACGCTTGCCGACGGTCGAGGCATCCACCCGATGTTTGTTGACCGCAACGATTTCGTCCCGGAAGGTCAGTCCTGCCCGCCAAGCCGGCGAATCCGGGATCACGTTCTTGACCACCGCGCCTTCGCCCGAAGCGAAGCTGAGGCCGGCCCAGCCCTGGAGCCGGCGCGCCTTCACCCTGTCCTCGCGTTCCGCCTGTGCCGGCGAGCGGGCTTTGACCGTGAGGCCCGCTCGGCGCAGCCAGGCGGGCACGGGCAGCTCGGCGGTCCCATCGACATAGCGCGAGAAATACGATCCCAGAGAAGCGCGCCCCACCGATTCGGCAGCCGCACGAATTTCGTGGACTGTGACCGGCCGCCCGCGCCGGCCATGGCTCTGCCACAGGCGCCGGAATACTTGCGGCAGTCCACGTCGGCCGGCTGTGGCCTGGCGAAGCATTATGTCCAGCAGCAGGGCGGCCCACTTGCCTTTTTCGTAGTAGCTGACCGCGCGGTTGGCGTAGTTCTCGGCGGGTTTGTACTGCTTGATCCACGCCTCAAAGGACAGTTCGGAAAGCGGTGTGACGTTGCGGCCGGGTCGCCCGGCGTACTTGGCCCAGTCCTCGCCCAGGTCTTTCAGATAGTGCTCAGGCGTGAGCAGACCGGCCCGCAGCAGGATGATGGCCTGCATGTATTCGGTGAAGCCCTCGTGAAACCAAAGCAGGCGGGTGTAGTTCTCGCCCGTGTAGTCGAACGGCCCGAGAACCTGGTCGCGAATGCGCTTGACGTTCCAGGCGTGGAAGAACTCATGCGCGCAAAGCTCGTCGAAGCGCTGGTAGGCCTTCTCATCCTCGAAGGCCATGCCGGCGATGTCGAGCGTGCATGAGGAGGCGTGTTCCAGCCCCCCACCTCTTTCCGGCAAGGTGTGGATGATGAAAAGGTAGCGGTCAAAAGGAAAGCCGCCGAAGAGCACGCCGGTCGCCCCCACGATGCGGCGCAAGTGGGCATGCAGGCGTGCAATGTCGGCATTGGTGGCACCGGCGATTGCCACTTCGAAGCGCGTGCCGCCCTGGCGAAAGGCGTACTGCCTATGCTTGCCCACCTCCACCGGCTGGTCGACCAGGTCGTCGTAGTTAGCGGCGCTGAAGCGATGGCGAGTCCCCCTGAGCGCGGGCAGAGTGGTGCTGAGAAGCCAACCCGCGGGTGGTTCGACCTCGAGCAGGCAGGGCCGCTTCTGCGCGCCGTCCACGAGGAAGAACAGGCTGGTGCCGATTAAGAAGGCACGATTCTGGTCGAGAAACGACGTGCGCACACTCTGTTCAAAGGCGAAGACACGATAGCTCACCTGAACCGGCTGGCCGTTGCTCGCCACGCGCCAGCGTAACTTGTCCACGCGTTCGCAGGGCAGGAGGTGACGGTTGCCCGTGATCTTGAGATCGTAGATATGGCGGGAGAAATCACGCACCATATAGCTGCCCGGCGTCCACGCGGGAAAAACCAAGTCCAGGACCGGGCGGTCGCGCAAAGCGGGAATGTCTAGGGTGACGTGAAACTCGTGACTCGACGGCTCGGGCATGGCGACCCGATAGCGAAGGGGAGTGGCGGAAGGCATCGAGGCAACATTACCAGGGACCGGCCGTCTGGTACGATAGTCGCGTGTCAGCCGGCCCCATGGTTTCCGTGTCCGTCGACCTTGATTTGGTCGAGTGCTATTTCCGCATCCACGCGCTACCCGGCGGCCCAGCGGACGAGATTCGGCATGTCATTTTGCGCCGGTGTCTGCCCCGCCTGGCTGACCTTTTCGCCCAACACGGCATCCGCGCCACCTTGTTTGTGGTTGGGCGCGACCTTGAAGAAGACGCTGAGGGCCGCCGCATCTTGGCTGACCTGGCCAGTGCCGGCCATGAGCTGGCCAGCCATACGCACACCCATCCCTACGACCTGGTCCGGCTTGCGCGCCCACGCATCGCTGAGGAAATCGATCGGGCCCACGCCGCCATCGCCGCGGTCTGCGGTCGGCCACCGGTCGGGTTCCGTGCGCCTGGCTACGAGATCTCGGCTGAGGTGATCGATCTTCTCTGCCAGCGCGGCTATCGCTACGACTCGTCGACTTTTCCGGCCATTCCCTACTACCTGGCCAAGGCCGCGGTGATGGGGCTGATTCGCCTGGCCGGGCGGCGCTCGGGCAGCATCCTGGGCAGTCCCGCGGTCTTGCGAGCGCCGCGCGAGCCCTACCGGCCCGCGGCCGGCTCGCCCTATCGGCGCGGCTACCAGCCGATCGTGGAGTTGCCCATCACCGTGACCCCGTGGCTCCGGCTACATGTCATCGGCACGACTTTGGTTGTCGCGCCGGAGTGGCTGCGGCGGCGCCTGGTTGCTGCGGCGCTGGGCCGCCCGTTCTTCAACCTGGAACTGCACGGCATCGACCTGGCCGACGCCGAGGCTGACGGATTTCCGGCCGCGCTGGTGGCCAAGCAGCCCGACCTGCGCGTTCCACTGGCGCGCAAGCTGGCTGCCCTTGACGCTACGTTGAAAGAAGCACGCAACCTTGGCGCCAGGTTTCTGCCGCTCCGAGACGCGGCCGGGGAACTAGTACCGCCTCTCGTAGGTTCGTAGCTGATTGGGCGGCTGGGTTGAGAGGCCGGTGGCCGGAACCGGATCCGGCGGCCGGTCCCGGCCCCGGAACCGGCCACCGGAACCAGCCACGAATCTCCAAGAATCGGTGCTGGTGTAGAAAATTCCGCGCTTGGCTAGTTGGGACTAGGATCGTACCTGGCCCATGGCCAGGCAGCAGACTAACCCTCTTCACGAGCCGCCCAGCGCGGAGCGGGCCTTTGCGGACACGGCCTTGGACCCGCAAGGCCCGGCGTTTGAGCACCCGGTCCCTGCCGAGGACTCTCTGGTCGGCCAGCGCATCGACCACTTCCAGATTTCTGAGCTGCTGGGTGAGGGTGGTATGGGCGCGGTCTACCTGGCGCAGGACCTGTCACTGCAGCGGACGGTGGCCATCAAGGTGTTGCGTCAGGAACTGGCCAGCGACCAAAGGCTGGTCGACCGGTTGGTGAAGGAGGCGCAGGCCCAAGCGTGCTTGCAGCACCCCAATGTCGTCACCATCTACTACATCGGCAGTTTTCAAGGCGCGCCCTACTTCGCCATGGAGTACGTGCCCGGCGCCACTCTGGCCGACCACATCCAGCGTGAAGGGCCGCTGCCTTGGGGCGAGGCGCTGGAATACATTATCCAGACCACGCGGGTGCTGGCCGCCGCCCACGCCCGCGGAACGGTCCACCGGGATATCAAGCCGTCCAACCTGCTGCTGGGAGCGATCCCGGCGGGTGCGCAGGGCAATGCGATCAAGGTGGCGGATTTTGGCGTGGCCGCACCCACCGGAACCGCCGATAGCGGCTTCGTGGGTACGCCCTACTACGCCGCGCCCGAGCAGATCGCGGGCGAGGGTCCTAGCATGCGCGGCGACGTGTATGCCCTGGCCATTACCTTTCACGAGCTTCTCACCGGGCGCGTGCCGTTTCGGGCCGAGAGCCTGGGGGGCATGCTGCAACTCCATCGCGAGGCCCCGCGACCCGAGATTCCCGCCGAGGCCGCACCTTGGCGGCTACGCCATCTGATTCGCGAGATGATGGACCCAGATCCGCACAAGCGCCCCGACAGCTACGAGGATCTGCTGGCGCGCTTGGAGTCGCTGCGGCCCAAGCCGCGCGTGGCGGGCGGTTTGGTGCCGCGTGCGGCGGCGCTGGCCGTGGATGTGATGCTGGTCGCGCCGCTCGGTCAGATCGCGGCTGCCGCGCTCGGGCTGTCCCAGCACGCGGCTGCGCAGATCGGGCTGCTGCTTTTTGCCGCCTACTACATCCTTGCCCACCGGTTGTGGGGCAAGACCATCGGCAAACGCCTGCTCGGACTGCGCATCGTGGGCACCACACGCGCCGTGCGCGTGGCAAATCTGATGTTGCGCTTCGCCGTCGAGTTCTGGGGTCCCCTGGTGGCGCTGGCCATCATCAGCCTGCAGTGGGGCGCGGCCGTGAATCTGGAGTCAGTGCAGGATCGCGTCGCAGGCGCTGGTGTTCCCCTGTGGGATCGCAGTACCTGGGCGCTTCTCCGCATGTTGTTGGTGCCCAACCTGATCGTGGCTATTCCATGGCTGGCCGGATTTCTGTTCGCGCTTTTCGATCACGATCGCCAGGCGCCGCACGACCGGGCTGCCCGCACGCGCGTCATCTACGAGATCCACGAACGCGAGCAAGCCGCCGACCACACTTGACGGTGGCAGTGTTAGGCCACGATCGGGCGAGGGGAGACAAGCGGGCTTCTCCGGCGCGCTCCTGGTACAGAGCATGAGCGAATCGAAGGGGGGCTTGAGCGTGGGGGAATCCCTGTCGCTGCACCCGCCACTGCCACCGTCACCGCTCGCATCAAGACGCAGTGGTGAATCTCATGCGTCAAGTGGTAGTCTGCCGTCTGTGGACCCCTCCCGCCTGCGCGCCCTCCTGGAAGACATTCGGGACGGCAAGACGTCGCCCGACGATGGCCTGCGCGAACTGCGCGAGCTGCCTTTCCGTTCCTTGGGCTTTGCCCACGCCGACACCCACCGTCACATGCGGACCGGGTTTCCCGAGGTGGTGTTCGGTTCGGGCAAGTCGGCCGTGCAGATCGCGACCCTGCTCGGCGAGTTGGGCCGTGGCGGCGTTCCCGTGATGGCCACCCGGGTGGCGCCCGAACTGGCGGCCCAGGTGGCGACGGCCCTGCCGGCGGTGCGCTACCTTGAGGTACCCCGCATGCTGGTGTTGGGGCCACAGCCGGCGCCCGATCGCGGCCGCGGCGTGGTGGGCGTGCTGTCGGCGGGAACCTCTGACATTCCAGTGGCCGAAGAAGCCGCGGTCACCGCTGAAATGGACGGCAACCGGGTGGTGCGGATCTTCGACGTGGGCGTGGCAGGGCTGCACCGCCTGCTCGCCCATCGCGAGAGCATCGAGGAGGCGGAGGTGCTGGTGGTGGTGGCGGGCATGGATGGTGTGCTGCCCACGGTGGTAGGCGGTCTGTTTTCGCGGCCGGTGATCGCGGTGCCCACCAGCGTCGGCTACGGGGCCTCGTTCGGGGGCGTGGCCGCGCTGCTTACCATGCTCAACTCCTGCGCCACGGGCGTGGCTGTGGTCAACATTGACAATGGCTTCGGGGGCGGGCGGCTCGCCTCCATGCTCAATCGGGTGCGCCAGACATGAACCATTCCTTGCGCGGATTGCATGTGCATTTCGACCCGTCGTCCGGGATCGCGGGCGACATGGCGGTGGCGGCCCTGGTGGATGCCGGCGTCCCCACCAAGGTGGTTAGCGACGCTATCGCGGCAATGGGCCTGCCCGGATTGAAGGTGGGCTTCGAGAAGCGGCGCCGTGGGGCCTTTGCCGGCAAGGGATACGTGGTGCGCTGGCCCGGCCAGCACCAGGGCCACCATCACGGGCATCACCACGAGCACCGGGACTACGCCCAGATTCGCCGCCTGCTGCAACGGGCGCGGCTGGACGCGGAGACGAAACGGCTGGCGGGCGACATCTTCGCGCGCGTCGCGCAGGCCGAGGCGGCGTTGCACGGAGTTGCGCTCGATCGCGTGACCTTTCATGAGGTGGGGGCGTGGGATTCCATTGCTGACGTGGTGGGTGCGGCCGCTGCCATCGCCTGGCTGCAGCCCTCATCGGTTTCCTCCACACCTCCGGTGCTCGGGTCGGGCCAGGTGCACACTGCGCATGGACTGATGCCGGTTCCCGCGCCAGCCACTGCCGCGATCCTGCGCGGAGTTCCTGCGCTGCTTGAGGGCGAGGGCGAACTCACCACGCCCACCGGCGCTGCTATCCTGGCTGCGCTGGTGACGGAGTTTGGTCCGCCACCGCCCTTGCGCATCGCCGCCCAAGGGTTTGGCGCTGGCACGCGCGAGGTTGCGGACCGTGCCAATGTCCTGCGCGTGCTCTTGGGCGAGGCGCTGGGCCGTGCCTTGCCCGCCTCGGCACCCGAGGTCGCCTTGCTGGAGGCCAACCTGGACGACATGAGTCCGCAATTGATCGAGCCCTTGATGGCGGCTCTCTTTGCGGCAGGGGCGGTCGATGTGTGGACCACCTCGATTCTGATGAAGAAGGGGCGGCCGGCTTGGCAGGTCTCCGCGCTGGTGCCGCCGGAAGGTGCGGGAGCCGTCGAGCAGGCCTTTTTTGCCAATTCGACGACCTTGGGGGTGCGGCGCATGCGCCTGGAACGGGCTGTGCTGTCCCGCTCGCTGGCCAGCGTGAAGACGCGTTTTGGGACCGTGTCGGTCAAGCTGGCTAGCGACGGCGCCCGCGTGCTGGGTGCCGCGCCGGAGTTCGACGACTGCCGGCGCCTCGCCAGCCAGGCCGGCGTACCTGTCCGCACGGTTTTGGCGGCGGCGGCGGCTGCGGCGTCGCGCCTCTTGCCGTCGAGGGAGAGGAAGCGGGCCTGATGGCTGGTCTTCCGAAGCCGCGCAAGCCGGCGGCGAAGAAGCCAAGGCGTTCGCCGGCCGGGTTAGGGCAGTCGCGCCCAGCCGCCCGCCTGCGCGACCACCTTGAACAGATCGTGGATCAGGCCAACGTGCTGGTCATCGCCACCGACCTCGCCGGCCGCGTGACGGTGTGGAACCGAGCCATGGTTCGGCTGACGGGTTTTCCTCGCGAGATGGCGGTGGGCCGTGAGTTGCTTCCGTGGCTCTCCGACGCGGGGATGCCGGAGTTGGCTCAGATCATGAAACAGGTAGCAGCGGGCGGAGACTTGTCCAACTGTGAGGTCCGATTGCCTTCGGTCAGCGGGACGGTCGCGCGCGCGGCTTTCAATGTGGCCACGGTGCGTGCCGAGGGCGGGCGGCCTTCCGCCGTGCTGGCGGTTGGCCAGGATGTCACGGCCTTGCGCGTGCTGCAGAACCAGGTGATCCACGCAGAGAAGCTAGCCACGGTGGGGCAGATCGCGGCCGGCGTGGCGCATGAGATCAACAACCCGCTCACTTCCATTCAGGCGTGCGTCGAGGCGGTCCTGCACAAAGCCAGCATGGCCACGCAGGGGCGCGTGCCGAACCAGATCGAGCCCGTTGATCTGGAACGGCTTACGCGCATCCGCGACGGGGTCGAACGCATCCGGCGTTTCACCCACGACTTGGTTGGCTACGCTCGACCCTCGCGCGTCGAGATCGAACGGCTGGACCTCAACGAGGTGGTCGAGCACGCGCTCTCCTTCTGCGAGCACGTCTTTGTGGAAGCCAAGGCCACCCTGGATCGAGACTTGGCGCCCAACCTGCCACCGGTGCGCGCGGTGCGAGACCAGGTGATGCAGGTGGTGACCAACCTGGTGACCAACGCAGCGCAAGCATTGGGCGCCAAGGGCGGCAGCGTCCGAGTTCGCACATTTCACGACGGGGAGGCCGCGGTTGGCTTGGCTGTGACCGACACGGGCGGCGGCATCCGCGAGGAGCACCGAACCAGCATTTTTGATCCGTTCTTCACTACCAAGCCGGCTGGCAGCGGGACCGGGTTGGGGCTCTCGGTGGTACGCAACATCGTCTACGCCCACGGCGGGCAGATCACCTTCCAGTCCAAGCTCGGCAGCGGTACCACCTTCGTGGTAACCCTGCCGGTCAATCATCCCATGTCACACAGCCCCGAGGGAGAGAAGTCGACCCCATGAAGCCGGAACAGCTCGCCGAGGCCCTGGAAACTGCAGCCAGCCAGCTTGGCGTTAAGGTGCGCTACGAGACGCTTGCTGCTGCTGGGCCGACCGGGGGGGGCGGCTTGTGCAAGGTCAAGGGCGAGTGGTTCATCATCATCGACCGGAAGACCGGAGCCTCGGAGCGCGTGTCGATCCTGGGTGAGGCGCTGGCCACCATGGACACGGAACACATCTTCCTGCCGCCCAAGGTGCGCGATATGCTTGTGCAGCGCCGGGCTGCCACGCGCAAGGCATCGAGCTGACCTGGACCGACCAGTCTTCCGCCGGAAGAAGAGGCGGACGAGCCGGGATGGCGCGCGCGGTCTGATCCCTTCCCTTTGCCGCGGCTTGGATAAGGGTTAGGAATTGATCCCATTCTGTCGAATAATCTCTGGCACACTGAGTAATACTACTAAACCGAGGAAGACGCATGACTGGCTGCAAGAGCTACGCCTGGATATGGATACCCGCAGCGGTTGCCGCCCTACTGGCTTTTCCCATCTCAGCAATGGCCAGTCCTACCAGCGGCGCGATCTTCGGCCGCGTGGTTGACCGGGACACGCAGAAGCCTCTCGATGGCGTCACTGTGGTGGCTTCGGGACCGCAGGGCGACCAGGCGGTGCTCACCGACGCTAAGGGACAGTATGAGCTGCGCAGCCTGCCCATCGGCGACTACCTGGTTCGCTTTTTCCGCGGTGCCGTGGCCATCGAACACTCCGCGACGGTATTGATGGACCAGACTGTGAGGGTCAATGCGCGCCTGGCATCGGCGCCCGAGGCAGTACAAACCATCGCGGTCACGCAGCGGGCGCCGGCCATCGATGTCGGCTCGACGCGCGTGGGTACCACGCTGACCCACGATTTCGCCGTGAATGTCCCCAACCGGCTCAGCCTGAGTGACTTGATAGAAAAGGCGCCCGGCGCATTCTTGGATCCGGCGGGCCTGTCTCTGTCAGGTGGTACGGGCCTGGAGAACGTGTACTATCTCGACGGCCTCAACGTCACCGCTCTCAGGGACGGAGGGTTGGGAATCAACCCGCTGGTTCCCTTTCTCGAAGAAGTTGAGGTGGTGAGTGCGGGCTATGGCGCCGAATACGGCCGTGCCATGGGCGGCGTGGTCAGCATGGCGACCAAGTCAGGAAGCAACGAGTGGCATGGCAGCGCATTCTCTTACCTAGCGCCCGGGGCATTTTCGGGCGGCCAGCAACGCATTGTCAGTCGCTCCACCTCGCTGACCGGCGTGACCGAGCCCGACTACACCGCCAACATCGGGGTCGAGGTGGGGGGGCCCATCATCAAGAACAAGCTGTTTGTCTGGGTGGGCTACTCGCCCGAGATTATCCGCAACCACCTGGTTCAGCACGCGGACATGTTCGTCGAGCACGTCGATCCGAACACGGGTCAGCCTGACGGGACCCAGGCCAACCATCCCGACGGCACCCCGATGACCGTTCCCCTGTATAGTCGCAGCTACGCGGACAAGGCCACCAACCATCACTACGCCGGCAAGCTGACCTGGAAACTGGCGCCCGAGCAGACATTCAGTCTGAGCCTGTACGGGATCTACTCGCAGCGGGATTACATGCGCGGAGCCAACATGGACTACCTGGCCGGCATGTCCAACGAGAAGACGCTCACCAACGACATAACTGCGCGCTGGACAGCGGCCTTCTTCCAGCGGCGTTGGCGCTTGGACGCGACCCTGGGCATGCACATCGAACAACACAGTAGTCGCTCGCCCTTTCAGGCTGCGGAGCAGTTGAGTGACGTCAACTGGGCCAACTCACCCTCGCTGGTACAGTTCAATCCGAACGTCGCGGGCCAGTGCGTGGACAACCTGGCAACCGGTTTCCAGCCCTGCCCGGTGCAAAACTATCAGTCGGGTGGTTATGGCAGCATGCGCGACATTGATGCCTTTCGCCTGGCCGGACAGTTGAAGAGCACCAACGTCTTTCATGCCGGTGGCTTGCACGAGCTCAAGTCCGGCTTTGATGGCGAGTACGTTGAATATCGGGACAAGGTCTGGAACTCCGGGCCGGACGGCGGGCGTGCGTCGGTGTGGATGTATCCCGGCGACACCACCTATTTCTTGTCGCTGTTCCGGCTGCCGGAGGGAATGCACCTCTCCCAGTTGAGCCAAGACCAGATGTCAGCGCTGTTGGGTGCGCCTTCCGCCGGTGGCTACTACCAGGACGCGATCCAGGCGACGACCAAGCAGTACAACACGGCCCTGTTTCTCCAGGAGAGCTACTCGCCGGTTTCCAACCTGACCTTCAACCTCGGCGTGCGTTGGGAGACCCAGACACTGCAGGACTACCTTGGCAACACTGCACTCTCCATCTACGACAACATTGCACCGCGGGTTGGTGTGATCTTCGATCCCACCAAGGAAGGCCGATCTAAGATTTTTGCCCACTACGGTCGCTACTATGAATCCATTCCGATGACCTTGACCGACCGCGGGTTCGCCGGCCAGGGTATCGTGCTGAGCTCGGGGTCAGGCACCTCACTCGCCAATGCTCAGGTTGTGGGGCCCCAAAGCGGCGAGATGCTCACGGTGGAGAAGGGGCTCAAAGGGAGTTACAGCGACGAGATCGAGGTGGGCGGGCAGTATGAAGTACTGCACGACTTGGTGGTTGGGGTGACATTCATCGACCGCTGGCTCGGCCGTGCCATCGAGGACATGCCCGATCCTTGCGATCCCAAGGGCAGCAACGGGCCCACGTTTCTGGGTAACCCTCCCGGCGCCACGCGGACCTACCAGGCGGTGCAGTTCACGGCGAACAAGCGCTTTGCGCGCCGCTGGTTTTTTTCCGGCTCGTACACCTTGTCGCGCCTATATGGCAACTACGTGGGCCTGTACAGTGCAGACAACGACCAGCGCGATCCCAACCAGAGCACGCAATACGACAAGCCAGGGATCATGGTGAACCGCAGCGGGCCCTTGCCCAACGATCGCCCGCACCTCATCCGCCTTGACGGCTACTACACGCTCCCATTCGCCCGTTCGAGCCTGACCACGGGCCTGGGGTTCATCGGCCATTCAGGCCAGCCGCTCAGCGCCCTGGGGAGCTTCCAGGGCCCGGAAGACGACGACTCCTTCATCCTTCCGCGTGGGTCCATGGGCCGCACGCCTTTCGTCACGCGTTTCGACTTGCACCTCGGATACCGGCGCAGCCTGCCCGGCAAGCTGTCTGCCGAGGCTTTCCTCGACATCTTCAACCTGTTCAACCAGCGTACGGTTCTGACCCAGGATCAAGAATACACGGCGGACTTTGTCACGCCGATCCCCTGTGGAACCAAGGCGGACCTGAGCAATCTAGCCACCAGCGACGCCGTGCACAGGAACCCCAACTTCCTCATGCCGAAGTCCTACCAGGCTCCCATCTCGGGCCGCCTGGGGTTGCGCGTGTTTTTCTGATAGATGGGAACCCTCAAAGGGTTCGCTCCGCCCTTCGGCTCCCCACCCGCCACCACCTCCCCGCTCNNCTCGCCAAACCCTCCCGCGATGGTCCGCCGCCGGCGACGAGGGCGCGCGCGAGGCGCGCGGGGCGGGCGGGGTGGGTGTCGGTCCCGAAGTCCCCGAAGGGGGAGCCGGCGGGCGCCCCACGCGGCTAGCTAGCCCGCTTGCAGGACGTACAGGGCGCCTAGCGCAATCATCAGTACCCCGGCGCCCCGGCGAAGCCAGAGGGCGGGCACGATTTGTCCGAGAGCACTGCCCACCAGCACGGCCACGGCGGAAGAAACAATCAGCGCCAGTGCCGCGCCTAGGAAGACCAGCCAGCGGGCGTGGCCGCCGGCCGCCAGGGCCAGGGTAGCGAGCTGGGTCTTGTCGCCCAACTCGGCCAGCAATACGGTCACGAACGCAGTCAGAAAGCTCATCGCAGATGCTTATCACAGCACCCGGAGAATCCAACACTTCAGATGCCCGGTTTCCGGGACGAGGGCCAGCTCCGGGTGATCGCGGCCGGCGCCGCGACGTTCGAGAATCTGTATCGACCGGCCGCTCCGGGCCGCGGCCGCCGATACCAATTCGTCAAACTGCACACGCGACACGCGGCCTGAGCAGGAACAGGCCACGGCCAGGCCGCCCGGCTTGCTCAGGCGCAGGCCGCGCAGGATGATCTCCTGGTAGGCGCGAAGAGCGGCACGGTCGCCGGCCTGGCGCTTGGCCAGCGCCGGCGGGTCCAGCACCACGACGTCGAAGTGTTGCCTGTCGACTTCCAGCGTGCGCAAGAGATCGAAGGCGTTGGCCTGGCGCACCTCCAGGTTGGAAAGTTGGTTGCGGGCCGCGTTGGCCTGGGCGCGCGCCACCGCCTGGGCATCCTCGTCGAAGGCCAGCACCGAGCCTTGCCGTCGGGCGAGGGCCAGCGCGAAGCCGCCGTGATAGGTGAAGGCGTCCAGGCAGCGAGCCCCGGGCGGCGCCAGCGCAGCCACCACGGCGTGGTTGTCGGCCTGATCGAGAAAACCGCCGGTCTTGCTGTCGGCGAGCAGGTCAGCCTGCAGGCGGTTTTCGCCCAACCGGTAGACCACCTCGGTCGCACCTTCGCCGGCGGCGATTTCGCGCACGCGCGGCAGGCCTTCGAAGTCGCGCGCCGATCCGTCGTCGCGCGCCACGACCACGCGTACGCCCAGGAGTTTCTGCAGCAAGCTGGCCAGCGCGGGGCGAGCCGCGTCCATGGCCACGGACGTGGTCTGTATGACCGCAGCATCGGCATAGCGGTCGACGAAGAGACCGGGCAGGCCGTCCGCTTCGCCGTGAACCAAGCGCAAAGCATCGCGATCGAGAGCGAGCTGCTGGCGCCAGGCGAGCGCGGCCGCGAAGCGTTCGGCCACCAGAGTCATCAGCTCAGGCAGGGGAGCGCTGTCGCTTCGCCGCTGCAGGACGCGCAGAGCAACCGGGGACAGGATGGCCCAGGTCGCGCTGGCCAGCGACCGTCGCTGTTCGTCGAGCACAGCCACCAGCGCCGGTCCACCGGTGCGCGCATCGGTCGGCGGCCCGGAGAGCACATCCTGGCGAAAGACCCAGGGATGCCCGGACGCGATGCGGGCGCGGCCGCGTGCATTCACGACTACGGTAGCTATGGCTGGTTCGCGCACGATGAGACCACGAGAAGCTTAGCGTGAATCGCGAGCATAGGAGTTTTCCACAATCCCGCGATAGCCGTGGAGGGTCGTGGTCGTGGCCGTGTGGCCGTGGCCGGGTACTTCTCTCGGGGCTGATTCTACTTGCCGGGCTTACCGGGTGTGGCGGCGGGCGCAGCGGGTTTTTCAGCCGCTACCGGCGCGGGTGGAGTCGCCGGACGCTCAGCGAGTTCGGCGTTGATATCGAGCTTGACCTCGTCGCTGACCACGAAGCCGCCCGAATCGAGCGCCTTGTTCCAAGTCATGCCCCAGTCCTTGCGGTCAAGCTTGCCGGTCGCCATCACGCCCTTGACCGTGCGGCCATACGGGTCCTTGATCGGGGCCGAAGGTCCCTCGACCGTGAGCACCACTGGTTTGGCTATGCCATGCATGGTGAGATCCCCGGTGACCTTGAACTTGCCCTTGCCCGCCTTCTCGATCTTGGTCGATTTGAAGGTGAGCGCGGGGAACTTGGCTGCGTCGAAGAAGTCGGCAGACTTGAGATGGGCATCGCGCTTGGCCTCGCGCGTGTCGATGGAAGCGGTTTCGATACTCACCTCCACGGTGGACTTGGTTGCATCCTTCTCGTCCAATTCCACCGTGCCCTTGACCTTCTGGAACTGACCCTTGACGGTGGTGACCATCATGTGGCGGACACTGAATTCAACGGTCGAGTGGGCGGGGTCGATGTCCCAGGTGCTGGCCAGCGCCAGGGCCGGAGACAGAACCAAGAAACTCAACGTGGTGGCGAGCAGCGGAAGCGGTTTCATGCGCATTTCCTTTGTGCGGGTTGAGGGAAAACCTTCGGGCTCAGCATGTCCCAGAAGTTTGATGCTTGGTGGGGCAAAACGGTGCAGGTTTGGCGTTTTGGCTAGTCCGGAGACGGCATCATCGCCGGTAGGGGCAGGCGAACGACGAACGAAGTGGGCCAGCCGGCTACCTCCTCGACGGCAATGCGGCCGCTATGGGCTTCGGCAACCAGACGGCAGAAGTACAGGCCCAGTCCCCAGCCGAACATGCGCTGGGTCTCCGTCTCACCCTGCTGGAATTTGGCGAAGATTCTTTCTCGATCGCCGACCGGGATGACTTCGCCAGTGTTGTGAACCGAAAGCACGACCTCGCCCCCGCTCGCTGCCGCCACCAGCAGGATGCGTCCACCCGCGGAAGAGTAGCGGAGGGCATTGGAAACCAGGTTGTCGAGAAGGCGCGGGAAGAGGCGCCGGTCAGCCACCATGAACAGGGTGTCAGGCGCGTCCACCTCGATGCTGACGGACTTGCCTTGGGCACGCGAAAGCGCTTGCTGGCGCGCGAGATT
Organism: Myxococcales bacterium; assembly: GCA_003153015.1. Lineage (GTDB taxonomy): Bacteria > Myxococcota_A > Polyangia > Fen-1088 > Fen-1088 > Fen-1137. Next base: position 16,522 of record PMBS01000164.1, read on the forward strand.
GAGCATCTCCCGCGCCGGAACCGGCACCAGGTTGAGGGTGATGCGCCCCTCTTCCAGCTTGGTCGTGTCCAAGATCTGCGTGATCATGTTGGCCACGTTGCTCGACGAGGTGAGGGCATCGTCGCTGGCCTCCAACATGTCCCGCGTGGCCCGCTGGCGCTTGAGTTCCCGCGAAAGGAACTCGAGCGACAGGATGGCCGCGCTGAGCGGGCCACGCATGTCATGCACGATGAGTTGGACGAGGCTGTCCTTGTCCCGTTGCAGGCGCGCAAGCTGAGCGTATTGGGCGCGCGTGTCTGCGAGCTGGTGCCGGGCCGCCTCAATTCCCGCCGCCTCGTGCACCAGCCGGTTGGTTCGTTCGAAAACCACGACACCGACTCCGGCGGCCAGCCCGAGCACGGCACAGGCCAGTAGCATGTGCGGAGGCCAAACCCCGGCCTGGTGTAGCAGTAGGGTCTCTTCGGCCATCGCGACGATAGTGGTGAGAACGATGAAGCGTCTCGGTAGCGAAAGCCCGTCGAAGGCTACGATGAGGACGAATACTCCTAGGCCCAGGCCGGCCACGATTTGGCCGGCATCTCCATAGCTGGAGATCGTCGCACGTAGGGCGATGTAGGCCGCGGCCAGGTCCAGCGCGACCGGAAACAAGACGATGCGGTCCAGCAAGTCACGGTGGCGAATGGCGAAGAGAACCGCAGCTATGATCGTGTAGGCGGCTAGCACCGCAAGCTGGTCGCGCCAAGCGGATTGGCGCGACAAGCCCCAGCCAATCAGGCCGAGGGCCAAGAAGACGAAGCCTGCCAGCAGTCGAATCCAGGCGCCCAGGGAGGCCAGACGCTCCCGCTCGCTCTTTGCGGCGGACGCGGTGATCTCAGGAGCGGAGGATGGGGCGGCTTGACTCATGCAGAGGCCTGAACAGTATACACATGACGTTGCGGGTTGAGTTGTCCAATGCCCTACCATGAACGGCAGGCGCGACTGAATCCAACCCATCTGACATACGACGATCTACAATACAGCAACTATGGTGTGTGTGAGTGGCGACGCGATGCGCCTCGATCTTCCAGTTTCATTCGGACGTGGACTGCGCCCCACCCACGCGAAGACTGGAGTCGCCGAAGGAACGTCGGGTATCCGGAACGGGCGCGAGGAGGGCTAGCCATGCGAGCTAAGTATGTCGGTCACCGTGCCAAAGCTTCCGTCTCGTCGCTCATGAATGACCTTCTTGCGAGCCTGGCAATCCTGGCGCTAGTCCTAGGCCTTTGTTTTTGCGTCGGCGCCTGCGGTCCTCAGGAAGCAGTGAGCGTTGGGGAGGGCGGTGCGGGTGGCAGTTCCGTGGGGGGTGCCGGTGGCACTGGCGGAATCTCGGATGCAGGCAGTAGTGCCGGCGGCTACATTCCCAAGATGCCTGATGCAGACGTTGGGGATGGCTCGCAGTCAGGTTGTGTGAAGACCGCGGCCGGTTCTTGTTGCGGCAACGGCACGCGCGATTTTGGTGAGGAATGCGACGATGGCAACGCCGCTTCGGGGGATGGTTGCTCGGCCACTTGCAGGGTCGAGACCGACTGGGCTTGCCCGCTCGGCGAGCCCTGCCACTCAACCGTGGTGTGCGGCGACCGTCGCATTTCCGGCACTGAGGCATGTGACGACGGCAACACAACCGGCGGCGACGGCTGCTCGGCCGATTGCTCGACGGAGGAGGTGGGCTGGATTTGTCCCGGGCCCGGCGTACGCTGCAAGCCCAAGTGCGGCGATGGCCTGCTCGTGGGTTCGGAGGAATGCGACGATAGCAACACCGACCCCGGTGACGGCTGCAGCTCAGCTTGCAAGGTCGAGCCTGGGTACGCCTGTTCCGCGGCGGGAGAGGCTTGTCACAAGACCGTGTGCGGCGATGGCATTCGCGAAGGGGACGAGTCGTGCGACGACGGCAACTTGATCCCCGGCGATGGTTGCTCGCCTACCTGCAAGTCGGAGCCCGTATGCACGGGGACCAGCGGCTGCACCTCGCCCTGTGGCGACGGGCTCAAGCTTCCCGAAGAAGAGTGCGACGACGGTAACCTCCGATCTGGCGATGGCTGTTCAGCCGATTGCAAGCTCGAGCCGAACTGGAGCTGCACGCAAGTGGTGGAAGGGGCCACCGGCGATCTGACGGTCCCCATCATCTTCCGCGACATGATTCCGTCGACCGCACCGGCGACGCTCNNCCGAATTTCGAGCCCCCGGTGATCGGGGGTTCGTGCAAGGGGATCGTCATGCCCACCCTCGGACCGGATCGCAAGCCGGTGTACAACCCAGCCGTCGACAAGGCCGCATCGAACACCACCAACGCGACGGACTTCGATGCCTGGTATCACGACAACACCCCGTACACGAAAATGGTGCTCGATACCATTACGCTGGCGAGACAGCCGGACGGGACCTTCCTTTACAACCACGGCGGGACAGATCCCAAGGTCACAACCCCCCCACCCTTCTTCCCGCTCGACGATCGTGGCTGGGCCGCGCCCGGTGGGCCCGAGATTCCGTACCTCGGCGCTGACTCGGCCGGGCAGAAACACAACTTCTCCTTCACCAGTGAGGTACGCTACTGGTTTGAGTATCGAGGTGGTGAGTCGCTGCAGTTCATAGGCGACGATGATGTGTGGGTGTTCGTCAGCGGGCAACGGGCCGTTGACATAGGAGGCATTCACAAAGCCATTTCGGACGGTGTGGTGCTGGACGCCGCTCATGCAACGCAGTTCGGCCTGACCGTGGGCAAGATCTACGAGATCGTGGTTTTCCAGGCCGAGCGGCACGTCACTCAGTCCAGCTACAAGTTGACGCTCGGCCAGTTCAGTTGGACCCACACCTTGTGCACCCCCGCCTGCGGCGACGGGATAGTCAACGGCGACGAGCAATGCGACTGCGGCGATGGAAAGGTGCCGGTCCCGGCGGGCTGCTCGGGGCCGAACAGCGACACCGCCTACGGCGGATGCACCACCCAGTGCGCGATCGGCCCCTACTGCGGAGACGGCAAGCTGGACGCTGCCTTCGGCGAGGAATGTGACGATGGGGTCAATCAGTCGACCTACGGCATGGCGGCGGGCTGCGCCCCCGGTTGCCGAAAGCCGCCGTATTGCGGGGACGGCAAGATGGATGGCAGCTTTGGCGAGCAGTGTGACGACGGCAGCAAGAACGGCACCGGCTTGTGTGACGAAAAGTGCACGGCGATCATTCCCTGACGGCGACGACTGTTGGAATTGCCAACGTGCGGCCGTATGGCTGTCCTTCGCCTGGAGTGATCTATCCGGTTACGTTTTCTCGTGAAGCGCTTTCCTTCTTCACGCCAAAGCGATCGAGAAATCGCTACTGGGCAGCCTGGATCCGGCATGACGAGAGAGGGACGGTGGCAGAAACACTAGTGATTTAAGTTGGTTGTCATAGATCGTGCTGCGTGGCGTGCACGAAACCTCACGGTTACATGGAATTAACGATGATTTAACTGTCGGCTACATGGAATTAACTCTAAGCATACGTGGCATTCATTTCCGATCCGCCGCTCGCGCTGAGCGGTCCGCAAACCAGGAGGCAACATGTCCTACGCGCAGAGAGTGATCGATCTGGTGAAGAAGAGAGACCCCGGGCAGCCGGAGTTCCACCAGGCTGTGACCGAGGTGCTCGAGTCGTTGCAGCCGTGTCTGGACCGCTACCCAAAGTACGAGGAGCACAAGATCCTCGAGCGGATCGTGGAGCCGGAACGCCAGCTCATGTTCCGCGTGCCCTGGATCGACGACGAGGGACAAGTCCAGGTCAACCGCGGCTATCGTATCGAGTTCAACAGCGCCATCGGCCCNNTCAAGTTCCTCGGCTTCGAGCAGGTGTTCAAGAACTCACTCACCACCCTGCCCATGGGCGGCGGGAAGGGTGGCTCGGACTTCGACCCCAAGGGCAAGTCCGACAATGAGGTGATGCGCTTCCTGCAAAGCTTCATGTCCGAGCTGTTCCGCCACATCGGCGGCGACACTGACGTACCCGCCGGTGACATCGGCGTCGGCGGTCGCGAGATCGGCTACATGTTTGGCCAGTACAAGCGCTTGAAGAACGAGTTCGTGGGCGTGCTCACCGGCAAGGCGCTCAACTGGGGCGGTTCGCTCATTCGTCCCGAGGCCACCGGCTACGGCGCGGTGTACTTCGCGGAAGAAATGCTCAAGACGCGCAAAGAGACCTTCAAGGGCAAGATCTGCACCGTCTCTGGTTCGGGCAACGTGGCCCAGTACACGGTCGAGAAGCTGAATCAACTAGGTGCCATGCCGGTCACCCTGTCCGACTCTGACGGCTTCATCCACGACCCCAAGGGCATCACGCCGGAGAAGCTCGCCTTCGTGCTCGATCTCAAGAACGTGCGGCGGGGCCGCATCCAGGAGTACGCCAAGAAGTACGGCTGCGAGTTCGTCGCCGGCAAGCGCCCGTGGGTGGTGAAGTGCGACGCGGCTTTCCCCTCGGCCACCCAGAACGAGATCGAGGGAAAGGACGCCGACACCCTGCTGAAGAACGGCTGCTACGTCATCGCGGAAGGTTCCAACATGCCGTCGACGCCTGAGGCAGTGGAGAAGTTCATCAAGGCCAAGGTGCTGTACGGGCCTGGCAAGGCTGCCAACGCCGGCGG
>PMBS01000305.1 GCA_003153015.1 Myxococcales bacterium
AACAGGGTGCCGATGCTGGTCAGCTCGCCCAGGATGTCGATGGGCAGAAGACCGCCGGCCACGGCGCAGGCCAAGCCGGTGGTGATGGTGGTGATGTGGGGCGTGCCGAAGCGCGGGTGGACCTTGGCCGCGACTGGGGGCAGCAGGCCGTCGACCGCCATGGAGAAGAAGATGCGCGGCTGGCCCAGCAGCATGACGATCATGACCGATGACAGCCCGGCGATGGCGCCGATTTCCACCGCGGTCTCCAACCAGTGCACGCCCGTGGCCCTGATGCCGATGGCCATCGGGTGAGGGACTGAGAGCTTGGTATAGGAAACCACTCCAGTCAGGATCAGCGACACGGTGATGTAGAGCACGGTGCATATGGCGAGCGAGCCAAGGATGCCGATGGGCAGATCGCGCCGCGGGTTGCGCGTCTCCTGCGCGGCCGTGGACACGGCATCGAACCCGATGTACGCGAAGAAGACCATGGTTGCGCCCTGCAGAATGCCGGAGATGCCGTAGTGGCCGAAGGCGCCGGTGTTCTTGGGGATGAACGGGTGCCAGTTCTCGGTGCGGATGAAAGGCGCAGCGGCGGCGATGAAGAGCAGAACCACCGCGACCTTGATGATCACGATCACCGAGTTGAAACGCGCCGACTCCTTGATGCCCACCACCAGGATGGCCGTGACGAACAAGGTGATCAGTACCGCTGGCAGGTTGATGATGGCGCCAGTAAACTGGACGTGCTTGTGTGCCTCGCTCCACACCAGGGGCGAGCTGGTCCAGGTGGCGGGCATCTTCCATCCGGTCACGTTGGCCACGAAGGCGACCACGTAGCCTGACCAGCCCACGCTCACGGTGGCCGCGCCCACCAGGTATTCCAGGATCAGATCCCATCCGATGATCCAGGCCACCAGTTCGCCCATGGTGGCATACGAATAGGTGTAGGCGCTGCCCGCGATCGGGATCATCGACGCCATTTCGGAATAGCACAGGCCTGCGAAGGCGGACGCGATGCCCGCGACGGTGAAGGAGAGGGCGACGGCAGGGCCGGCGTTGGCGGCGGCAGCCCGGCCGGTGAGCACGAAGATGCCGGTGCCGATGATGGCCCCGATGCCGAGCAGCACCAGGTCCAGCGCGGTCAAGGTACGCTTCAAGCCATGGGCGAACTCTGCGTCCGCGCGCAACTTGTCCATGCTCTTGGTGGCGAACAGGGGATGGGCCATCAACCGGCTTCCTTTTCGGCCGGCTGAGCTCGCGGGCGATCCTTGGCCGCGGAATGCAGCATGGCCAGGGCGCTGTAGGTCACCGCCCCGATGACCAGCCAGCGAAGTTGGTCAACCTTCAGCTCGCGCACCACGTACGCCGCCAGCAGCACGCCCGGCACTCCACCCAGGCCCAGCCCCAGAGCGGCTCGCGGCGAGTAGCTGCCGCGTCCGATGAAGCGAATTCCACTGGTCGGCATGATGAAGGCACAGGAACCCATCATCACCGGGAACACCGCTTTCAGATCCATGCCGAGAAAGCCAAACAGGATGAGGCTGGGCGCGTAGGCGCCGATGCCGAGATTCATCAGGGCGCCGAACGCGAAGTTGCCGGCCAGGCCGATGCCCATGCGCCAGCCGTGCAGGCCCAGGGTGTCTCCGCCTCCGGGCAGGTAGTGGAGAGCACTGGCGAGCATCAATCCGGCGGCCCCGAGCAGCGCGAAGCCCATCCCGATCTGGATCTTGCGCTTGGGCCAGCCCGCCACCACGCCGGCGCCCAGCCACGATCCAAGCACCGATGCGGCGATGAGCAGCACCAGGGAGGTCATCTCCACCCGGACGAGGTGGATGTAGATCACCGCCTGGGCCACAGTTGGCCACATGTGTCCGACCAGCAAGGTTCCCGGGATGAGACGGTCGGGTACCAGACGGAACAGCTTGTAGATGGATGTGGTGGTTGCGTATGAGCCGATGCCCAAGGTGTCGAAGAAGTTCGTGACGAAGCCGATGGCGGTTTGCACCGGCGAGGGCAACCCGGCTCGTGTGGCGGCAGCCTCGGTGCCGTCGCCGGCGGCGCCGTCGCCGGCCATGGTGGGCCGCGCCCGTTTGCGAGCGATGTCACGGCCCCAGAGCGCGGTGAAGACCGCGCCGAAGGCGCCCAAGGTCAGCATGAGAAGTCCTCTCAGCCCAAGCATGGGCGCCATGCTACACAGGGCAGCCTCACGGCCGCAACCAAGGGATCACTCCGGCCACGGCCACGGCCACGGCCAAGACCACGACCTTCCGCGGCTATCGCGGGACTGCTGGTCCTTAACCTGGCGTGCCGATGTGCCGATGAAGATATCAACGGGCTCTAGGCCCGTAAGGCAGCGAAGCACGTGGAAGCCAAAGCAGCCCAGGCCAGCCCGCTACAAGAGGGCAAGTCGCGGCCGCTGGTTCTCGTAGTGGACGATGACGAGACCTTCGCGCGCTCGTGCGTGCGCGTCTTGGAAAACTGGGGCTATGGTGTGGAGACGGCGGCAGACGGTGGCGCGGCGATTGAGCTTGCGCGTTCGCGGCAATTCGATGTTGTGCTGACCGACATCAACATCCCTCGCTGCAGCGGCCTTGACCTCTTGCGTGCGGTGCGGGAGCGGGACCGGGACATCCCGGTGGTCCTGATGACCGGCGGCCCTGGTCTAGATAGCGCGCGGGTAGCGGTGGAATGGGGTGCGTTGAGCTACCTCATCAAGCCGCTTTCCATGTCCCAGCTTAGGGACGTGCTTTCGCGCGCGGTGCAAATGCACCGGCTCGCGCAGCGGGAACGACGCATCTTGCACTGCACTGAGGAGCACGAACGCGAATTGGAGGCGATGCGGTTGCGCTTTGACAGAGCACTGGCTGGAATGTGGACTGCATTTCAGCCAATCGTCTCATGGTCACGTAGGAGCGTAGTGGCCTACGAAGCGCTCATGCGCACGACTTACTCGGAACTGTGCTCGCCCTTGGAGATTCTCAAGACTGCGGAGGCCCTCGAGCAGATGCCGATGCTAGGGCGCAAGACGCGGGGGCAGGTTGCGGACGTGCTGCGCGACTACCCGAACCTGCCTGGGGTATTCGTCAATCTGCACGTGCTTGACCTGGCGGACGACGATCTCTATTCGCCCCACGCGCCTCTGTCCGAGTTCGCCCCCCGCATTCATCTCGAGATCACGGAACGCATGGCGCTGGAGAGGATCCCCGACATCCGCGAGCGCGTGGCCCACCTGCGCAGGTTGGGCTTTCGCATCGCGGTCGACGATCTAGGTGAGGGCTACTCAGGGCTGAACAGCTTCGCCCAGCTCGAACCCGACGTGGTCAAGCTGGATATGTCGCTCATCCGCGGGATTGATACCACGCCGACCAAACGCAAGATGGTACATGCGCTGGCCAGCTTGTGCCTGGAACTGGAGACGCCACTGGTGGCCGAGGGAGTCGAGACGGAGGCTGAGCGCGACATCCTGGTCGACATCGGCGCGGACCTTTTCCAGGGCTACCTTTTCGCGAGACCCGGCGCCCCGTTCCCGGTGCCGAACATCTGACATGGGAACCCTGAAAGGGTTCCCATACCCTCCCGCGATGGTGCGCGGCGAGCAAAGCTCGCCGGCTCCCCACGCGATCAGCCTGCATCTGACCCGACCGGATCGCGGGCCGCGGGTCGAGTGGGCGAGAGCGAGATGGGATGATGAGGCCGTCGGCCCCAGCACGCAGATAAATACGCAGGCTCGCGTGCCGCGTGCCGCTCACGCACACGCGAGCCGTGTGTGCAACGCAGGGCGCTTTCCGCTGGCCGCTGGCCGCTACCGCGCACGCGACCCGCCCACCGAGCCAGTACATCGAGTGGGCATCCTGCGCACGGGCAGCCCGCCGGCTAATAGAGTCGTTCTGCTTCGGAAAGCGTTGCGTTATTTGGTCTGCGATCGACTCTCGTCTGCGGGCGCAGTTGTAGCCTTGCGCCTGCAAAAGTTCCTGTTGCTTCGCTGACGCTGCGGACGTAAGAAGACTGCGTTTTTCCTAAGTTTTACCCCTCTGGAGGACCACGACATGGCTCGCAAGAAAGTCACGATTGATGGCAATGAAGCCGCTGCCTACGTAGCGCACAAGACCAACGAGGTCTGCGCCATCTACCCCATCACCCCTTCGTCGAACATGGGTGAGTGGGCCGATGACTGGTCGGCCGCGGGCCGCACCAACATCTGGGGCACGGTCCCGTCCGTGGTCGAGATGCAGAGCGAGGCGGGCGCTTCCGCCACAACCCACGGCGCCCTTCAGGCTGGCGCTCTGACCACGACCTTTACGGCCGCGCAGGGCCTGCTGCTAATGATCCCGACCATGTTCAAGGTTGCGGGCGAGCTGACCTCGACGGTCTGGCACGTTTCGGCCCGCACCGTGGCCACCCACGCCCTGTCGATCTTCGGCGACCACAGCGACGTGATGGCCGTTCGATCGACCGGCTTCGGCCTCATCTGCACCGGTTCTGTGCAGGAGGTCATGGACATGGCCCTCATTGCGCAGGCCGCGACCCTGCAGGCGCGTGTGCCCTTCATCCATTTCTTCGACGGCTTCCGCACCTCGCACGAGGTGCAGAAGATCGAGCAGCTTACCGACGACGACATCAAGGCGATGGTCACCGACGACCTGGTCAACGCGCATCGCGCCCGTGCCATGACACCCGACCGGCCTTTTCTGCGCGGCACCTCACAGAACCCCGACGTGTTCTTCCAGGCGCGCGAGGCGTGCAACAAGTACTACGACGCGGCCCCGGCCATCATGCAGGCGCAAATGGACAAGTTCGCCAAGATCGTGGGCCGCTCCTACCACCTCTTCGACTACGTGGGTCCGGCGGATGCCGAGCGAGTGATCGTGCTCATGGGAACCGGGGCCGAAATTGTCCACGAAACCGTGGATGCGCTGGCCAAGAAGGGCGAGAAGGTCGGCGTGGTCAAGGTGCGCCTCTTTCGTCCGTTCTCGATGCAGCACTTCTTGGCCGCGCTGCCCAAGACGGTCAAGGCCGTCGCGGTCTTGGATCGCACCAAAGAGCCGGGCAGCGCTGGCGAGCCCATGTACCAGGACGTGATCACCGCGCTGGCCGAGACCCAGGCGGCCGGCCGTTTGCCCTTTGCCATGCCCAAAGTGGTCGGAGGCCGCTACGGTCTATCGTCCAAGGAGTTCACCCCTGCCATGGTCAAGGCGGTGTTCGACGAGCTGAAGAATTCCGCTCCCAAGAACCACTTCACCGTGGGCATCACCGACGACGTGACCCACACCTCGCTCGCCGTGGACTACAGCTTCTCCACCGAGACCGACGCCGTGAAGCGCTGCCTGTTCTACGGACTCGGCTCCGACGGCACGGTGGGCGCCAACAAGAATTCGATCAAGATCATCGGCGAGGAGCCGCAGTTCTATGCCCAGGGCTACTTCGTCTATGACTCGAAGAAGGCCGGCGCGGTCACCGTGTCGCACCTGCGCTTCGGACCCGACGTGATTCGCTCCAGCTACCTCATCACCGAGGCGCAGTTCGTGGCCTGCCACCAGTGGTCGTTCCTCGAGCGCTACGACATGCTCCAGTACTGCCAGGCCGGCGGGGTGTTCCTGCTCAACAGCGTGTACGGGCCGGACGAGGTGTGGGACAAGCTGCCGCAAGAAGTGCAGAAGCAGATCATCGACAAGAAGCTGCGCTTCTACGTGATCGATGCCTACAAGGTGGCCAAGGAAACCGGCATGGGGGCGCGGGTCAACACCATCATGCAGACCTGCTTCTTCAGTATCTCGGGTGTGTTGCCGCCGGACGAGGCCATTGCCAAGATCAAGAAGACCATCCAGAAGACCTACGAGCGCAAAGGACCCGAGGTGGTGCAGAAGAACTTCAATGCGGTGGATCAGACGGTGGCCAACCTGAAGCAGGTCAACTACCCGCAGAAGGTGTCGAGCAGCCTCAAGATGCCGCCCATCGTGGCCAAGGAGGCGCCCGAGTTCGTGCACAAGGTGACCGCAGAGATCGTCGCCGGCCGTGGCGACAAGCTGCCGGTCAGCGTTTTCCCGGTTGACGGAACCTTCCCCACCGATACCGCGCGCTGNNGTGTGGTACCCGGACCTGTGCATCCAATGCAACAAGTGCACCCTGGTGTGCCCACACGCCGCCATCCGCGCCAAGGTTGTCGACCCGAAGCTTTTGGAGAAGAAGCCGGCGACCTTCAAGGCCACCAAGTACAAGGCCAAGGAATATGGCGATGTGATGTATGCGCTGCAGAGCGCGCCCGAGGACTGCACCGGCTGCACCCTGTGTGTGGAGGTTTGTCCGGCCGCTGACAAGAAGGACAAGAGCAAGAAGGCAATCATGATGGAGCCGCAGATGCCCCTGCGCGCCCAGGAACGCGAAAACTACGCCTTCTTCCTCGACCTGCCCGAGGTGGACCGCCGCTTGGTCAAGGTCGACTCGGTCAAGGGTTGCCAGTTCCTGCAGCCGCTCTTCGAGTATTCCGGGGCTTGCGCCGGCTGCGGCGAAACCCCGTACGTGAAGCTGCTGACCCAGCTCTTCGGCGATCGCGCCATCATCGGCAATGCCACGGGATGCTCGTCGATCTACGGCGGCAATCTGCCCACCACCCCCTATGCCAAGAACAAGGACGGTCGTGGCCCGGCCTGGAACAACTCGCTCTTNNTCGCTCTTCGAGGACACCGCCGAGTTTTCGCTCGGCTTCCGGGTGACCATCGACAAGCAAAACGACTACGCCAAGGTGCTGCTCAAGAAGCTGTCGGGTCAGTTGCCCGGCGAGCTGGTCAGTGGACTGATGGAAGCCAATCAGGCTGACGAGAAGGGCATCCATGATCAGCGCGAGCGCGTGGCCCTGCTCAAGCAGAAGCTGGCCGGCATCTCTGACCCCGACGCGAAGAACCTGGCCGGCGTAGCCGACATGCTGGTCAAGAAGAGCGTGTGGGCAGTGGGCGGTGACGGCTGGGCCTATGACATCGGGTACGGCGGGCTCGATCACGTTCTGGCCAGTGGCCGGAACGTGAACATCCTGGTGCTCGACACCGAGGTGTACTCAAACACCGGTGGCCAGTGCTCGAAGGCGACCCCGACCGGCGCGGTGGCGAAGTTTGCCGCGGCCGGCAAGCCGACATCGAAGAAGGATCTGGGCATGATGGCCATCGCGTACCGCAACTGCTACGTCGCCAAGATCGCCATGGGCTACAGCGACATCCAGACCGTGCGGGCCATGATCGAGGCGGATGCCTACGACGGGCCTTCCATCGTCATCGCGTACAGCACCTGCATCGCCCACGGCATCGACATGGCCAAGAGCATGGATAACCAGGCCGCAGCGGTGGACAGCGGCGCCTGGACCCTGTACCGATTCAACCCGGGGCTGTACGCCAAGGGCGAAAACCCGCTCAAGCTCGACTCCAAGGTGCCCAAGATCACCTACGAACAGTGGGCCATGACTGAGACGCGCTTCCGCTCGCTGGCCCAGGTCATGCCGGATCGCGCTCGCGCCCTGATGGCGCAAGGCCAGCGCGAGGCCCAGGCGCGCTGGAAGCTGTACGAGGCCCTGGCAGTGGCGGGCGCCAGTTCGCCGTTTGCGCCGCCTGCAAGCGACAAGCCTGTCTCGTAGTTCGCGTCATAATGGGGACCCTCAAAGGGTCCCCAAACCCTCCCGCGATGGTCTGCGGCGAGCAAAGCTCGCCGGCTCC
>PMBS01000265.1 GCA_003153015.1 Myxococcales bacterium
ATCAGCCACAGGTACTGGGCCAGACCTTGCTCGGCTGCCACGCCCGCCGCGTAGCCGATGGTCAGCGGCCCGCCCAACGCCTGGGGCGACATCTCGCCGCGAATGATCTGGAAAAAACCCTGGGCGGTGAAGACCACGATCTCGCCGGTGCGCTCGAAGGCGTGCCCCACGGCGTAGAAGAAGCGATTTCGGATGGGCACCGGGTCCGCGGTCTTCCATGCGAAGCGGTTGGTGGCGCCGAAAACCAGGCGCTGCTCTTCCTGATGGTAGGCGTCGAGCTGCGAGTGCACCTCCTGCTTGAAAGTCGCCTGGTGGCGACCCCCGCCCGGTGACAGCCAGGTCAGCCGAAACTCGCGTTGCGGTTCTTGCGCCAGCCGCTGGCGCAGAAGGTTCCAGTGCAGAAGCGGCTGGCCATCCAGCTCGAGCACCTGGTCCCCGCGGCGTAGCCCTACGCGATCGGCAGGACTTCCCGGCTCGACCGAGTAGACAAACAACTCGGAGGCCTGGATGCCGGTGTCGTAGCGCCGGCCGCTCACCGGATCGATCACCGGCTGGGGAATGACCACCGCGGTGCCGGGTTCCTGGATCTCCAGATGCACGAAGGGCAGGGCCGAATGCGTCCCACGCAGGTATGAGATGCGCAGGGGCGAAGCACCCGCGCGCGCAACCGCGCGCTCGAACTCACTCCAGTGCGACACTGGCGTGCCATTGACCGATGTGATGTAGTCGAAGGTTCGCAGCCCGGCTTGCGCCGCGGGCGAGGTCAGATCGATGATACCCACCTCGGGAAGCTGGAAACGCGGCGAAACCCCGATCCAGCCGACCGTCTCCTTGATGTTGAGCGGCCCCCGCCGCTCCCAGCGCGCTGGTGTGACGTCTCGTTCCTCGGCCTCGATGCCGCGGCGGATACCGAAGCGCAGGGTCTTGCCCGGCGAGGCGCTGATCGCTTCGTCCAACTCCTCCCAGTAGCGAATGCTGCGTCCGGCCACGGTATCGACGCGATCGCCAGGCATCAGCCCGGCGTTGGACGCGGGCAGCCCCGCGATGACCGTGCCGAGGGTGGGCGGCAGCAGCGTGCGCTGTCCCAGATAGTGCACGAAGTAGATACCGATGGGCAGTATCAAGTTGAAAAGCGGCCCGGCCATCACGATGGCGAAGCGCTGCCAGAGCGGCTTGGTACACAGAGCGCGCTCGCGATCCTTGTCGGCCACGGGCTCGCCCGCTTCCTCGCCCACTAGGCGCACGTAGCCACCCAAGGGAAGCAGGGAGAGCCGGTACTCGGTGGCGCCTGCGGTGAAACTGAACAACTTGGGCCCGAAGCCCAGCGAAAAGCGCAGCACCTTGACCCCGAACAGCTTGGCCACGAGGAAGTGCCCCAGCTCGTGGGCCAGGATGAGCACGCCGAGCAACGCCACCACGGCGGCAGTCCACAGAGCGAGCGTCATCCGCTTGGCTTCCCAATGATCATTGCGCGCCCGGCCGTGCCAAAGGCATTGAAGGATGGCGGCCGTCAGGCCAGCGACCGCAGCGCCTCGCGGTCGACCAGGATTACCTTGCGTCCTTCGGTCTGGATGAGCCCGTTGCGTTTGAAGTGCGACAGGGTCAAGGAGACGGTTTCGCGAGTCGAGCCGATGAGGTTGGCCATCTCCTGATGGGTGATTTTCAGCCCCAGTACGAGGCCACGCTTGTGCTCCAGCCCATGTTCCGAACCCAGGCGCAGGAGCAACTCGGCCAGCTTGGAGCCTACGTCCTTGAACACCAACTGCTCGACCTTGGTCTCCAGCTCACGCCGACGGTTGATCATGGCGCGCAGAAACTGATAGCCAACGCTGGCATTGGTTTGCAGGAGCTTGTCCAGGGCGCTTCGTTCGACCTCGACGGTGGCTGTCACCTCCATGGCTTCGACCATCTCCTCACGCGGGCCACCCTCAAGCAGGGCGCCCTCGCCGAAGAAATCCCCCGCGGTCCGATAGGCAAGGGTCAGCTCTTTGCCGTCGCGGGTGACCTTCGAGATCTTCACCCGACCGCTGGCCAAGAAGTGCACGCCCACTGCCCGGTCACCCGGCAGGAACACAACCCGGCGTGGCTGGTAGCTTTGCAGCAAGGCAGCCGTCGCGAGCCGGGTCAGCGCGTCCACCGATGCATCGGCCAGCACCGGGGACTTGCGCAAAATGCCTAGAATCCGCTTCTCTTCCGCATGAGCCATGGGGAATCCTTAGCAGAGCCAACGCCGAGCCGACAAGACGAATTGTCAGGCAGACTACAATTTCGCTTGGCGGCCGCCGCTGTGCACCAGGCGCAAGCCGAGCGCGGTTAGCAGGGCGGCAGCCACGAAAATGAGCGCGGACCCCATGCTGCCAACCTCGGCCACCCGTTCATCGATGCGGAAATAGGCCAGCCCGACCAGGCTGGCGTTGTTGAGAAAGTGGGCCAGCATGGCAGGGAGAATGGATCCACTCTCCAGGGCGACGAGCGAGAGCAGAACCCCGAGCAAGGCAATGGGCAGGATACGCGACAGCTCGAGGTGAAAGACGCCGAAGAGAAGCCCGGTCAGGGCCACCGCAGCCGCAGGGCCGACCCGCGCGCGCAGCCCGCGCAAGATGGGGCCGCGGAACAGGGCTTCCTCGCAGATGGCCGGGGTCAGCGCGACCAGGGCCAGAGTGCCAAGAAGGCCGCGGCTACCGTCGGTAGGAACCAGGCCGCGCCGAAGTTGTTCGATTACCTCCTTGGGTACCGGGCTCACCCATTCGCTCAGGATAGCCACCGCTGCCCACGCGGAGAGACCCACCAAGGCCGCGCCCGCCAGGCAGCGCAGCGGCGGCCGCACGATGGGCAGCAGATCCACTAGGGATCGGCGCGTGACCGAAGCAAAGAGCACCACCAGACCAAGCAGGCCGCCCCATTCCGAGGCCAGCAGCCCGAGCACGAGGTTGCGTCGCTGCAAAGGCAGCCACACGAAATAGAGAAGGACGAAGGCGAGCGCGTAGAGGAACATGGCCTGGCCAGCCGTGGGGTGGTTGGCGGGCCGGACTGCGTCGGACGCCCGTTTGCGCGGGACCGGATCCACAAAGCGCTCGGAGCTGTAGATATGGGCGGCCACCGCCAGTGCAGCGCAGCCGCAGGCCAGGGTGGACGCCAGTGTTGCCAGCGCGCCTGACCAGGGGATGCGGCCGAGCAGCAGCTCTCGCGCGAGCAGGGTCACGTTCATGCAAGGGATCCACGCGGCCAGGCCGGCTAGCCGATACTCGCCGATGGCTCCGGCAACCGCCGGCGCAATAGACAAGAAGTATGCGGGGGTCAGCAGGTGTTGTGCCTCTTTGAATCCGCGCGCGACGGCGCCGATTGCGACGAAGAGCGACGCGAAAAGGAACGCTGAAGGCAGCACCACCCCGGCCGCGGCAGCGGCGCGGGTCCAGGGCACCGGCAGGCTCGAGCCCGGATCCGCCAGATGCGCTACCTGAATCAGGGTCACCGACATCGAGGCGAGATTCAGCACGCCGGTTAGCGCCGCCAAGGCCGTCACCGCCAGGACCTTGCCCAGCAGAAGGTCAAAGCGCCGGATGGGCGAGCAGAGCACGGTTTCCAGGGTGCCCCGCTCGCGCTCGCCCGCGGTGACGTCGATGGCCGGGTAGAAGGCACCGAGCAGCACCATCAAGACGACCAGCAGGGGCAGCACCTTGGAGAGGAGATAACCACCCACGCCAGCCTCGGGGGCCAAGCTGCGCTTTTCGAGCGAAAAGATGGGCGCACAACCTTCGGGCAGAACCGAGGCGATGACGTCGGATAGGCGCTCGGCTGCCTCGCGGGATTCCTCGCGTCCAGCATCGTAGACGATCTCGGCGCGGCTGGCGCTGGCCTCACCGAGCTGGACCAGGCCATCCAGCCTGCCGGCCGTGACATCGGCCCGGCTGCCCCGTTCAACCAAGGTCAGGAGCTTGGGCCGCTCGCGAATCCGGGCCATCAGGTCATCGCGCGCACCGCCTCTCCCCGTCACCGCCACCAGGGAGGGTCGGGCTTGGCGTGTCTTGTCCCTTGCTACCGCCACCTGGGCCGCCAGCAGGGAGAGCAGTGGGTACACGACCAAGGGAAACAGGATCATGACCGCAAGGGTGCGGCGGTCGCGCAGAGACTCCCGCAGCTCCTTGCCCAGGGTAAGCAACACGTGGGACAAGCGCTGGGACATGACTAGCAACTCACTCGCGGTCCACCAGCTTCAGGAAGGCCTCTTCCAGGGTGTTCGCCCCGCATTCTGCGCGAATGCTTGCGGGCGTGCCCTCGCGCAGCAGGCGGCCGCGAAAGAGCAGCCCAATGCGGTCGCACAGCAACTCGGCCTCGGCCAGGTAGTGGGTGGAGAAGAGCACGGCTTTGCCGCGGGCACGCTCGCTGCCCACGAAGTCACGCAACGATCGGCTGGCCAGCACGTCCAAGCCGCTGGTCGGCTCGTCAAGAATCAGAACCGGCGGGTCGTGCAGCACGGCTCGCGCGAGCGAGACTCGTTGTTTCTCGCCGCTCGACAGGCTCTCGCAGCGACGGTCGAGCAAGCTTTCGAGGGCCAACCAGCGCGCCAGGGTGGCAATCCGGCGCCGCAAGTCGACTTCGGACAAGGCGTGAATGCGGCCGAAGTACTGCAAGGTCTCGCGCGGGGTCAGCCGGGCATAAAGACCCGTACTGCCGCTCAGGAATCCCATGCGCGTCTTGGCCTGCAAAGAACCAGCATCGAGGCCCAGCATGAGAGCCCGGCCGCTCGAAGGCTGGAGCAGGCCCGCCAGCATGCGCAGGGCCGTGGTCTTGCCCGCGCCGTTGGGGCCTAGCAAGCCATACACCTCACCTGGCACGACGGACAGCGTGAGATCCACGACAGCGCGCAAGTCACCGAATGACTTGCAGGCGCGGTCCAGAGTCACCGCAGCTTCGAGCGCGGTCAGGGGCGAAGCTGAGCCTGGCGTCTCGGCGCCTATCACTGCCCCCCCCTGCCCACAAAGCAACCAACCGCGGGCGCCTGGCACTGGCCAAGGCGCCCCGGTCGGTCAGTGCCCACTTCAAGCCGGTTGGCCGAAGCGGGCATTCGCAAGCCTACGCTACGGCGTCCTTGGCCGCCTTCACCGCACGCGCCTTGACCGCCTTGCGGGCTGGCTTGGCCTTGAAGATTGTCTCCTGGCCGGTGAACGGGTTGATGCCCTTGCGCTCCTTGGTGGCCGGCTTCTTGACGACGACCATGCGCACGAGCCCGGGAACGACGAAGACGCCGTTCTTCTTCAACTCGGCATGGCCAACGCCGACCAGGCCCTCGAGCACGCCCTTGACATCCTTGCGGGTGAGCTCGTTGGCAGATTTGTCGGCGAGAATCTGGATTAGGGCAGACTTGGAAAGGGGACCTTTAGCCATCGTATCTCCTTCTGGTTTGGGGTGGGCCTGGAAGCACCTGTTCTGCGCGGAGGGGATCCAACTCCATCCCGGGCGCCACGAGAACCGGCGTTCGCCAGAGACTCTAGCCGATTTTTCGAGTGGAGTGTGATGAAATTCGCGGGAAAAACACGCAATACTATAGAAGCACTATCCGGCCCGGGAAGCGCCCGCGCAGGCCGCGGGTGGCGTTTCGGGTGTCCACCACCAGGCGTGCGTTTTCCACCAGGGCGCCGTAGTCCACGTCGCTGTGGTCCGTCGCGATCACGACGCAGTCGAACTCAGCCAGCCGGTCCAGCGGAACATTCGGGACGGTGGCGCCGCCATGGTCGAGAAGGGGGACGTGCCGGTCGTGGTAGGACACCTGGGCGCCCCGCCTCTGCAGAAGCTCGATGATGTCGAGAGCTGGGGATTCGCGGAGGTCATCGATGTCGCGCTTGTAGGTGACCCCACACACCAGGATCTTGGCGCCCCGCACCGCCCGGCCCCGGTCGTTGAGGGCGTCGGCCACTTTGACCGCAACGAATTCGGGCATAGACGAGTTGACCTCGTCGGCGAGCTGGATGAAGCGCGCGTTGTACTTGAGGGTCTTGAGCTTCCACGACAGGTACAGGGGATCGATGGGGATGCAGTGCCCGCCCAGGCCCGGGCCGGGATAGAAGGGCATGAAACCGAACGGCTTGCTGGCCGCAGCATCGATGACCTCCCAGGTATCCAGGCCCAGACGGCTACACATCATGGCGACCTCATTGACCAGCCCGATGTTGACCGCGCGGAAGGTGTTCTCCAGCAGCTTTACCATCTCCGCCGTGTCGGATGACGACACCGGGATGAGCCGTTCGATGAACGCGCTGTAGAGCGCCACCGCAGCTTCCAGTCCTTGCGGGCTGGTAGAGCCGATGACCTTGGGCGTGTTGCGGGTGTGGAACTTCGGGTTGCCTGGGTCCACGCGTTCGGGCGAGAAGGCGACGAAGAAGTCCTGGTCGACTTTGAGCCCGGTCGAGGACAGCTTGGGCAGCAGCACCTCACGCGTGAAGCCCGGGAAGGTGGTGCTCTCCAGCACCACGATCTGTGGGCGGTGCATGCGCGGCAGCAACATCTCGGCCGCGTCGATAATGAACGAGTTGTCTGGATCCTTGGTCTTGTTGAGCGGGGTGGGTACGCAGATGATCACCGCATCGGCCTGGCCCAGCACGTCGGGATCGTCGCTGGCCCGCAGCTTGCCTTGCGCGACCAGCGGCCCCAGCACCGACGAGGGAACGTCCGCGATATGGGACTGGCCGGACTTGATGGCGTTGACCTTCGCGCCCATGCGATCGTAGGCCGTGGTGGCGAAGCCGGCCCCAGCGATCTCCACCGCCAGCGGAAGACCCACGTAGCCGGCGCCAACCACCACCACATGGGCCGAACGATCCCCTATGCGTTCGAGCAGTCTCTTCATCGTGGGGCGGAGGCTAGCATGGGTCGGACGAAATGCCCGAAGCGGGTAGCCTGGGTCATCCCCCCAACAGAGCGGGAAAGGAAGTCAGCTATTTCACACAGAGGGTGCAGAGATACACAGAGCCGGATGAGGGCTCTGTGTGGAATAGCTAGCTTGTGGCTTGCCGGGCTACAGCGAAACGGTCAGCCCTTCGGCTGCGCCAATCACCTCGATGCCCGTGGCGGCATGCTCCGCTAGCCGGCGCCGGCCCCGAGCCACAAGCTCGTCCACGTCGTGATCGCTGTAGTCCTGGTCGTAGTGGAAAAGCGCCAGCTTCTTGACCCCGGCGCGCGCCGCACAGTCCACCGCATCTTCGAGAGACGACAGGCCCCTTTCCAGCCGTAGGGCTCGGTCCTCGGGGGTGAAGGTGCTGTCGTGAATCAGCAGGTCGACACCGCGATAAAGGTCCACCGCTGCCTGGGGTGGTCCGTCTGATCCATAGCCAGCATCGCTGGCGTAGGCGAGAGACTTACCGCCAGCCTCGATGCGAAAGGCCAGCGCGGGGGTGGGCCCATGGGGATTGGCGTGAGCCCGGAGCGTCGCGCTGCCGACCCGCACGTCCCTGTCCTCCCCCATGGGCCGCATCTCCATGCGAGCGCCCATGTTGCGGAAGCTCTGCACCGGGAAAAACTGGGCCGCCATCTGGCGCTCAAGCACGTCTTCCAGAAGGCGTTCGCCACTCCTGCCGCCATACACGGTAAAGCTGTTGCCCGGGACGTAGAAGGGACCGAAAAACGGGAAGCCTTGGATGTGGTCCCAGTGAGCGTGCGAGAGCAGCAGGGTGGCCGAGCCCTTGCCCTTGCCAAAGGGGCCGGCCAGAAGCGAGATCCCCAGGTTGCGCGCGCCGGTGCCGCAGTCGAGGATGATGAGCTCGCCACTCGGCAGGCGAACCGACACGCAGGCAGTGTTGCCGCCGTAGCGCACGGTGCCCGGGCCCGGCGAAGGAATGGAACCGCGCACGCCCCAGAAGGTGACGTCCATCATCCCTTCCCCAGGGCCAAATCCAGCCCCTCGAATCCCGCTACGATGTCCAGTTTGGGCGCGGTCAGCTTCGCCTCCTTGCGCGTAGAGGCCAACACGGCATCCACTTCCGCGTCCGAACGATCCGGCGCGTAGTGGTAGAGCGCTAGCATCCGGGCACCCGCGTCGTGGCAGATCTCGACAGCATCCGACGGGCGTGAGTGGCCAAAATGGGGCGTCTGGCGGTACTCCTCGGGGGTGAACATGGTGTCGTAGATGACCAGGTCCGCACCCTCACAGAGGCGAACCACCTGGCTGCGCATCGTCCGAAGGGTCTTGTGGTCGCTCTTGCTCAGCAGCGAGCGCGGTGAGGGCGGTCCGGCAATGAACTCGTGACCAAACAGGATGTCGGTGAAGGGCGCCGTGTCCGCAATATAGGCCACCTTGGCTCCGTCGACGGACAGGGCGTAGGCCGTGGCGATGTAGGGATGGTTGAGGCGAGCGCAGGAAACCACCACATCGTTGATTTCGAATTGGGCTCCGTCGTGAAGCTCGCGGAAGGCCACCTCGGCGCGCGCCTTGTGAAAGGGCACCGGGAAGAAAGGGGAATCCACCTGCAAGGAGAGCACGCTGCGTAGGTTCTGATCGTCGCGCTGGCGGGCGTATACGAAGAGCTTGTTACCGGCGCGGTAGAAAGGAGCGAAGAAGGGCAGGCCCTGGATGTGGTCCCAGTGAGTGTGGCTGATGAGGATGTGCGCCGCTCCCTTGCCTGACTCGAACTCGGCCCGCATCAGTTCCTTGCCCATGCGGCGGATACCGGTGCCGGCGTCGATGATGATGCGGGTTCCGGCGGCGGAGCTGACCTCGACGCACGACGTGTTGCCGCCGTACCGCTCGGTTCGCGGTCCGGGGACGGGCAAAGAGCCCCTGACACCCCAGAATTGGATTCTCATGTTCGGCCGGGGCTACCGTGCGTAGCCTGAATAAACTCTATCACAGCAGCAAGATCCGCGCGCGGGTACCTTCCAAAGACGCGTTCATCCCGACAACGTCTTGATGAGCGCGAAGTACTCGGTCCGGCTGTATGGTTGGTTGAGGATGTGGAACTCCTTCCGGGCTAGGCCCACGCAGCCCGTGCAGTAGGTGCAGTCGCTGCACGAGGCGCACTGGACGAGATAGGCCGAGCCGGTGCAGCCGCGCGAGTCTTGGCAGTGGGAACAGTCGTGGCAGCCGGTGCAGCGCAGGCAGTGTGAGCTGCCGGTGGTGGCCTCGCACTTCATGCAGTGGGTGCAACGGTAGCAGTTGGTGCAGCCNNTCGGGCACGCCCATCTCGCGGCGCAGGCGCTGCAACTCGGCTTGGAATTCCGTGCGGGTCATAGTCCACCACTATACTGCCCGACGACCCATGTACGGACGCATGGTTCTAACGCGCAGACACTTGGGCTGGCCGAACCGTCGCAGGTTCCTGCACCCCGCGCCCGAAGAGCTGCTGGTCGCGCGATGCCGGTCCTGGCCCCGCCAGCGGGCAGCGGTCGGAAGTCGCTCTGCTAGTGGGCCGGCCTGGTTCCGCGGTTGACCTGGAACTCGGAGATTAGCAGGGTGCTCATCCTGGCAAGGGTAGGCGGCTGTGCGCCGCGGGTCGCCGGGCGCCCGCTCAGAACGTGGCGCCGATGGACAGGAATGCGCTGCCCGGCCTGGCCGACAGAGCGGGACTCAACCTGACCCGGGGCGGTGCAGAGACAGTGGCGTCGTGACTTAGAGAAGCGACGCGACCGCCCACTCAGCTTCGCCGGTTGACAGAACTCCGTTGCCTGTCGACGGCCGACGGTCGACTTCCTATAATCCGCGCTTCCATGTCCGACGAGACGCCAAGCCCAATCGCAAGACCCCGCAAGCTGTCAAGGCTGGCGCGCGTCCGCAACATCGGCATCGTGGCCCACATCGATGCGGGCAAGACCACGGTGACCGAGCGTTTCCTCTACTACGCCGGCCGCATCCACAAGATCGGCGAGGTTCACGATGGTGAGGCGCAGATGGACTGGATGCCGCAAGAGCGCGAGCGCGGCATCACCATCACTGCCGCTGCAACCACGCTGGAATGGAAGCGAGCGGGCGAGACGCACGACATTCACCTCATCGACACGCCCGGCCACGTAGACTTCACCATCGAGGTGGAACGCTCGCTGCGCGTGCTCGACGGCGCGGTAGTCGTGTTTTGCGGCGTGTCTGGGGTGGAGCCACAGTCCGAGACGGTGTGGCACCAGGCCGATCAATTCCACGTGCCCCGCCTCGCGTTCATCAACAAGATGGACCGGCCCGGGGCAGACTTCCAGGCGGTGGTCGATGAAATCCACACGCGCCTAGGTGCGCGGCCGGTGCCGATCCAGCTTCCCATCGGCGCCGAGGATCATTTCGTCGGGGTGGTAGACTTGGTGCGCGAGCGCGCCATTTTCTTCTCGGGCGGGGAAGATGATCCGCCGCGCGAGGACGGCGTGCCCTCGTCCATGGCTGAGGCCGTGGCGGTCGCGCGGGAAAAACTCGTGGAAGCGGCGGCTGACTTCGACGACGGCATCGCGGCCGCGTATCTTGAGGGCAAGCCAGTGGATGCGGCCGCGCTGGTGGCGGCCCTGCGCAGGGGCACCCTGGCATGCAAGATGGTTCCCGTGCTGGCGGGCTCGGCCCTGCGCAACAAGGGCGTGCAGCCGTTGCTCGACGCGGTTTGTGACTTCCTTCCCGCACCCACCGAGGTGCCACCCATCACCGGACATGTGCCCGGCCGTGATGAGGTGGTCACCCGACCTCCCGACGACAACGCACCCTTTTGCGCCCTGGCCTTCAAGGTGGCCATGGACGAAGGGCGCAAGACGGTATACCTGCGTATCTACTCGGGCGTGCTGAAACCGGGCGACGTAGTACAAAACCCACGCACCCGCCGCAACGAAAAAGTCACTCGGCTTTTCTCGGTACATGCCAACCGGCGGGAGCGCATCGAGCGCGCGGGTGCGGGCACCATCGTAGTTGCGATGGGGCTCAAGGACGCGGGCACCGGCGACACCATCTGCTCGCCCAAGGCGCCCATCCTGCTCGAGCGCATCGCCGCGCGCGAGCCGGTCATCGCCCGCGCCATTGAGCCCAAGACCCAGGCGGAGAAGGAGAAGCTCGACTTCGGCCTGGCCAAGCTGGCCGACGAGGATCCCACCTTCCGCACCGGCGAGGATGCGGAGACGGGCCAGACCATCATCCGGGGCATGGGCGAGCTCCACCTGGACATCATGGTGGACCGCCTGCGCCGCGAGTACGGCGTGGATGCGCATGTGGGCCAGCCCCAGGTGGTTTACCGCGAGACCCTGGCCAAGGCGGCCGAGGCCGAGGCGCGCTTCGAGCGCGAGGTTGAGGACGAGAAGGTGTTTGGGCAGGCCCGGGTGCGGGTGGCGCCGCGCCCGCGCGGCAGCGGCAACCAGGTCATGCTGGCCTTGCTGAGGGCCGAGCCGCCCCCCGGCGCGCCTCGCATCCCGGACCCGCCGCGCGCGATCCTCGATGCCGCGTTGGAGGGCGCCACCGAGGCCATGCGTTCCGGGCCGGAAGGCTATCCCTTCGAGGACATCGAGGTGTCGGTCATCGGGATCGAGTACCGCCCCGACGCCTCCACGCCCGCCGGCCAGAGGGCCGCGGTGGGTGAGGCCCTGCGCCTGGCCTCGCGCGAGGCGGGCACGCGCCTGCTCGAGCCCATCATGAAGGTGGAGGTCACCGCACCGGAGGCCAACGTGGGTGGCGTGGTCGGCGATCTCAACGCGCGCCACGCGCGCATTGAAGACCTGGGCGTGCGTGGCGCCCAGCGCCTGATTGTCGCCAAGGTGCCGCTGCGTCGGATGTTCGGGTACTCGACCGATCTGCGCTCGGCCACCCAGGGCCGCGCCAACTACACCATGCAGTTCGAAACCTACGACGTCTGTGAGTGAGTGCTTGGGTGCAGTTCGATGCTAGGCTTCGCAGCAGGGAGAAACTCTTGCGCACGAATATCGAATTGGTGCTGACCCTGTGCATGGGCGTGGGCCTTGCCGGCTGCGGATCGGGCAGCGGCAGTGGTTCTGACAGCGTGGCTTCGCTTCTCGACGGCGCGGCCGTAGGCGCTGAGACCGCGGCGCCCGCTGATATCCCAAGTTCCACCGCAACCGAAGCATCCGCCGACCTGCCAACCGCCGAAGCTGGACGCGAGGCCGCGACTTTGCCGGCCGACGCCAGCGTCGACATGGCGGCCGTGCCACTTGACGTTGCATTGGCCAAGGACAGCCTGCAGGTCACGCCGGACGCGGTCGCGGCTGAGGCGATGGCCCGAATCGATGCGACGGAGGCGGTGGCCCGAATCGATGCGACTGAGGCGGCTGCCCGAATGGACACGACCGAGGCGCTGAGCCGGTTGGATGCGGTCGAGGCAGCCAAGCCCACTGACATCACGGTGATCGACACAGCCAAACCGACGACCGACCTCGCGCCGGCTACCCTGGGAGAGCTGTCGCCCCAGCAGCTCCACACCGCCCTGGCCAACAAGGATTTCTTGCTCATCGATGTGCACTACCCCAATGCCGGAAGCATCCCGAGCACCGACGCGCGCATCGCCTTCGACGACATACCTGCCTTGGTTGCCTTCATCGGCCCCAATCTCGATACCAAGGTCGTCTTGACTTGTCTGATGGGCGGCATGAGCAAGTCGGCGGGCAACGCGCTGGTTGCCCTTGGTTATCGCAACATCAGTGAACTCACCGGCGGCATGAGCGCGTGGAGCGCGGCCGACTATCCCCTGGTTCACCTCGACGGTGGGATGTAGAGGGAGCAGCATGGCCTCTGATGCGAAAGCCTTGCGTGTGGCGGTGGAGGCCCTCTTGCGGGCTGCAGGCCGCGACGTGGACAAGGATCCCGATTTGGCGCGCACGCCTGAACGGGTTGCAGAGACGTGGCAGCGCGAATTTCTCGCGGGCTACGACATGGATCCCGCGCGGATTCTCGGCGAGCCGGTGCTGGGTGAGGCTGACCCGGACGTGGTGGTGGTGGGCGGCCTGCGCTTTCATGCCATGTGTCCCCACCACCTTCTGCCCTATCGTGGGGTCGCGCATGTGGCCTATTTGCCGGCGGGGAAGCTGGTGGGCTTCGGCCGCCTGGCCGATCTGGTCGAGTGTTTTACCAAACGGCTCACCCTGCAGGAACGGGCCACCCACCAGATCGCCGAAGCTCTCTGGCACGGCCTGGGCGCGCGCGGCGCAGGCTGCGTGATCGAGGCTGAGCAGCTTTGCCTGGCTCTGCCGGGCGAGCGCCACGATCAATCGGGCGTAGTGACCAGCGCCTTTGTGGGCGAGATGCGCGAGCGGCCCGACCTCAAGGCGCGGCTGCTGGCGGCCGCGAACCTGGGCGGGCGCGTGCGATGAGCGCAGGCAAGCTGACCGGCAAAGTTGCGGTGGTCACCGGCGCCTCGCGGGGCATCGGCCGAGCCATCGCCGCGCTGCTGGCCAGCGAGGGTGCAGCCGTGGCGGGATGTGCGCGCCGGGTGAGCAGCGGTCACTTTGTCGACGATCTCGATCCCGCGGAACGCGCGCGCCATCTGGTCGCGGCTTGCGACGTGCGCCGCGGTGAAGAGGTCATTCGCTTCCGCGACTTGGTGCTCGCCCGTCTGGGCGGGCCCGACATCCTGGTGAACAACGCCGGCAGCGTGGCGCGGGCTAGCATCGAGACCCTGCCTGAGGAAGTCTGGGACGACGTATTGGCCACGAACTTGAAGAGCATGTTCCTGGTCATTCAGGCGTTCCTGCCCTCCCTGCGCGGTCGGGGTCGAGGCCGGATCATCAACATGGCGTCCATCGCCGGCCGCCGGGGCACGCCTCTCTTGGGCGCATACTGCGCAGCCAAGCATGGCGTGGTCGGCCTGACGCGGGCGTTGGCCGAGGAGTTGCGGCCGGACGGCATCGCGGTGAACGCCATCTGCCCTGGATCGGTCGATACCGAGATGCTGGCGGTCGGCCGGCCGGGCGCCACGCCCGAGATGACGCCGGCCGAAGTGGCCCGGGTGGCGTTGTTCCTGGCCGCGGATGCACCCGCGGCCATGACCGGGCATTGTGTGGACGTCTTCGGCTGATCAGTCTGCGGCAGTGTCCGCGGCAGCGTCTGCGGCAGCGTCCGCGCCCGCATCCGCGCCCGGGGATGAAATCACTGCCGTCGCGGGTGCCGAGTAGGGAGAGAGGCAGGTTCCGGTAAAGGCCCGTGCCACGTAGTAGAAGGTTACTGTCGCACCCTTGAGGACGACAGGACTGTCGGTGAAACTCGCGGTTGCAAGGGCGCCTGCGCCGGGCACGATCGTGTATCCGCTGCCCGAGGTCGTGCTGCGCGAGACGCTGTAGGAGGCGACGCTGCCGCTCGGTGGGGTCCAGGTCAAGGCCACGTGCCCTGCGCCATCCGGCGTGGCGATGAGGGAGGTGGGTGCTGTGGCCACGCAGGACAGGGCACTGACCGGCGGGGACGAATTCGGCGATTGGCAGGAGGGCTGGCCCGAGTAGGTTGACACGACGAAATAGTAGGCCAGGCCGGCTTCGATGGGGGTCACCGTGAAGGGAAAGGTGGGGGGCGAACCACGGATGGTGAAACCACCTGTTGATAGGGTGCTGCTCTTGACGTTGTAGCCTGTGATTCCGGCGCCCGCATCCCCGGTGATGGGGCTCCAGGACACGTCGGCTAGCAGGGCCCCCGGGGTGACCGCAACGCCCGTGGGTGCTGCGGCCGGTGGGCTGTACTTCGCGTCGGCCGGGCACTGGTTGCTCCTGCCCGTGCAGTACTCCGGCGGGTCGCAGATATCTTGGTCGCTGGAGGCGCGGCATTGGGTAGTGGCTGGCGCGACGACATCAAGCGGGCAAACGGCGCTGGCGCCATCGCAGGTTTCAGCCACGTCACAGGTCGACACCGCGGACCGACACACGGCGCCCTTTGACAGAAACGTGTCAGCAGGGCACGCCGCGGAAAATCCCGTGCACGTCTCTTCGTGGTCGCATTCGCCGGCCTTGGAACGGCAGACCTCGTCCTTGTCTCGAAAAGCATCGAAGGGACAAGCCATGCTCAGGCCGTCACAGACCTCGACGACGTCGCAAAGCCCGGCGGCCACCCGGCAGACAGTTCCCACACGCGCCGGCCTGCCACGGATGGCGCAGGTCCCATCGAGGATAGGAGCATCGGTTTCGCTCGCGTCATCCTCATCACCCTCTCCAGCATCGTCAGCGCCGTCGGGCGCCGACTCTTGGGCAGAGGCATCAGTGGCGGCTTCGGAGCTGGCGGGCGCGTCCCTGCTGGCGTCGCCGCTGTCCAGGCCATCGCCCGCTCCGTCTCCGGCCGCGTCGACGCCATCCAGCGCGCCATCGAAGCCCGGGCCGGTCGAGATCGATTCCGGGGATCCATCCTGCCCGCCAGAGATCCCATCCTGCCCAGAGGGAAGATCGAGCGGCTGGCCGTCGCTACCGCCGTCGGCGCTTGCTGGGGGGGCAGGCGTCGAGTCCCTAATCTTGTCACACGAAAGCAAGAAACTCAGCGAGCACAACGACGTGATGGCAGCCAATTTGCGCATGGAAGACGTCGATCCCCTTTCAGAGAGAAGGCGCGATGATTCTTTGACGAAACAAGGCTCTATTGTGCCATACGAAGCAGATCTTGTGCCAAGGGTTTCGCGGCGCCGCAAGGGACGGGCCGGTCGCGTAAGAATCACCGTGGTAATGCAAACCCGTGGCACCTGCCCCGGTGTTCAACGGGTCAGTGGGAACCGCACGCTTCGGCGGTGAGAGTCGCGACGCAGTTCTGAGCCTGCCCGTCAGCGCCCGCAGTGTTTCCGCAGTTCGTCCAACAAAGGTCGTTCGTCCTACAGGGCCACAAAGGCTGCAGACAACTAATCATGTCTATGCATTTCTGTGCCAGCGAGTTCCCGCCGCTGTCTTTACAGTCACTGCAGGCCGCGATGCTCGCGTCCCTCCCGATAGAGTAGCCATTGGCCTTGAACCTCTGGATGCAGTTGCCTGCATCGACGCTGGTATCAGGGGGTGGTGGGGGA
This sequence comes from Myxococcales bacterium, assembly GCA_003153015.1. Taxonomy (GTDB): domain Bacteria; phylum Myxococcota_A; class Polyangia; order Fen-1088; family Fen-1088; genus Fen-1137. The sequence continues at coordinate 15,918 of PMBS01000265.1, forward strand.
ATGTCAGGCGTCAGGTCAACCGGGAGGTCGCGTGCAATATCAGGCGCAGCGTCGGGCCCCGGTTCAGGTCCGGGTTCCGGCCCGCCGGTTTCGGTCCCAGCGTTCGGGGAATCGACGGTCCCATCTTGCCGCACGTCGGGCTCAAGCGGCTTGACATCAGCAGGGGTTCCGGTTTCTGCACCGGTATTCGGGGCGTCCGTGCCAGTGTCGCTCGTGCTGCTAGCGTCACTTGATCCCGACGAGCCGCCGCCGCCGGTTCCGCCGAAGCCGCCGTCGGTCCCTCCGCTGGTGCCTGCGGTTCCGCCGCCGGTGCGTGCGGTCCCGCCACCGGTACCTGCAGTCCCGCCACCGGTGCCCGCGGTCCCGCCTCCGCCACCTGCAGCCCCGCCGCCGCTACCTGCAGTCCCGCCGCCAGTGCCCGCGGTTGCCCCGCCGCTACCCACAGTCCCGCCGCCGCTACCTGCAGTCCCGCCGCCAGCGCTCGCGGTTCCGCCGCCGCTACCTGCAGTTCCGCCGCTAGTGCCTGCGGTCCCGCCGCCGCTGCCCGCAGTTCTGCCACCCGTGCCTGCGGTTGCCCCACCGCTGCCCGTGGTTGCGCCGCCGATGCCGCCGTGGCCGCCGCTGCCTCCAGTCCCGGTCGTGCCACCTCTGCCGCCGGCCAGCCCAGCGGGCTCGCTGGTGTCTACGCAGGCGGCGATGAGGGACAGGCAAGCCAAGCAGGAAAGAACGACCAATCTAGGCATGAACGTGAGCACTCCGGCGACTCAAGAGGTTAACCCTGTAAGGAACTAAGCGCAATTTTGAACGCCTCGGACCGCGATACACAGGATCTTCCTGTTCCGCACGCGAGGATGCCGGGAAGAGCCGTGACGTACGTCACAGGGCAGGGTGGTGCCCCTGCTGGCCTAAGGGGCTATACTGCATGCTACCTCATGGGACTCGCGTGGAAGGTAGCCATCTTGGCAGCGGGCCTGCTCCCTGCGGCCGCGCCCACTGCAGCGATGGCGGCTGCCGCCTGCAAGGTTGATTCGGACTGCGTCCTGGTCCCGGACGACTGCTGCGGCTGCACAGGGGGTGGCAAGCAGCGAGCCTTGCCCAAGAAAGACAAGGCCGGCTTCGAGCGGGCTCGGCAGGCGCGCTGTGCGGGCACCCTGTGCCCAGCAGTGATGTCGCAGGATCCTTCTTGTGCCGCCACCTCGGCTCTTTGTAAGGAGGGCAAATGCACCCTAGGTTCATGAAACGCTTGGCAGTCGCGTTCGCAGGGGGCAGTGCGTTGTTGCTTGCATGCGCCTTGCAGGACGACACGAACACCCCAAGCTCGCCGCAGCCAACCGATACAACTCCACCCGTACGCACCGTCGTCTTCGACTCCGGCGTAGTGACCCTGTCAGATGACGCCGGAGGGGGGCCTCCAGGCGTTGGGAGTGGAGGAGAGTTCACGCCTGATGCTGCAGAAGAGCCCGATGTGGCGCCCGCACTCGCGACGCCTGACTCGGGCGGTTTTGGCAGCGACTGTGACGTCTTCAACCAGGCCTCCTGCGGGTCAGGCTTGGGGTGCTTTCCCAACCAGGCGGAGGGCACTGAGACCTGCCAGGATGCGACGAACCACATTCTGTCCGCGGGAGTATTTTGCACCCCTGCTCCTGGCCGGACCGACGCGGCCTGTCTCCCGGGGCTGTTTTGTGCTGATGTGGGCGGCTTCACCAGTTGCGCAGCCCTGTGCCACTATCCGAACTCCACCGGGGAATGCACTGCCGGGAACACGTGCAAGAAGCTGGGGATACTGACCGACGTCGGCTACTGCGGGTGACTGCCAGAGCTCAGACCGGTATTACCGCACGTTCGCGTCCAGGGCACGCACCAGGGTGATCGCATCGACCAGTGCCACGCCAAGCGCTAGTCCGTGCTCGAGCAGGGGTTCGGACTCGATTGACTTGCGCGGAACATAGCCGGCTTTGTCTAGGCGCGGGTAGAGCGACAGCACGGTTGCCGTGACGGCGCCGGAGGGAAACAGATCCAGGCCCATCGCTGCCCCTCGACAGGCGCCTGCCACGGAAAGGGCACGCCAAGGCTGCGCGCCGATCTTCCAGGTCGCATCGAGATCGAGAAACGGGAAGCTGGTATCGAGCTCCCAACAGGTTGCACTGCTGCAGTCTCCGGCAGGCTTGGCCAGGCTGACTTTGCGCCAGCCAGGCAGGGCTTGCCAGGTCTGGGGTTGCGCGACCAAACCCGCAGCAGCGCCAGCCGGAAGTCGTGACAAGGCAAGAACCTGGACAAGCGCCAAGCGGCCATTGCCGCGGCTGCGGACTGCGGCCAGCAGCGCGGGTGCCTGGAGTCCTGCGCTTGCCAGGCGGCTGAGGCGTCCGCCATCAAGCTCTGACAGCTCGGGCGGCGACGGCGGGTTGGCCGGGCGTCGTCGGCCGTCCGGCGCGTCGCCTACGCGTTCGGCCTGCAAGCGCAGGGCGCGCAACATGACGTAGAAAGATGCGGCGGCCAGGCCTGGCTCGGCTAGGGGGTTGCGCTTGACCATCCGCCTGGTGATCCAGTTGACGTCGCGCAGGTTCGCCGAGGCATCAATCGACAGCAAGGTCGTTCCCGCCGGTTCTGGCGTGGCGGAAAGCCGGACCAGGCCCGGCGAAAAATCGCCCTGCATGACGATGAGGTCAGCGCCCGTGGAAGTGGGCTGCAGCCAGAGCTTGCCTTCGAGATTCCACAGCGGAACCTCCAGCTCCCAGACCACCATGCCCTCGGGCGGCCGGCCGGACGCCGCCTGGCGCTTGTCCAACGCTTCGAATTCGAGCCGGCGCAGGGCCGGCAATGCCGATCGGTAGGCCGCCAAATCCACCAGCATGGCCCGCACGTGGCCGACCGGGGCCGCCACCCGCGCGGCCAAGCGCAGGCGCGCGGGACGGCGGCCGGGATCGGGCAGCACCACGAGATCAGCGCCTTCAAGAGTGTCGAGCGCGGCGGTCAGCTCGTCGGACGTTGCAAGGGAAGGCTGCGATTCGGCTGCTGCACCACTGCCTGGCAAGAGTACGCAGATCAATGCTGCGAGAAAGAAGGCTGCCCTTGTGGCCGCTAGAACCAAGCCCCTGCGACCTTCGAGTGGCGAGGTTCGCCTGTCAATCAGCGGCTTCCCCTTTGACCTTTCTTGAATGACGATGCGTCGACTTTCGCTATGCTCGGCGCAGCACGGATCGCGATGTCGCTTAGCATCCGGCCGACAAGGCCCTTCGGGCACTCGGACCTGCCCGCCCCGCCGCCTGCCCCCGCGGCTTCGCCGCGCC
>PMBS01000073.1:0-21270 GCA_003153015.1 Myxococcales bacterium
CAGTACACCGTCCTGCACCGGCAGATCCTGGACCGCGAGGGCTTCGAAGACGTGGCAATACTGGCCCCCGCGTCGAACAACGCTTATCAAGGGCTGGACAGCCAGATGCGGCGCTCGCTGTTCAAGGCGATTGCCTGCGCGGACATCATCCTCAAGGCCCAATGCAAGGTGCGGCCCTACGAGGTCAACGCCGGTGAAACCGACCGCGTGGTGGCCGAGGTGACCGACGCGGTGGCGCTGGCCCTGGAGACGGAAGGCGATCTTCCTGCTGTCATCCACGAGGGCATCGGCAGGATCGCCGCGATTCCCGTGACCGGGGCGCGCAAGCCCTTGGTTGGCATTGTGGGCGAAATCTATGTGCGCAACAACCTCTACGCCAATGAAGACGTGATCAGTGCCATTGAGATGTTCGGCGGCGAGGCGTGGATGATCCCGATTACCGACTGGATCCTCTACACTTCGTCAATTGAGAACTACATGGAGGAGTTTCCTTCGACCATCATGTCGTGGGACAAGGCCGACACCTTCGTCACCTACCATTGGATGAGGCACTGGGAGCAGAAGCTCATGCGCGCGGCCAGTCCGCTCCTCGACGACCGGCACGAGCCATCATTCCAAGAATGCATGAAACTGGCCACCCCCTACATGGCGTTCTATTGCGGCGGGGAGGGCAAGCTGTCCATCGGCCGCGCCATCAAGTTCGCGCAGCAGGGGGCAGCCATGGTGGTGAATTGCGCGCCCTTTGGTTGCATGCCCGAGACCGTGGCCACGGCAGTGTTCGGCCGCGTGTCAGCCGAGGTCGACATGCCCATTGTCAGCCTGTTCTACGACGGCAGCGGCGGACAAAACCGGCGCCTGGAGGTCTTCCTCAACAACGCGGTCGGCAGCAAAGGCGCAAGTGGCCGCATGCGGATCGGTGGCGCAGGCGACGTGCAGCCCGGTGCCTGGCAGTCCCGCGACAAGCTGGTGCCGGCGCAGAACCTGACCGCGCACATGCGCACGGGCGGGAACGCCGGCGAGTCGGCGTAGCAGTAGGCGCACCGCGCCTCTCAGATTCTTGGACCGACTGTGACAGGCTTGTCCTGAGTCCGTCGCCCTCCGTCGACCACTACTCCTTAGCGACACTCCCAGCCTCAGATCTTTGCAGTCCCAAGGCTTGGAGCTTGCGTGCAAAGCTCGCACTGTCGCCTAGGGTGTGGACGAAGGTGCCGTCCGCTCTGGCGTACGAAATGATGCCGCCGCCACGAACCGCCGCCATCAACACGCGATCGGGCGCCAGTGCGCTGCGCGCTTCGCGGAACCCGAGATCGCCAAATAGCTGTCTAGGCAGAGAGGCAACCGGGCCGAGCGCCAACAAGTAGCGGCCCGGACAGCCCCGCATGGGTCGCCAGACAAAGCGCGCGAGCAGCTCCTCGAAGGTCACCAGGTCAGTCGGCATCACTCCACCTACCACATTGTACTTGGAGGCGAACAGCGGCATGCGAGCCTCAAGGCCGCAAGCTGCTGCTTGCGACCGGGCCGACTATTGGCTAGGACGGGGGCATGCCACTTGTTCAAATCGACGTCCTGCACGGCCATTCCGTTGCCCATCGGCGCGCCATCCTCGACGGCGTGCACGCAGCACTGGTTGAGTGCTTCAAGATTCCCGACCACGACCGTCATCAGGTGCTGCACGAGCACGCGGCGGATAACTTCGACCGCCCGCCCGGCAAGAGCGACAATTCCACTGTAGTGCAAATCCTGGCCTTCCCCGGTCGTAGCCGCGAAGCCAAGCGTGCTCTCTTTGCGGCTATCGTGCGCAATCTGCAGCAGGCCCCCGGCATCGATCCGTGCGATGTGTTCATTGTTCTCTGCGAACCACCCCTCGACAATTGGGGCATCCGTGGCGGGCAGCAGGCCTCCAGCCTCGACCTGGGTTTCAAGATCGACGTCTAACCACGGCTTGTCGGGAAGTCCGGCGAACCGATGCGCCGGTAGCACGAGGCCGAGCACCAAGACCGGGTATGGCCACTAAGGACTTCCGAACCTGGTCACTGGACGTCGTCGTCGGGCCACCGCGGCTCGCTGCAATTGAAGCAGTGTCGATGCGCGAAGTGATGGCGCGGGACCGACCCGCCGGCGGGCCTGGCGTCTCAAGGTGCGGGCTGCGGCGAAGTTGGGGGCTGGCCCGCGGGCTGCGGCGAAGGGCCAATGCTTTGCATGTAGTCCTCAATCACTTTGCGGACGTTGGCGTCCCTGGGGATGACTGAGATCTCGATGCGGCGATTTTGTTGGTAGGCCGCTTCGGCCTTTTCTGGGTTGATGGGACGGAACTTGGAGTAGGCGCTGGCGGCGAAGTAACTACCGTAGGTATCGGCGAGCGTCTTGTTGCTCTGGAACAGGTAATCGAGGACGGCAGTCGCGCGCTTGGCCGACAGATCCCAGTTGAAGGAAGCTGAGCCGCGCTCGTCGGTGTGCCCCTGGATGACGATGGTGTCGATGTTCTCGCGCACCTCGGCGTCTGCCAGGAGATTGCCCAGCGCCCTCGCCAGCGAATCCAGGAAGGGCTTCGCCTGCTTCTTGATGGCGTAGGAGTTGTACTCGAACACCAGGCTCTCGTTGACCGCGATGTCGCCGTTGTTGCCGATAGTCACCAGCTGTCCACTGGTTGGGCTGGTTTGACCGAGCTGCGTCTCGATCGCGCGTTTCAGCTTTTCCAGCACGGAGACACGCAGGACCGCGATGCTTCGTAGCTGTGTGCGCAGGTTGCCGAGCTGCCGATTGCTGTCAGCCACCACCACCTGCTGGTCGCGCAGCCTGCGTTGCGAGATCTCGAGCTCGGCCCTGCCGGCTTGGACTTCCGCCTGCACCGAGCGGAGTTGGCGCTCGGAGGCTGCGATTCTTTGCTGAAAGGCTTCCAGGCGCTTTTCGCTGATCAAGTTCTTGACGTAGGCGAGCAAGACCAGCACGAACATGATGAGCGCCATGGTCGACATGACGTCGGTGAACGCGGGCCAAATCTCGCGCGTGCCCTCGTGATCCGACAGGAGCGGTCGCCGGTATCTCACAGGCTCTCCCCTCAGAGTTTGCGACCGGGAATGGTTGCGCCGAACTGGGCCTTGAGTGAGTCACTCAAGTCAGCGAAGGTCAGACTCAGCCTCTGCACGTTGTCCTTGAGGTGCACGTTGAACTCGTGGAAGTCTCTGGTGGTCGTCGCGAAGGCCTGCAATGCGGACTCGAAACGCGCGACCGCGCCGTCGAGGCGCACCACTGAATCGCCGAAGCCTGCCAGGGCTGGCTTCGGTGCGCCGCTGGCAGCAGAGGACAGCACGCGGTCAAGGTAGGTTTCGATCTGTATCATCACTGCGGTCCGCCGGTCCGAGACGTTGGACAGGACGCCAAGCACGGTAAGGATGACGGCGGACAGGATGCCGACCAGGGAATTGGAAAATGCCACCGCCATGCCCGACAGGGCACGGGTCAAGCCCTGACTAACCCCGAGCGCGGCGTCGGTGCCGACGCCGGTCTCTGCCGAGACCAGATTGACGATTCTTCCGATGGATAGCGTGAGCCCGTAGAACGTACCCAGCAGCCCCAGGATGATGACCAATCCGGTCGCCGCGCGGACAAAGCGCTCGGCAAACAGCATCGGCCGAAGATCGGACTGGAAGCGTTCCTCGATCAACGCCTGGGTGTTCAGCTCGCGTGGGCGTTGTGCCGCCTCACCGGCATCGCTGACGATGTGGCTCAGGACCGGATGCGAAAAGGTTGCCTCCGGATCGCCAGCGCGGCGAAGGTCCTTCTCCAAGCTGGCGTAGCGAGCGCGAAGCCAGAGGTTCGCGACGATAGCGAGCACGAGGGTGGTGACCGTGGTCGCTAGGATTGCCAGACCTGTGGAATCGATCAGGGACAGCGCCCCGAGCATTGTGTTGATCATTGGCCTAGAATGGTACTAGAGAAACAAGCGCAGTTCCAACCCGATCGACCAGACCTGGTAATTCTTGGCCGCGGTCACGCGCATGCTGCTGTCAGCATCGCTGCACTGGTGGCCCTCGCTCCCGGGGGGGATCATGCACGCACCCTCGGCAGTCACGATCTCGTACTGGAAGGACGGCCCGACCGCCAGTAAGGGCAATATGCGGTAGTCGATTCCCAGAGACAGGGGGATCCCGACCCCGTGGTGGGTGAGGCTGACGAGGCCGGTCGGCGCCGTCGTGGACTGGTTGTAGGTCTGCTTGTCGTAGACATAATTGACGCCCACCGATGCCCATGGATCGAAGTCACTCAACAGACCGGTCACCGGAAGGTAGCCGCGGCCATAGAACCCGACCTGCAGACCGGAACGGCTGACGCCCGTAAGTTCGTTCGGGATCGATGACGACGCTGTGCTAGTCCGCCATCCGCCGGTCAGGCCCAAGCTCACGAAAGAATACGGCCGATAGCCGACAGCTCCGTCGAGGACGAAGCCGCCCCCATACGGCTTGGCCGTTCCCTTCCAGATGGCGCTGGCTTGCATGTTCGGATTGCCCGGGCTCGCTTCGTACCGGACGGGCGAGGTGTCCCCCGCCGAGCCATAGCCGGGGCGAAGCACCACTTCCAGGCCAAGGCCCGCGTGCGCTGGCGCCGGGCCGATAATCACCGCAATCACTGCCGTGGCGAACGAAAGCAGTCGACCAGATCGCATCGGGGAACCTCCTGGGCGCTAAAGCAGCGCTACAATTCACACGGACGAGGCCTTCTATCCCACTTGGCTGCGACGATCAATCAACCCGATCTTGTCTGCAGCGTACCCACCAGGAATTCGTGCACCATCGCGAGATCGTCGAAGGACAGCCGTCGTTCGAGGTTGTGATCGCGCCGCACGTGATGAACGTGGTCGGGGGGAAGCGGCCGATGCGCGAAGATGCCGCGCGAGCAGAGGCGCGCATCGGCGCGCGCAGTTCGCATAATCTCGTCCATGAGGGTGCCGAAATCGGCCTCGCTGAGGTACGAGGAGACGTCGGCAATCGAGTAACCGTCGAAGCTGCCGTCGGCGAGGTCGGCGAGCGCTGCGGCGGCCGGCGCTGTCACGATCGTGATCTGCGTTGTCTTGAGGGCTTCGCGTATGCGCTCGAACGAGCCGGGCAGAAGATAGATGGGCATCGCGGGCTCGTAGACGTAGCGCGCGAAAAAAACCAACTGCAGAAGGTGACTATCGCGCGCGAGGTGGTTGCACAGGTATCGGTGCATGAGATCGAAGATGCGCTTGTGCAGTGGCACCTCGGGGGGCACGAAGCGCCAGAAGCCCGGATCGCGCGAGAACATCTCCAGGAAGGAGCGGCGGCACAGCGTCTCGCCGACAAAGCGCCAGGCGCGCGTGTTCCATCCCTCGAGAAAGTGGCGCTGCTTCGCGATGTCGTCGAACTTGAACAGCCGGTTGATCCAGATCGGCCGTACTACGTGCGTGACCCGCGCGACGTGGACGAGAAAGCGCTCGAGGCTGCCCTGGAAGAGCGCCCCCCGCCGCACGACCTGCGGGTGAGCATCAAAGAAGGCTCCCGCCGCGCTGGAGAGATCGGGCCTCAGGTTTTGGTAGACCTTGAGTCGATCACGCGCGGGCCGCACCCCCAGAAAAGCCAGGTAGCGCTCGTGGTTGAGGGCGCGCATGGCCGCGATCTTGAGCTCGAGCAAATAATTCTGCGTCGGGTTCACATCGACCGCCACGATCTCCTGTGGGCGATCATAAAGCAGGTTGAGCACGCGTCCACCGCCGGCGGTGATGCAGAATACGCGTTTGCCGGCGCCCAGCCGCAGCGCTTTGAGCTCACTGCGGGAGTCTTCGTTGCACGACGAGTAGCTGATGCGTCCGCTGAACTTCTTCCACGGAATAGCACCGGCCTCAGCCTCGGTCGAGTGCTTGGGACTACGTGCGGGGAGCGATGGGAGAATGGCCGACTGGTTGGCGAGATCACGCTGCATGGTCATGCCTCTTTGGCGCAAGCCTTTCTCATGAATTCTTGTCGAAACTCTTCTCGGATTCAACCTGCATGCCGAATTTTTGCATACGGCGCAAGAGCTGAAAGCGACTAATGCCCAGGAGCTTTGCCGCCTCGGTGCGGACGTTGCGGGCGCGGTTCATCGCCTGACGGATCATGCGCACTTCGACGTCGGCTAGGGAATCGACGCCTGGCACGACCTCGAGCTGCGAGGTGGGTGGCAAAGGTCCCTTGCGGCCGAGGGCGAGCACGCGCTGAGGCAAGTGTCGGAGCTCGATGCGCGGCGATTCCGTCAAGATTACCGCGCGCTCGATGATGTTCTTGAGCTCCCGCACATTGCCCGGATAGGCATAGCCCAAGAGTACTTGGCTGACCTCAGTGGCAAATGGCTCGGTCGGCTTGTTCAGGCGCTCACCGTAGAGAACGCGGAAGTGCTCCGCCAAGAGCAGGATGTCGTCCCCGCGTTCGCGCAAGGGCGGAATGTGGATGGGGAAGACCGCCAACCGTTGGAAGAGATCCTGGCGAAAGCGGCCCGCCTGTACCAGGGCAGACAAGTCCTGGTTGGTGGCGGCGACCACACGGGCCCTAAGCGGAATCTCACGACTCGATCCCAGACGGCGAAAGCTGCGGCTCTCGAGCACGCGCAGCAGCTTGCCCTGACCCAGCGCCATGTCGCCGATCTCGTCGAGGAAAACCGTGCCGTCGCGGGCTTCCTCGAAAGCGCCTATCTGTAGCTCCTGCGCTCCCGTGAAGGCGCCACGCTCGTGTCCGAAGAGCAGACTCTCCGCGAGATTCTCGGGCAANNTCTTTGCCGACGCCGGTTTCCCCGGTGAGCAGCAGCGTCGTGTCCTTGGCCGCGGCTATCTTGCTGAGCTGGTCGATGACGAGGTGCATCGCGGTCGAGCGACCGAGGAGTCCCTCACACTTCACATCGGCCGTGCCGTGCGCCTCCTGGCGGAGTTGGGCGCGCTGGCGCAATTCGAGCACGCGCTCGAGGATCGGGGCGAGGCTGGCCTCCTTGACGATGTAGTCCTCGGCGCCGTGACGAATCGCCCGCACGGCGTTGGGGATGGTCTGGTACGCCGTCATCATGAGCAGTGCAGCGTTGGGTTGGTGGTTGAGAAGTTGCGGGATGATGCGAATGCCGTCGTCATCCGGCAAACGATGATCGAGCAGAATCACGCCATACTGCCGGTTCTCAACCATGCGAAGCGCCTCGCGGCAGTTGTACGCGAGATCGCAGGAGATGCCCTGACGGCCGATCTCGCGCCCGATGGCTTGGGCGTAGAGATCCTCGTCGTCGACGATCAGGGCCCAGAAGGGCTGACTCATGCCGCACCGTCTATCACGCTACGGCGTGAGGGAAGCACCACCGTCGCCTGGCACCCGCCTCCGTCGCGGTTTCTCAGATCGACGAAGCCGCCGTGGGCGCGCGCGATCTTCTGGCACACGGCCAGGCCGAGGCCGGTCCCGTTCTTCTTGGTGGTGAAGAAGGGGCGCAGACAGTCCGCCGCGCTCGCCGGCAATCCTGGCCCGCGGTCCTCGACGGTAATAGCCATCTCGAAGCCACTCTGCGCGACGTGACAGGTGACCTGACCCCCGGCGGGAGTGGCCTCGAGCGCGTTGAGCAAGAGGTTGAACACGACCTGCTTTATGGCTTCGTAGTCAGCCTCGATAGTCAACTCCGGATCCGCCTGACAGAGAATGGTCTTGCCTGCCAGACGATGGGCTCCTGCCAGCAAGCGACGCGCGTCATCCAACAACTCGCCGAGGCGCACCTGGGTCACGGTCATCTCGCGTCGGGCTGCCAGGTAGTCTCTGAGAATCATGTCCATGCGCACGATCTCTTTCGCGAGCGCGGCCAGGATGTTGCGCTGGCTGGCCGCGGTTTCGGGCTCGCGAATCAGACTCTCAAGGGTTGCGCCGATGGCGACGAGAGGATTGCGAATCTCGTGAGCGAGCTGAGCCGCCATCTCCCCCATGGTGGCGAGGCGTTCCTGTTGCACGAGATGGTCAGAATCCCGCTTGCTCGGCTCGCGCAGCACTAGCAAGAAGCCAACCAGTTGGCGAGAGTCATCGGCGAGAAGCAGCGCCTCGACGCGCACCGGAACCAGCGATCCGTTGCGGCGACGTACCACCGTCGCGCGTTGGGAATAGGTTTTCTGCGGATCAATGGTCTGATGGCTGAGAATCTCCATGACCTCGTCGGGCGCCGAAAAAAGCGCTCCGATCGGCTGGCCGGTGAGCGCCTCCGCGTCGTAGCCCAGAAGCTGCGCCGTGGCGGGATTGCACGAGGTAACTAGAAGTTCTGGATCCAAGAAAAGCGCGGGCGCTGGGTCGCCCAGCGTCAGGCGCACGAGCTGATTCTCGATCGAGGCCGCCGTCTGCCGTGGCGACGAAAGGATGCACAGGACGCCGTTCGTGCCGTCGAAATCGAGGCGCGACAACTTGATGCGGAGATCGCTATCGAGTCGCGTGGGGAGCCCGCCGGCTTCGCCAGCGGCGCACCATCGCGGGAGGGTATGGGAACCCTTTGAGGGTTCCCATGTCAGATCGAAACTGTGCTCGCGTTCAGGCTCCGGCCCCTCGAGAAAGGCGCGGACGTTCGTGCCGATTGTGCGCACAAGGTCGCTTTCGCGCAAGACCCGCTCAATGGCAGCATTGCCGCGTGGACCATGGCCGCGCAACTCGCCGCGCGCATCGAACAGGAGGCTGTCGGGTTGATCGTCGGGGAGGTGGTCGAAGAGGGTTTGGCTCTGGCCCATGAGATCGTTTTCGAGGATCTCGCCGATGCGCCGGGCATAACGCAAGAGCACCTCGCGTTGTTGGCGGTTGAAGGGCTGAAGCCCTTCCTTCTCGAAGAGAAGGACGCCGTAGTTTCGCGTGCTGCCAAGCGCGGGGACGCACGCATAGCTGCGTTCGCCCACCAGACGCGCGGTTGCCCCGAGTATGAACGGGGGCAGGGCTGCTCCCACGAGCTCCTTGAGGGAAGTGGTTTCGCAGAACAGGGCCTCACGCCAGGAACGAGCGATCAGACTTCCCTCGGCGCTCTTCATGGGCCATGAGAACCGCGGGAACTGCGCGCCCAGCATCTTCTCGATCTCGGCGATGATCGGCAAGGCGTCAGCCGTGATGCCCAGGTGAACCCGAATCTCCTGCTTCTTCTCGTTGAAGAGAATCAGGTTGGTGGAATTGCAGCCGACAATCTTGGCGGCGCCGCGCAAGGCGGACTCCAAAAACTGCTTGAGGTTCGCGGACCCCACCATGATGGCAGGACGAATCATACTCGCGAGAGCACCTCCTGCCCAACCGGAATCGCACGGGATGGGGCTTGGAGCGTGCGATTCCGCACATCTTGCGTGCTTCCGCACGCCGGAGCGGCTGAGTGACTCGACAGCTCCGCGGCCTAACCCCCGGGGAAGTCATTGGGGGTGCGTGACCACAAGAGGTGGTTCATAGTTTGCAGATTGTCACCTGCTTTTGCCACGAGACGAAAGGTGCCACACGATGAAGCTCTCCGTCGCCTGCAACTTCGATGAGGCGCTCCTGAAGGGCCTGGCTGGGTATCCCGTGTACGAGGTCTACGGGAAGCTCACCACTGACTACTTCGGTGGCGGACGTCCCGCTTTCTACCTGCCCCAGGTCAATCGCCGCGTGCTTGAACGCACCGTGAAGACAGCGCACGAAAACGGCATCCAGTTCAACTATCTGCTCAACGCGTCTGCCATGGGCAACACAGAGTTCACGCGGGTCGGGCAGCGCAAGATGGAGGCGATGCTCGACTGGCTGGACGGCACCGGGATTGATTCGATCACCGTGGCCAACGTGTATTTCTTGCGCCTCATCAAGCGACGTCATCCGCGCATCAGCGTGCGGGTCAGCTCGCATCGCTTTACCGATACGCCGCGCAAGGTGCGCTTTTGGGTCGACAACGGTGCTGACGTGATCGTGGTCTCCGAGGTGGGCGTGCATCGCGAGTTCCAGACCCTGATTGCGATGAAAGAAGCGGCGCAAGGGATTGACCTGCAGCTCATCGTCAACAATTGGTGTCGCCAGGACTGTGCCATTGCCGGCAACCATGCCGTGGCTCTCTCGGCGGCGTCACAAGCGAAGAGTCGCGGGTTCCCGCTCGATTACTGCTCGATCTTGTGCAACCAGATTCGCCTGCGCGAGCCGGTCAACTACCTGCGCGCCAACTGGATTCGCCCCGAGGACCTGCACTACTACGAGAAGCTCGGGTACGAAACCTTCAAGATCGTCGAGCGCAACACCCCGACGCAAATCCTGCTTGAACGGGTCAAGGCCTACTCGGAACGTCGCTATGACGGCAATTTGCTCGATCTGGTGCAGAACTACGCCTACCCGAAGGACAAACTCGGTGCCGTGGGGAAGGACGCCTATTCGTTTAGGCGCATGCTCAAGTACTTCATCAAGCCGCGCACCATCAATTTGCTGCGCTTCCGCAAACTCATCGACTTTGGACACGCAGCCAGCATGCTCTATCCGCGCGAGGGCGCGAATCCGGTGATGATCGACAATCGCGCGCTCGATGGTTTCATGGAGCGCTTCACCACCAAGAACTGCCAGTCGACCGATTGCGAGAGCTGTCGCTACTGCCACGAGTGGGCGGAGCGCGCCGTCACCATCGATCCCAGTTGGCGTGCGAAGTTGGATCCCATGTATCAGGACTTGCTCGGCGATATCGAGGGTGGCGCCTTCTGGGAGCCGTACACCCGCACGGTCTCGCAGATGGTGCGACAACGGTGGCATGACGGGCGGAACCCAGCGTGAGAGCGACGGGCACGGCGACGGCGTCGCCGACCAGCAGCGGCCCTGATCGCGCCCTGTGCGAGCGCGCCATCACGCGCGGTTTCGACTACCTTGCCTCGCAACAAGAGGCCGACGGTGCCTGGCGCGGCGACTATGGTGGACCAATGTTCCTTCTGCCGATGTACGTGGCGGCCTGCCACATCGGCAAGCGAAGCATCGAGCCCAAGACCCGCGCGCGCATGATCGCCTATCTATCGGCGACCCAAGACGCCAACGGCAGCTTCGGCCTGCACGCGGAAAGCTCCGGCTGCCTGTTCACAACCGTTCTTTGCTACGTGGCCTTTCGCCTGCTCGGGCTGCCGGCCGACGACGAACGCGTGGCGCGGGCCCGCGCGTTCATCCACGCCAACGGCACCGCACTCGCGTGTGCCAGTTGGGGCAAGTTCACGCTCGCGCTGCTCAATCTTTACGAATATGACGGGTTGCAGCCGGTCCTGCCGGAATTGTGGCTTCTGCCCGCCAGTCTGCCATTTCATCCCAGCCGCCTCTGGTGTCACTGTCGGCAAGTGTATCTGCCCATGGCGCACCTCTATGGCATGCAGGCGCGGATGCCGGCCGACGAGCTCACCCACGCGCTCCGACGCGAACTGTACGATCGTCCCTACGACAGCATCCGTTTCGCCGAGCACCGCAACACTATTGCTCCCAGTGATGTCTACGTGCCCACGTCCTCCGCGCTCAAAGTTATCAACTTCGTCCTCGGCCGGTACGAACGGGTGCACGCGCGCGGGTTGCGCAAGCGTGCGCTCGCGCGGCTTTTCGATCACATCGAGTTTGAGGACCGCGCCACCCAGTTCATCCGCATCGGCCCGGTCAACGCCGTGCTCAATACCCTCGTGCACTTCTTTCAAGCACCGCAAAGTGACGCGACGGCACGCAGTTTCGCCGCCCTCGAGGGCTACTTATGTGATGGGCACGACGGCACCAAGATGAACGGCTACAACTCGACCGCGCTGTGGGACACGGCGTTTGCTGCGCAGGCGATGTTGGACACGTCGCTGTGGGCGGCGCATCGCGAGACTCTGCAGCGGGCCCACGGGTTCGTGCTCAACAATCAGGTTCTGGAAAATCTGCCGGACTACCAGCGCTACTACCGGCACCCGTGCCGTGGCGGCTGGCCCTTTTCCGATCGCGCACACGGCTGGCCGATCACTGACTGTACCGCCGAAGGCTTGACCGCTGCGTTGATGTTGCAAGATGCGGGCTTACCTGCGCTCCCCGAGGATCGCATCCTCGATGCCGTCAAGCTGCTGCTCGGCTGGCAGAATCGCGACGGCGGCTGGGCCACCTATGAAAGACAGCGGGGCGGGCGTTGGCTGGAGCTGCTTAACCCGTCGCATGTGTTCGGCGACATCATGGTGGATCACTCGTATCCCGAGTGCACCGCGGCTTCTCTGCACAGTCTGGCGCTGTGGCGGCGACGACTGGCCGCGGGTTCTGACCGCAAGATCAATGATCGCCTGGGCCGAAAGGCCGGGGCCGCCATCCGCCGCGGCGAGCGTTTCTTGCGCAAGAGCCAACGCGCTGACGGGAGCTGGGAGGGATCGTGGGGCGTGTGCTTCACCTACGGCACGTGGTTCGGCGTGCGCGGGCTGCGCGCGACCGGCGCGGAAAGTAGCGATCCGGCACTGCGGCGCGCGTGTGAGTTCCTCTATCATCAGCAGAACTCCGACGGTGGTTGGGGTGAAAGTGGCGCGAGCTGCCGCGAACGGCGCTACATCGCCGGCGCCAGTCACGCGGTCAATACCGCGTGGGCACTTCTCACCCTGGTGAGCGCGGGCGAAACCCGAGACCCGCGCTGCGAGCGCGCAGCCCGCTTTCTGGTCGCAACTCAGCTCGACAATGGTGATTGGCCCAGGCAGTCGCTCTCGGGCGTGTTCAACAAGACGGCGCTCATCAACTACGAGAACTACCGGCGCTATTTCCCCATCTGGGCACTCGCACGCTTCGCGGCGGCCGCGGCGTAGCAAGAGTTACCTATTTCACCACAGAGGGCACAGAGGACGCAGAGGCCGGATAGGAAGAAGAAGTTCGGACCGGACGCGAACCCCTCCCATCCGCTCTCTGTGTTCTCTGTGCTCTCTGTGGTGGAAAAGCTAGCCTTCCCCTGCGCCCAGCGACGTCCGACCGCCGATCACCGGACGGAACTTGTAGCCGTAGACGATAGTGCCCTTGCTGCCATCGTCGCGCAGCTTGCGCGTGACCATCTCCACCGGCATCCCGATCTCGATCTTCTCCCCTTCCACGTCGGTGAGCTGCGCGGCCACCAGCGGCCCTTCCACCAGACGGACCAAGGCGACAACATACGGGGCGAAGTGTTCGAACCCCTCGGGCGGGTGGTGCACGGTCGAGTACGAGTAGACCTCGCCCTTGCCACTGAAGGTGTAGGGGGTCTTGGCCGGGGCGTTGCATTCGGGGCACACGTCGCGTGCCGGGAAGATCTTCACGCCACAGTGGTTGCACACCTCACCCACCAGCGCGTAGCGATGTCGCTGCAATCTCCAGTGCCTGGCAATCTCCATGATTGACTTCTTTGCTCCTCGCGGCGGTGGCTGTCAAGAGTCGACACTTCGCCGCGTTGTTACTCCACCGCCTCGAGAATGGTGGTCACGACGGTGGCGCCGCTGCCACCGATATTCTGCGCCATGCCGAGGCGTGCATTGCGCACCTGGTTCGCGCCTGCCTGTTCGCGCAACTGCAGCGCCACCTCAATCACCTGGTAGATTCCCGTGGCGCCCACGGGGTGACCGCGCGCTTTGAGCCCACCCATAGTGGTAATGGGGATCTGTCCGCCGATGGCGATGTCCCCTTGCGTGCCCAGGCGCACCCCGCGGCCGCGTTCAGCGAAGCCGCACGCCTCGAGTGAGAGCACCGACATGATGGTAAACGCGTCGTGCAGCTCGAAGAGATCGATGTCTTTAGGGGTCACCTTGGCCTGGCCATACGCCTTGCTCGCACTCAGGGAGGCGCCTTCGAGTCCGAGGAGATCGCGGCGATCGTGCAGGGCGATGGTGTCGGTCGCTGCCGACGAAGCGCGAATGCGCACCGGCCGCGCGTTGAACTGGCGGGCGATCTCGGTGGGGCACAACACTACGGCGGCTGCGCCGTCGCACACCGGTGAGCTGTCGAGCAGGTTCACCGGATCCGCGATCATCTTCGCTGCGCAGAAATCCTCGGCGGTAACCGCGTGCGGGAACAACGCACACGGATTGCCGATGGCGTTCTTGTGCGCGTTGATGGCAAACGGCGCGAAGTCTCGGTGGGGTACGCCATATTCGTGCATGTAGCGCCGCATGAGCAGGGCATTGAGCGCCACGAACGACAGCCCATTCTGCGCCTCGAAATCTCCGTCGGAGGCCATCGCCAGAGCGGCGGTGACCTGCTCACCGGGTCGATCGGTCATCTTTTCCACGCCCGCCACGACCACGAAATCTGCCAGCTCGCCCGCCACCGCGACATAGCCCAGGCGAAGCGCTGCCGCGCCCGAGCCGCAGGCCGCTTCGATCTTGACGGCTTCGACCCCGCGCAACCCCACCCAATCGCTGATCAGCGCCCCCAGGTGCTCCTGCCCATTGAGCGTGCCCGAACACATGTTTCCGACGTAGAGCACATCGACGCGCTCGATCTGGGCGTCTTTGATGGCAGCCTGAATCGCGTCGCCCGCCAGCTCCTTGAGGGATCTTTCCCAGTGCTCGCCCACTGGGGTTTGACCTATTCCGATAATCGATACATCTCGCATTTCAGTCTCGAATAGTTCGTCGTGCCGTTCCTGAGTGTCGCGCGGGCGCCCCGCTACTCCATGCGAATCTTCTCCCGATGACGCGCGTATGTGGCGTAGTCAAGCTCGTGGCGCCGGGCAACATAGTCGCGCGTACTCAGGGCGCGCTCTCGGCGCCCGGTGATGGCGTCGGTCACGCGCAAATCGAAGGCGTCGCTGCCCGCACCGCTGCCAAACGACACCATGAGCACGCGCTCGCCCGGGTGGGCCACGTCCAGGACGCTGGTGAGTCCGATCATAGCGGCACCGGCGTAGGTGTTGCCGATGTCGTTGACCAGTAGCCCCGCATCGAGCTGCTCACGCTTGAAGCCCAGCTCACGTCCCGCTTTGCGCGGAAACTTGGTGTTGGGTTGATGGAAGATGACGTGGGCATAGTCGGCGGGTTTGCGTCCCAGCGCCGTCATGATCTCCGACGCGGCGGCGAGCACGTGGCGGAAGTAGCCGGGCTCACCGGTGAAGCGACCCGCGTGGGCGGGATAGTGCTCGTGCTGGCGGCGCCAAAAATCCGCGGTGTCGGTCACGTACGAGGTCGATCCCTCGAACACCGCAAGCGATTCCTCGGCCGGCCCGACCAGAAACGCGGCGCCGCCCGCGCCGGCGGTGTACTCGAGGGCGTCCCGCGGTCGTCCTTGCGCGGTGTCCATGCCGAGCGCCAACGCGTATTCCGCCATGCCCGAGCCGACCATGCCCAGGGCGGCCTGCATCGCCTCGGTGCCCGCTTTGCACGCGAACTGCCAGTCGGCGGCCAGGGTGTGCGGCACGGCACCGATAGCTTCCGCGACGATCGTGCTGGTCGGTTTGACCGCGTAGGGGTGACTCTCGCTACCGACCCACACCGCGCGGATACGCGATGGATCGATCGCGGCGCGCTTGAGAGCGTTGCGTGCGGCCTCCAGTGACATGGTCGCCACGTCCTCGTCGAGACCGGGCACCGCCTTTTCTTTCACCGGCGGCGTGCATCCTTGCTCGCCTTCCCACATGCGCTTGATCTCGGTTCCGCGCAGGCGGTAGCGGGGCACGTAGGCGCCATAGCCAACGATGCCGACGTCCCGCTGCGGTTTCATGATTTCCATATGCGGCATTTCTAGCTTGTCACGTCCCTAGCCCAGACTGTAGCAGGTTGGGGGCGGCCGCGGGACGTACGCAGAGATCGAGCGCCCCTTCCAGCTCAGTTAGATTGATTTGCGTATCGCGGCAGGGACCGTTCGGCCGCGTGTTCGCGATGCCCAGCACAGATAGTTTGTGACGAACGTCACGGATCCCGCTCAGAAGATCGCGTTCGCAGGCCACGCCAATCACCACGCTCGGTCGCCTTTCTCGGATACGCTGGCGCGCCTGCTCGCCCCCGGCAACGATCGCTACCTCGACGCCGCGCGTGCACGCCAGGGCTCGGGCTTGTTCGAGCTGATCCTTGCGGAGGCAACGCGGCAGGAGAATGAGCACCCGCTGTGACGCGGTACCCTGCGGGGCCAGCCGCACGAGAGCATTGTTGGTGCGAATAAAGGCGTTCGCCAATCGATCCTTGTTGATCGACAAGATGCGGCCCAACCAGAAAACGCGACGCTCGACCATGGCGAGGATCTGACGAGCGAGCGAGGAGGCGCGCGTGCTGTGCGGCCGGCCGGTGAGGAGCATGAGGGCCACCAGCGCGAGAGCCACGCTGAGCGCCGCAAGCAGGAACCCCAAGACGACGAGCAGCATTGCGGGCGCCGCCGCATGCCACTCGGCAAGGCGCGGCGCCACCAGGTACCACGACAGAAGACTCGCGGCCACCGTGACCACGAGAAATCCCACAATCAGGGCGAAGAAGAGACGCTTGGGCGCCGCCGCGTCGGGAGTGGCATGGCCATCCCAATCGCGCCACTCGTCGCCCAGTTTCGGGCTCTTTTCCCCATCAAGGGGGTTCGCTTCTGCGTGCACGGCGCGGTGTCATTAGCAAGAAACGCACCTCGCGCGGCGACGCTCGTGGCGTCCTGGCTGCGTCCTCAATCCGTGAAGTATCACGGGGAGATAGCCCAAGCGCGTGCACATCGCCACTGGCGACGGCGCTCCTGGCAGCGGGCGGCTCCGCACACTGGTGCAGAATCGCACGTGCGGGACCTGACTTGGCGCGTGGCTACCAGGGCAGGAAGTCGGGGCCGTACACCATGCGGCCGCCGAAGTCGGCCGCCAGCAAGACCAGTCCGGTGGCCCCGAACACCAGCGCTAGATAGACGATGCACCACGATCCCTGCAGACGGTTGCGTCGCCAGAGCCGCAGGGCAAACGCGGCCAAGACCAGAGCAGCCATTACGAAGTTGAGCGTCCGGTGCGTGACCAAGAGGGCGTGTACCGCCGGATCCGAGGGCATGTGGGCCGCGCGCAACAAGCCGGTTGCAGCTGTGGGCAGAAGGCTGAGCACCATCCCGGCGAGAACGAAGATGCCCAGGTGGTGCCACGCCTCGCGTCTCAGTATGAGGCCAACGAAGTCGACCAGAACCAGGCCCACCAGCCACGCGATGGGGAAATGCACCAGCGCCGGGTGCAACCGGCCGATGAGATCGAAAAGCCCCGACGGCTTGCCCTCAACCTCGCCCGGGCTCACAGTCTGGACATCGCTGATCTGTTCCACTGCTGGCGCCCGGTCTGCCGCTGAGACAGCCGTTGCTGCAGCCATCGCAAGCGCCGATGACGCGAACCCAGCCAACAGCACCAGGATTGCGAGTCGTCGCATGGCTTGCCTACAGGGTCACGATGATCTGCTCGCCTGCCAAGTCCGCGGCGTAGGTCGCGAGGGGCCGCGACGCGGGCCCGTGCACCGCATGCCCGTTCAGGTCGAACTGCGAGCCGTGACAGGGGCACTTGATCTTCTTCTCGCCCGGGTTGTATGCGACTACGCACTCACGGTGGGTACAGATGGGATTGAAGGCGCGCACGCTGGTGGCGCTATCGCGGACAAGCAGAACCAGCTTACCCTTGAGCTTGAGAACGACTGAGCCGCCTACGGTCTTCAGCACCTCCAGCTTGGCCAATGGGATGGCGACCTTGTCCCCCTCGGCGCTCGCCGCAACCGTGGGCAACACCAGCAGTGTGCCCAGGCCTAGTCCAGATCCCAAGAGGAAATCGCGACGGCCGAATGTCGAACTGGACATGATGAACTCCTTGACAATCACAAATTGAATTCGCGGGTAATGGTGAATCCCACAATCAGGTGGTGGATGCCTAGACTGGTGTTGGCCACCAGCCCATCGGCGGTGATGTACTGCGAGTTGCTCATGATCAACGAGAAGGTGTGGCGGTTGCTGATGATCTTGAAGGCCGTCGACAAAACCGGGTATTTCGCGTGATAGCCGGCTACGTTGAAGGAAGCCTCGGCGTCCCAAGCCAGAAAGGTCTGCAACCGCACCTCCAAAGCCACGGGGATGGCCAGCGCATACGCCTGACCGCTGCTGCGCAGCGGATCCTGGCTCGCGCGGGTTTCGTTCGTGGCGTTCGAGTGATAGAGCAGCCCGCTCGATAACCACAGATACTCACGCAGCGAGCGACTGACGATGAGTTGGGCGAAGCCACCGCCCGAGTCCGGAGCCTGCGGCACCGCGTACCAGGTCCCCCCCGCGCGCACCGCCGCGTCGACGAAGTAACGGTCGGAGCGCAGCGCCCAGTACTTGACGTCGAATTGGTAGGTGTCGTACGCATCAAAGCCGTTGCTCAGACGCTCTACGCCCACTTCAAGGTTGTCCAGGATGCCGTAGCGGAGGGTGAGCCCGATCCTGAGCCCACCCGCATCGAAGCCGACCCAATCGCGAAAGGCGTTGGTCTGGAAGGGCTGCAGGGTGCGGTGATCGACCAGAAAATTGAGCGCGCGGGCTCGTGTCGTGCGGGCGTTCATGAGGTTGACCGCACGTTCAATGCGCGGATAGTTCTCCGGGTCGAGCCAGAGGTTGAAAACCTGGGGGTTGTCGATCTGCTCGATGGCCGCCTCGGGCGGCTTGGCCGGCGAAGAGGCCTCCTGCGCCTCGGGCGGCTGTGCCGGCGAAGAGGCTTCCTGCGCCCGGGCCGTCGCGGTCGCAACCAGCAGCAGCCCAACCGCAGCAACACCAATCTGTAGCGTCGTCACCGGGACGCGTTTGAGTCGAGAATTCATTGTAGGTCCCTCCCTGCCGTGGACAGTCAGACCGCGTCACCGATTTGGCAACGCTTCCGGGGTTTGATGCTTCAGGCCTGTCGCGCGTGACGCGACCTTCGCGAGGCCCAGAAGCAACCGTTGTAAGAAGTGAGCATCCAACTTGACAGGAACGGATGGCTCAACTGGAGCGCCGCAGGAACGGCGCGCGAGTGCTGGTGGGGTCGTCCAAGGAGGTGGGGCGTGGAAAATCTGGCTATTGGGTTGGGATTGTTGCTTTTCTTTGCAACGCTCTGGGATCACTTCCGGCTGCGTCGCTCGCTGCTCGAACAGCGAGCCGCCGCTCGGGGCTTCGGGATTGCGGGTGCTGATGGGCGGAAGGGCAAGCCTCTGCCCTCCATCACCGTCGTACGTCCCGTGCGAGGATTGGACGTGGACGCGGCCAAGAACCTGGTCGCGGCGCTGGACAACGAGTACCCGGGCGAGGTTGAAACCATCTTCGTTTTCGACGACGACCTCGATCCCGCTTTTGCGACGGTTCGCCGGGCGATTGCCGCCCACGTGGCTGCTGGCCGGCGCGGCACGGCCATGCTCATGGTGGCCGGCCCGCCACCCCCGACCATGACCGGGAAACTTCACGCGATGATCGCCGGTCTGGGACAAGCCACGGGCGAGTTGGTGGCCTTTGGAGACTCGGATACCCGGCCCCATCCTCATTCGCTGCGCATGGCGGTGGAAAAGCTACTCACCACTGAGCGAGCCGGATCGGTTTTCGTGCCGGTGGTGGCCACGGAGGCGCCGCAAACCGCAGGCGACGTGGGCGCCGTACTCATGCTCAACGGACTCTATGGACCAGCGGTGGCAGCCACCGTCTGCAAGAGCGGGGACATGCCCTTCATCATGGGACAGCTAATGGTCTTTCGGCGAGAAACCCTCAAGACCCTGCATGACCTTAGAAGCGTGCGCGGCGAATTGGTCGACGACATGCGAATCGGGATGGATGTGGTGGCGGCCGGGTATCGCAACGTCGTCTCACAGGACACGCTCCCCGTGGTGATTCGCGGACTCGGACTGCTGGAATTCGCCCGCATGTTCCGCCGGTGGATGATCTTCTCACGCTCGGGCTTGCCGACCTGGTCCTTCAAGCTGCCGGTGTGGCTGCGCGGCGCCGAGTTCTGGCTGGGATTCCTCATGGCCGCGCTCGCTTTGATAGACCGCCAGTACCTCATCGCGATTCCCGCCGCCGCCACCGTGGTCGCGGTGAGTGCAAGTATGGTGCGTCTGCACCGCATTCTGGGTGGTGCGGCCATCGGCTGGCGCCATGCCTGGGTCCCGGCCGCGATCTTGTTGCTGGGTCCGCTGGTTTTGGTAAGCGCGATTCTCAAGCCGGAAGTGGCGTGGCGAGGACGCACCTACCAGCTCGATGCGAGTTCCAAGCTACACCGCAGGGAGCCCGCGCACGCGCACCGGACTTAGCTGGACGGAAGGGGGGAGTCATGAGAAATGCGAGGGAGCTGGCGAATCGGATGAAATGGCTGCTCGGCGCGCTAGCTGGGCTGAGTACGCTTGCGCTGTCTGCTTGCGCCCACAGCGATCAACCAATACCTGGGCCTGCTGTAGCGGCGTCTCATGGACATGGCGAAACTCTAGCGGGTGAAAACGCAGGCGTGCGCGTGCTGGCGAGGGTGCAGATTTGGAACGGGGATCCACCAACCTTGTCGCAATACGTCTTGCCCATCTGGATGCAGATCGAGAACCACAGCGGCAAGGCGTTGTGGCTGCGCTACAGCGCCCTCCGCATGGAAGATCCGAATGACAGTCAGGTGACGATTAGTGCCGTGCCGCCTTTCAAGGTGAACGGCAAGGCTATCATCCCCATCTCGGCCGTGCCTCCCGAGTTTGGCATTGAGGATCCGTGGATGGGCACCTGGCTCGAGCCGGGTTTCGACGACTACCTCGCCAGCAAGATGTCCTGGCAAGAAAGCCTACCCACCAAGGAGATGCTCCGCCGGGCGATCCGGGAAGGCGTCGTGGCGGATGGACGAAAGATCGCGGGTTTCGTCTATTTTCCAAAGACGAAGCAGGACCCCGCGACTCTCACCCTCCGCACCGATCTGGTCGACGCGATAACTAATCAGTCCTTTGGCCAGGTCGAAATCCCGCTAGCAGTTGTGTTGGACTAGCCGGGATATCTGTGGGCAGGGTCAGTTCACAATGTTGATGATTCCGTTCATCATGGCGTGATTGGCACAATTGTAGTGTAGCGTGTTCGGAGCGCTGGCGGGGACGTCAAATATGACGTTGCCCGAGCTGGTTCCATTCCCAGTAACCCCGGTGTCGTAGGCGTTCGATGGCCCAGTTGAGTTCACGGTCTTGATGTAGAAGACATGAATTGAGGGGACATTCACAGAGAAGGTATAGGTGCTTCCACGACAGAACGTCAGCGTAGGATTCGCCACCCCATCGATCAACCAGGCCATCGTTCCACTGTTCGTCACCATCAGGGTGCCGGGCGCGTGGCAGGCAGCGCCAGCATCCGCATGGGTGGATCCGCCGGTGGCGGTCACCCCGCCGGTGGTTGTCACGCCGCCGGTGGTTGCTACGCC
>PMBS01000073.1:21325-61975 GCA_003153015.1 Myxococcales bacterium
GGCGGTCACCCCGCCGGTGGTTGCCACGCCGCCGGTGGCGGTCACCCCGCCGGTGGTTGCCACGCCGCCAGTGGTGCTCACCCCGCCGGTCGTCGTCACCCCGCCGGTGGTTGCCACGCCGCCAGTGGTGCTCACCCCGCCGGTCGTCGTCACCCCGCCGGTCGTCGTCACCCCGCCCGCGGCGCTCACCCCGCCGGTCGCTATTGCGCCACCGTTTACTGAGGCGCCTCCGGTTCCCGAGCTTCCACCCGTGCCATTGGCATTCCCGCTATTGCTGCTTGAACATCCGGCCAACGTCATCAGTCCAATGGCCAACACCCGAATTTCCCGCAGTTCGATCATGGTTTTCCTCCGGCAAAAAGAGACTGTTCTTGGAAGTTCCTGTTCATGGTTCGAGGAACTACTCGGTGATCTTGGTGGCCGGCGTACCCCTTAGGACGCCCAGTACCTGAGTACGATGCTCAAAGTCACCCACATGTGGCAGGGCAGGGCGGATGCCTGCCTCTCTGCCTGCGCCTGACCCGAGGGAAAGTGATCTACTTGCCGGTGGCAGCCAGGGCATCCAAAGCGGCCAGCACTTCGCGGCTATGTGCGGCGGGCTTCACGTCGGCAAACACCCGCGCGATCTTGTGATATAGCAGAGTCGCCGGTTGACGCCGGGTCGAAGGTTCGCATGACCAAGCGGAAGACGAAACCCCGAGGGTCCCGAGGGCCGACCAAGCCGAGTTCACCCCCCACTCGGGCACGGGCCGGCAAGGCGCCCAGGGCTCCGGCCACAGCCGTCGCTCCCACGCCGGGAGGCTTTGCTGTGGCTGCCCTGGGAGTTACGAATGAGGATCTCATCTTCGCCAACCAGCGACTGCAGTCCGCCAGTGAAGAGTTACAGACTACCAAGGAAGAGCTCCAGTCGGTGAACGTGGAGCTGGAGACCGTCAACCGCGAGCTACGGCAGAAGGTGGACGAGCGCAAGCAAGCGGAGGAGCTGGTCCGCCGCTACGCCAGCCTGCTACGTCTATCCCAGGACGCCGTCCACGTGCGCCGCCTGGGCGGGCAAATCGAGTTCTGGAACGACGGAGCCGAAGATCTCTACGGCTTCACTGAGAAGGAGGTTGTGGGCAAGAATGTCTACCAGCTCCTGCAGACGGTTGGCGCGATTTCCATGGCCGAGGTGGACGCGATGCTGGCTCGGGTTGGCCACTGGGAAGGGGATCTGGTCAACCGCTCCAAGAAAGGACGGATGGTCACGGTCTCTGTCCGGATGCAGCTTGTGCGCGGCGAAGATGGAGACGAGCGGATTTTCGAGTCGGGCCACGACATCAGCGAGCGCAAGCAGGCCCAGCAGCGGCTGGCGGCCATTGTCGACAGCATCGCCGACGGTTTTTACGCCATTGATCGGCAATGGCGCGTGACCCACATGAACGACACCGCCCTGGGCTACTTCCACAGGTCGCGCGAAGAAGTGCTGGGGCGCTTCCTCTACGAAGTTTTCCCCCGATTTCGCGGCAGCATCTTCGAGGCTGAATTGCGCCGGGCAATGAAGACCGGCGCCCCGATCCGCGTCCATGCACCATCGGTGGTCACCGATCGAACGGTAGAGCTGTTTGGCTATCCGGGTCCGGACAACCTGACCGTGCTGTTCCGGGATGTCACCGAGCGCGAGATCCAGTCACATCGCGTGCAGCAGCTCACGCAGCTCTATGCGGTCCTCAGCCGGGCCAACGAGATGATCGTCCGCACGCGCGACCAGACTCAGATCTTCCGGGAAGTGTGCCGTATCGTCGCCGAGCAGATGACATGCCCATTGGTCTGGGTCGGTCTGGTCGAAGGCGGTAGGGTGAAGCCCGCGGCGGCCAGCGGTACCGCCACCGAGTACCTTGATGGCATCACAGTGGAGGTCGAAGGCGAACTGGGCCAAGGCCCGACGGGCTCGTGCATCCGCGACGATCGGGCAGTGGTGAATGATGACTTCGACGCCAACCCTTTGATGTCGCCATGGCGCGAGTCGGCCTTGCGCCACGGCTTCCGAGCTTCCGCCGCCTTCCCCCTGCACAGGAACGGAAAGGCGGTGGGCGCTCTTACCTTGTACTCGAAGCAACGTGCTGTCTTCGACTCGGAGCAGGTCGAGCTACTGCTGGCGCTGGCGGCCGATGTCTCGTACGCGCTAGATGCGATCGAAGCCGAGCGCCTGCGCGGCGAGGCCGAACGTGCCCTACGACAGAGCGAGACTGAGCTTCGCGACGCGGACGCGCGGAAGAATGAGTTTCTCGCGATGCTCTCCCACGAGCTGCGCAACCCGCTCGCACCGATCAAGAACAGCCTCTACGTCCTCGCGCATGTCCGCGGTGATGCCGAGCAAGTGCAGCGCGCTGAATCGGTGATCGAGCGCCAGGTCACGCACCTGACCAGGCTGGTCGACGATCTGCTTGACGTCACGCGGATCACCCGGGGAAAGATCCAGCTTGAGAAGGAACAACTGGATCTCGACGAACTGGTAGGCCGTACCGTCGAGGACCACCGCGACCTGTTCGCAAGAACCGGAGTCAAGCTTACCTTGCGGCCCAGCGGCGCCAGGTTGAGGGTCAATGCAGACAGGACCCGCCTTGCCCAGGTAGTCGGCAATGTGTTGCAGAATGCCGTGAAGTTCACCCCCAAAGGCGGCGCCACCACCGTGTCGGTCGAGAGGCGTGAGGATGGCCAGGCGGCAGTTCGGGTCTGCGACACCGGGGTTGGCATCGCCGCAGACATCGTGCCGCACCTGTTTGAGCCGTTCACTCAGGCGGACCGGACCCTCGACCGCTCACAGGGTGGTCTCGGCCTGGGACTGGCGCTGGTCAAGGGCCTGGTGGAAATGCATGGCGGTTCGGTTGCGGTGCGCAGCGAAGGGCCAGGCAAGGGTGCCGAGGTCGAGGTGGTGCTGCCCACGGTAACCGCATCGGCAGTCACCGCGCCTCGCCCTGCCCAGGCCGAGCCTTCGCAACCGCGTCGGCGCGTCCTCATCATCGAAGACAACCGCGACGCCGCCGACAGCCTGCGAGAGGTGCTGGAGCTGGTGAATCACTCGGCGATGGTTGCCTACTCCGGCGATGAGGGCATGGAGAGGATTCGGGTGCACCGGCCCGACGTCGTCCTCTGCGACATCGGCCTGCCTGGGATGGACGGGTACGAGATCGCGCGGGCGGTTCGCGCCGACGCCGCCCTGTCCGCCACCACTCTGATTGCGTTGAGTGGGTACGCCGCCGCCGAGGACGTTGCCAAGGCGCAGGAGGCGGGCTTCGATTGCCACCTTGCCAAACCCCCGAGCATTGAAGCTATCGAGCACGCGCTCGCGGACGCGGAGAGGCGAACAGCCGGACGTGGAAGAGTCGCATGAACGTGCGGGAGAAGCACTGATGGGATACGAATCCAGCAAAGACCTTCGCGCGGAAGAATGAATAGGGTGTGGCACCGAATGTGGTGAGGCTCGCGGGGGTTGAGTGCACGTCGGTTGCTGCCGCTACGGGCGTGGTCACCGCCGATGGCGCGCCTAGTCACTGCGTTTCATCCACATCCTAGCCTGCTCGGCGATGGCGGAGGCGACCTTCCCCTTCTGAACCCACGGCGTGTTGATACGACATGATGAAAGTCTCTCGAATCCTCCAGAACCACGCGCCCGTCTGCAGCCTGCTAGCCATTGCTGTTCTTGGTATTGCGTCGTGCTCGATCGCACCCTCTCCTCCGCCCCAAGGAAGCGGCGGCCAGGGCGGCACGGGCACCAGCGGCGGGGCGGGCGCACACAGCGGGGGCAGCAGCGGAAGTGGAGGCGGCAGCGGAAGCGGTGGAAACGTCGCCTCAGGCGGGCAGGCAGCCAGCGGTGGAAACGTCGCCTCAGGCGGGCAGGCAGCCAGCGGGGGGAACGCCGCCTCGGGCGGGCAGGAAGCCAGCGGGGGGAACTCCGCCTCGGGCGGGCAGGAAGCCACGGGTGGGACGGTAGGCAGTGGGGGCAGCGGAGGGGCGGACGCAGCCTCTGACGACAGCAATTCTTCTGACGATGGGGTAACTTTGGACGACGGCGGGGGAACCAGTGGGGCTGGCGACAGCAGTAGCGACGACATGGGGAACTCCCCCACCGAGCCAACCGATGCCGATCGGTGTGTCGCAGTTGGCGGAACCTACACCGACGACAAATGCGTGATTGATTGCAGCGCTACCGGCGCTTGCGGATCCGTGGTCACTTGTCCAAACCTCCTCACTTGCCAAATCACCTGCGGGCAAGATGGATGCGCAGGCGGGATTGACTGCGGCCAGGCTGCCGGTTGCGACATCGCGTGTACGGGATCCAATTCGTGCACAGGCTCGGTCAACTGCTCGGGCACTTCCTGCACAGTGGCTTGCGGTGGCACCAATGCCTGCCACAGCGGGGTGGCCACCGGCGCTGGCACGAATCAAGTCAGTTGTAGCGGCGACGGCGCCTGTGCCGCGAACGTGGCTTGTTCAGGCAACACGTGCGCATTGACCTGCTCGGGGAACGGGTCTTGCGCGGGAGCTGTGTCGGTATACGGAACCACAGTCACCGCCGGCTGCACAGGCACGAACTCGTGCCAGGGGCGCGTAGATTGCGCCGCCTCAACTTGCGGAATCGATTGCACGGGACCACAAAGCTGTCCCCATGGTGCTTGTTGTCACGCGGGAAGCTGCGCCGTACAGCCCTCCACGCTGACTTGCTCACACTAGCGTATCGGCGCGCAGCTCGAAACCCCGGCGCCGACGATAAAGGGGGCGGTACCGGCGATGACGGTGCGGATGGTCTGCGGCGTGTCGCGCGGCACCTCATACACTGAGCTGCCGAGGAAGATCCAGAATGAGCCGCCCCAGAACTTCACGGCCCAGTTGCCCCCACTTGCTAGGTCTGGATACGAGTAGCTTTCCAGCGTCCTGCCGGTGGTTGGGTCAATCCGTACCAAGACGGCGGAACCCGCTGGCCCGCTCCCGTTCGGAACAAAGCCCCACAAGCTGCCGTCACCAGTTCCAGTCAGCTCTGCATCTCCGGCCTGGAGTTTGGCAACCGGCGTCACCATCAGGGAAGGAAACGACACGGTGGCCAGTATCTGAGGGTAGTTGATGCCGGAGATATACAGCGTATCGACGTCGGTCGACGGATCGAACACAAAACCCATTCCAAATCTGCTCAGCCCACGCTGTCCCACTTGGAAGCTCGTCGCCTCGCACCCGGCAGTCGCGGTGTCCACCTTGAAAAGACTGCCATCGCTATAGTTCACCCACGCGACTGCGTTCTGATCAACCGCCATCGAGTTGGTCCCGGCCGTGGTCGGGCATTGGAGTATCCCGATGTCGGTGAAGGTCGCCGTCGTCGGATCAAAACGCGACAACATGCCCTGCTTGTCCACGGTGTAGATCCACTGGCTGCTGGCCTCGACACAGACCGTGTCGATGGTAGCCGACAATGACACCGACGCCGTGGGCGCGCGTGGGTTGCCGGTTTGCAGGACCAGCGTCCCGGTTTTCAGGTGGGGGGGCAAGCTGTCGAATGCGCCGAAATGGAGGGAGATACTCGCGCCTTCCCCTGGCGCGACGGCGAACGCGCGCGCCTGCCCGGTGTCCAGGGCGAAGCCCGGGTCACTGCCCGGGCCGAAGTCGACGCCCGACACCTGGCAGGGGTCACTGCCCTGGTTGCCCAAGACGACAGCTTGGCTGGGGGTGGTTGTGTTAAGGACAACCTTGCCGAAGTCCAGCCTGTCCGGCGCGACGGTCAGCGCGCAGCCGATGTCGATGTCGGCCGAGAGCGGGATCGTCACAGTCGCGTGCTTGCCGTCGGTACTCTCGAAAACCAGAGTCCCGATCCGGTGATGGGGGAGCGCCACGTCAGTGGCGTGAAAGGCGAGCATAATCGACTGTTCATAGCCGGGAGCGAGCGAGAAGTGGTCATCTTGCGGTTCGAGCCCGAACTGCGGATCACTGCCCTGACCGATTGCGATCCCCGCAACGTCACACGGAGTGGTGCCATCGTTCGTGACAACGACCAGAGAATTGGCCTTGGTGTCGATGTGGACGTGCCCGAAGTCGACGGCGAGCGGTCGAAAACTGACCCTGCAGTTGGTCTGAATTCGGCCGGTGAGCGACACCTCCAATTGCGGCCGAAGCGGATCGTTGGTCTGCAACACTAGGGTTCCCCGACGGGCAAGCGGCACCGCGACGCTGACGGGGCTGAAGGTCACGGAAAAGCTTGCCTGCTCGCCCGGATCCAGGACCAGCGACGCCGGCGTGCCAAGCGCGAACCAGGGGTCAGAGCTGGGGTCTAGCGCGCCTGAGATCCGGCAGGTGGTATCACTCCGGTTGGCCACGCCAACGTTCCCGCTCGCCTGGTCGCCGGGAGCGACCTCACCAAAATCGAGGGCGGTGGGCGCGATATCGATCGAGCAGATCGGCAGCAGCGGGGTCCGGTAGCACGCCAGCCCGAGGAGCAAGCAGCAGCACAGAAGGACGAGCCCAGGACAGTGATAGCCGACGCGCATTGACGTACCTTGCCAGATTTCGCCCACCAAGGCCAGACGCCCCAATCCCGCGTAATCCCGCGGCAAGCGCAGCGACGCCGCGGGGCGCCTGGCGGGAGGCGGTAGCCCAAGGCGAAGTCGCGCGCCCGGCCAGCCAATGAAGGGTGGCCGTGGCCGTGGCCGTGGCCGGACACTCTGGATACGCTGGCCGCTAACCTGCGCCTGCAAGCCGTGAGATTCCGAGGTAAGGATCGCGGCTATGGACGACGTGCTGGCAATCATATTGGGGGGCGGACGCGGGGCGCGCCTGTTTCCCCTCACCCTCAAACGCTCGAAGCCGGCCGTCCCCATCGGCGGCAAGTATCGCCTCATCGACATCCCCATCAGCAACTGCCTGAACGCGGGGCTGCGGCACATCTTCGTGCTCACGCAGTTCAACTCGGAAAGCCTGAACACGCATATCGCGATGACCTACAAGTTCGACGTGTTCTCTTCAGGCTTCGTGACCGTGCTGGCCGCGGAGCAGACCGAGGAGGGAGGCGATTGGTTTCAGGGCACGGCCGATGCCGTGCGCCAGGGCCTGCGCCACATGCATCGGAGAGCTGGGCGCGATCTGATGGTGCTGTCGGGAGACCAACTGTACAGCATGGACTTCCGCCGAATGCTGCGCACCCATCGCGAGAGCGGCGCCGATGCGACCGTGGCGGTGATTCCCGTGGCGGAAGAGCACGCCACCGGACTCGGCATCCTGAAGATAGACGGAACCGGCCGCGTCGTCCTCTTCGAGGAGAAGCCGCCGCGCGAGCGACTGCCGGCCCTGATTTCCGACATCCCCGGGCACGAGCCCGCCTGCCTGGCCTCGATGGGCATCTATATCTTCCGGCGAGACGTTCTGGAGAAGGCCGTCTCCGACCCGAAGCTGGTTGACTTCGGTCGGCATGTCATCCCCAACGCAGTCCCGGACCAGCGCGTGCAGGCGCATGTCTATCGCGGCTACTGGGAGGATGTCGGGACGATCCCGTCGTACTTCAAAGCCAACCTAGCCCTGTGCCAGCCGATTCCTCCTTTTGATTTCTACGACGCCGCCCGCCCCGTTTTCACCAAACAGCGCTTTCTGCCTGCTTCGAAGCTGGATCAATGCACCATTCACAATGCCCTCATCTCCGAGGGTTGTATCTTGCAAGGCGCGGATATCGACCGCGCCGTCATCGGTATCCGCAGTCGCATCGGCAGCAACGTGCGCATCCGCAACAGTCTGCTCATCGGCGCCGACAGCTACGAGACCTTGGATGAGATACGCGCCACCGAGGCGCGCGGCATACCGCCGGTCGGCGTCGGCTCCGATTCGATCATCGAGAGCGCCATCATCGACAAGAACGCCCGCATCGGCCGCAGCGTCCGCATCGTCAACCAAGCCGGGGTCAAAGAAAAGGATGGGGACGGCTATTTCATCCGTGATGGGATCGTGGTCATTCCCAAGAATGGCATTCTCCCTGACGGAAGCGTGATCTAGATCACATTTTCCGGTCGACTAGCGCGGGGCCACCGCTGCCGGGGTCGACACCGCTTGCGTCTTCGCGCCATTCACCCGGCCCGCCGTTCCTACATTGGGAATAGGGTAGTCCACCAATCTGTTGACTAACGGTTTCCACTGGCGAGCTGCCGCATGCCGTTGTCCAGCCTGTATTGCATTGGGCTACGAGTCTCTGCCTCCCAGCGCGGTGACAGGATTGGAGCCCAGTGGTGTTCTTCCCGTTGGGCTGCGCCGGGAGGTTATTGTGGCACATCAATGCGGACGGCGGCATCAGATGGCACGAGCTCACCTAGAGTGGCCGGTCTGCCCGTGAAACGCAGAAACAAGAGCGCCTCGAAGTCCTATGAGCGACTCGGTAACGAGGGCGTCCACCTTCAACCGGTGAGGGTTCGCCGGTCGGTGTTGGATCTCCATCAGTCGCAGGGCCAGTTGCGGCCAGATTCCGTCGTGGCGTGGCCATATTGCGCACGCGTGGGTCTTGGTCCATGGCTTGCAAACGTTCGTTCACCAAATCATGCCTAGAAAGGAGTTGCTGCAATGACCCGCTGGAATCCAAAGAAGATGCTCGTTCATCTGGCCCTAAGTACCGCCACCAAGGGACTCGGCCTGATATCCGAGGATTCGGTCCGGCGCCGCATCGAGAGGTCCAAGCACGACCTCAGTGATCCGATAAGCGGGGATTTCCTCTTCAAGTTGTTCTGCGAGGTTAAGCGGCGCCACCGCGAGCTCGCGGCAAACTGCCTTTCACGTCTGGTGCACAACCTGGTGGGCGACCAGATCCTGCTCGGCACGCCCTATCGCAAGCGCAACAAGAAGGAATTGACCGACTACCCGCACATGATGGTCATCAGTCCGACCATGCGCTGCAACCTGAAGTGCGTAGGCTGCTATTCCGCCTACTACAATCGCAAGGATGCGCTCAGCACGGCTGACCTGGACCGCATCTATGGCGAGGCCAAGGATCTGGGCATCCGTTTCGTGGTGGTGAGCGGCGGCGAGCCGTTCATCCGCGAGGACTTCCTGGAGCTGTGCGAACGGCACAGCGACATGATCTTCATGACCTATACCAACGGAACCTTGATCGCTGAGCGCCAGTTGGCGCCACGATTGGCCAAGCTGGGCAACGTCATCCCGTGCATCAGCGTGGAGGGTTTCGAGAAGGAGACCACCGCGCGCCGGGGTGTGGGCGTGTACAACCGGATTCTGGACGCGATGGCGGCGCTCAAGCAGGCGGGCGTGATCTTCGGCTTCTCCGGCACGCCCACACGGTTGAACAATGATCTCATCGTCTCGGACGAGTTCATCGACTTCTACGTGGAGCGCGGGTGCATGATCGGCTGGTACTTCTCTTACATGCCGGTCGGGCGCGATCCTGACCTCAACTTGATGCCCACTCCCGAGCAGCGCTTGCACCGCATGCAGCGCATCCGCCAGATCCGCGCGAACAAGCCGATTGTGGCGGCCGATTTCTGGTGCGACGGGCCCCTGGTGGGCGGCTGCCTGTCGGCCGGGCAGCGCTATTTCCACATCAATGCGCAGGGAGGCGTTGAGCCTTGCGTGTTCCATCAGTTCCACGTGCACAACATCAAGGACGTGTCGCTGAAGACCGCCTTGTCGAGCGACTACTTCAGGTACATTCGCAAGCGAAACCGCGAAATTAGGAACATCTATCGCCCCTGCCCCATCATCGATCGGCCGCAAATTCTGCGCGACGCCCTGGAGAAGTTTCACCCCACGCCCTCGCAAGAAGGGGCGGAGAAGATCAAGGACGTTCTCGCCAGAGGCCTGGACGAATACGCGGTGAGCCTGAAGAGGGTGATGGACCCAGTTTGGCAACGCGAATTCCCGAATGTGCATGAGACAGTGGACGACTTCCTGCACGTGGGAGAGCACGGGCGCAACCTACTTAGGCGGGATAATCCTGCTCAGCCGCCCCGCGAAGCCCGAGCCGCCGCCGCGCGGTGACCTGCTCGCAAACGTCCGATTGTCCCTTCCCCCTACGACCAGAGCGCCAGCGGGCGCGTGACCGCCGAGCGAGCAGATGTGCCGGCGATCACCTGGCAACAGTTCCTGCTTGATGGGCCGCCCGGAACGACAAGCGACACGTGACTAGGGAGTTCGCTGCTGGGCCAGACTGGCCTGCTCGGCTTCGGCCGGCTTGGGTTTGGTGATCTTGCGCGATCCACCCTCGGGAGTTTCCCGGTTGGCAGGCCGTTTTCGCGGCTGACGACTCATGGACACACTTTCATACGGCGCATCGAGCGCCGATGTGCCAACAAATCCATCAGGTTCACAATGGGTTGGAGCGGCCGCGTCTCGCTTCCGCGACACGCATGTCTAGCATGCGCCATCTTGGCTATCAGCCCTTCTTTGCCGCAGGTTGGCTAAGTCGTCCGACTGACACACCTGCCCGCACGTGACATCTAAGTGACAATGGGGCGTCAGGCCCGCCTAATGGCCGCACTCTGGACAGGGTGCCTCGCCGCTTCTCTCTTGTGGAACCTGCACGAGCAGAGGGAGAAGACTATCGAGATCGCGCGTATCAGCGCCCAGGTCACTTTCGACAACGACATCCTCTACCGCAGATGGGCCGCGCAGCAGGGCGGGGTGTACGTGCCGGTGTCGGAGCACACGCCGCCCAATCCCTATCTCAATGTCCCCAATCGGGATGTCACAACAACCTCCGGCGTATCTCTGACGCTCCTCAATCCCGCCTACATGGCCCGCCAGGTGAACCAACTGGCGCAGCAGGGCCGCGGTAGCCGAGGTCACCTCACCAGCCTCAAACCGTTGCGTCCCGAGAACACACCCGATCTCTTCGAGACGGCTGCGTTGACCTCCTTCGAAACCGGAGCCAGGGAGGTGAGCGCGTTCGAAAGCAGGGACGGGCGGCAGGACCTCCGCCTGATGCGACCATTTCTGATCGAGAAGCCCTGCCTCAGATGCCACGCTCAACAGGGCTACCAGGAAGGCGACATCCGGGGCGGGATCAGCGTGTCCGTGCCGATGGAGCCGATCCTGGCCATCGGGAGGCCGCAGGTTGTGCGCACGTCGATTGCCCACGGATTGCTTTGGCTGCTGGGTGTCGTGGGTCTCACCCTGTGGGGCAGGGGACTGGAGAAGCACGTCGCCGCACGAGAGCGGGCCGAAGCGGCGGCCAGGCGCAACGCGGCTGAGCTGGAGGCTGCGTTTGCGGCCATGACCCATGGGATCATCGTGTACGACGCCGCGGGGAAGATGGTTCGCACCAACGCCGCCGCTCGGGCGCTTTATGACATCGACCCGCTCGGGGTTGACATCGAGATTCTGGCCAAACGTCTGTCCTCCCGCCGGCTGGATGGGCGTCCGCTGGTGCGCGAGGAGATGCCGACCACTCGCGCGCTCAAGGGCGAGCGAGTTCTCGGCGAACGATTCGTTCTCACCCGACCCGACGGGCAGGAGATAGTCGTATCATTCTCGTCCGCTCCCTTGCAGTTGGGCGGTCAGGCTGTCGGAGCGGTCACGGTGTGTACCGACATCACCGATCTGATTCGAACCCAGGAGGCGCTGCGCGAGGCCGACCGGCGCAAGGATGAATTTCTCGCGGTGCTCTCCCACGAGCTGCGCAACCCGCTCGCGCCCATCCGCAACAGCCTATTCATTTTGGATCGGGCGGTCCCGGGCGGTGACCAGGCCCGCCGTGCTCAGGCCATCATCGATCGCCAGGTCGGGCACCTGACCCGTCTCGTCGACGATCTCCTGGACGTAACCCGCATCGCGAAGAACAAGATCCGGCTACAGTGCGAGTCGCTGAACTTGACTAGTCTCGTGCGGCGAACCATCGAGGATCACCGTACGCTCTTCGAGAAGGGCGAGGTCCACCTCGAGGCCGCCCTGCCGGCCGAGCGTATTGTCGTGAACGCCGACCCGACACGCCTGGCGCAGGTGGTGGGAAACCTTCTGCTGAACGCGGCCAAGTTCACCGGCAAGGGTGGGCGCACCCAGGTGTCCCTCGCTGTCGATCCGGGGACGAGGCGGGCGGTCATCCGCGTCGCGGATACCGGAGTCGGAATTTCGCCTGAGTTGCTGCCGCGCCTGTTCCAGCCCTTTGCCCAGGCCGATGACACCATGGATCGGAGTCAAGGCGGCCTCGGGCTTGGGCTGGTGTTGGCCAAGGGCCTGGTCGAGCTGCACGGCGGAGCGATCAGCGTGCACAGCCAGGGCATCGGCAAAGGCACGGAGTTCATCGTCCGACTGCCACTCGATGGCGAGTTCGACGCCAAAACTCCGACCCCCGTCGACGCTTCACCCAGAGTCCGCCGCGTGCTCATCATCGAGGACCAAGCCGACGCAGCTCAGAGTTTGCGCGAGGCGCTCGAACTCTGCGGCCACCAGGTCGAGGTCGCCGAAAACGGACCCGCCGGCCTGAGCAGGGCGCGCGCGTACTGTCCTGAGGTCGTGCTCTGCGACATTGGCCTGCCCGGCATGGATGGGTATGAGGTAGCGCGCGCGTTCCGGGCCGATGAGGCGCTCAAAGACGCATTTCTGGTGGCGCTGAGCGGGTACGCACTGCCCGACGATGTCCTGCGGGCAGCCGAGGCGGGGTTTGACCGGCACCTTGCCAAGCCGCCAAGCCTGGACAAGCTTGAGGAATTGCTTTCGAAGTTGCGTAGGAAATCGTCCAGCGCGCGTCCAACGACCTAACTACACGGCATCGAGCACCCGCAGATGCGTCAGCGTGGGCCACAATGTTGGGGGCAAGCCCGTCGCGCGCTGCCCGAACGGCCATATTTCCCGTTCATCGAGCATCCAATTCCCCAGAAAAGGTCGCCGTTCAATGCATCTCCTCATCTGGGAACCTCCGGAACCGCGCCCTCGGTGGGAGCCTTGGATCCATGCCGGCTACGCGGTGTTCGCCGTGGCTTTTGCGCTCACGGTGGTGGTCGACGCGTTTGTGCATGAGAACGTCATGCTCGGCCCCGGGCTGGTCGACGAAGCCGGCGTCGCCCTGACAAGGTTTGAAAGTCAACTTGCCGGCGTGTCGCCCGGCTGGCTCGCCCTCATGCTTCCCCTTGCAGGGTTCGTGCTTGTCTGGAACGGCGTCATGCTCTATCGCGGTTTGTCGCCCGACCCAGCGCTGCCCCGGCGACAAATCGTCTCCTTCTTCCTGCTGACCGTCTGCTTGACACTTATGCTCTACGTGGGCCTCGCGCTCGCCGGCGCCGCAAGCGCCGTGATGGGGCACGGGTTCTTCTTCGGCTTCGCTCTGCTTCGCCACTACACCGAATGGTGCAGCGCTCAGGTGGCCCGCGTGCCGACCCTGGTGAACTTGCCCGGCCCGCTTGCGCTCGTCGCCAGTGTCGCGCTCGGCGATCTCTTCCAGTATTGGTTCCATCGCTTGGGCCACACCTGGCGACCGTTTTGGCTGCTCTGGCATCGCCCACACCATATGACCCCTTATCTGACTATCCCCACCACACAACCGGTGTTTGCCCCCTTCCCGCTGTTTTTCCTGCTGAGCGTGCCCTTTCAAATTGGGGTCGGCGTGTGCGCCAAACTCTTTCATTCCGACGCGATGATCGCGGAAGCATTGCTCTTACGCATGCTCGGCCAAATCCCCCTCATCGGCTCGCACAACACAGCCCTTTACGAGACGTTTTGGCGGAGCCGCCCTTTGCGCGCGCTCGGCGCCTTTTTCGGTGATGGGCCCTATCACTATATGCACCACTCGGCGCTGCCCGGTCACTCGCTGATCAATCTGGGAGGCCCTCCCTTCATGCTGTGGGACCGCGTGTTCGGCACTTATGTCTCACCGACCGAGACGCGTCCCCCGATCGGGCTGCAGGGTTCGCCACGTCTGTACTTGAATCCGCTCCGCCTCGCGCTCGCTGGCTTGCTCCAGCTTGGATATGAATTGCGCCACAATCGCGGCATGGTTACGCGCTTGCGTGTTCTCTTCGCCAGCTCAAGTTTCACTCCGCCACGCACCAAGGACTATGCTCTCGCACCAGGAGGATAGGGCGATGGAAGGCCGCAGCATCAACTACGATCAAGTACCAGGCACGCCGTCTGTCCATTGCATGCCGCAAAGCCGGGGGTGTCCCCATGTCTGAGCCTGATGACAAGACTGCGCCTGACTTGTCGCTTGGGATTCCGAGTGCTGACCTGGTTGAAGGGAGGCCGCTTCTCGGCAAGGTGGCTGGCGATCCGGTCTTGCTGGTGCGTGAAAACGCACGGTTGTACGCCGTGGGCGCCTCGTGCACGCACTACGGCGGTCCGCTCGCCCAGGGTGTGGTTGCCAGCGGGCAGATCTGTTGTCCCCTACACCACGCTCGTTTCGCGCTCGTCACTGGCGAGGTTACCCGCTCGCCTGCCTTGAGCCCGCTGGCTTGCTGGAACGTCGAGCAGGTGGAGGGAAAGGTCTACGTGCGAGCGCAGCGGCCTGCGCCGCTACCGAAGCATGTGGACGGCCCATTGGTAATCGTGGGTGGTGGAGCCGCTGGCCACGCTGCCGCAGAGACGCTGCGCCAGGAGGGATATGCAGGGCCAATTACCCTGGTCAGCGCCGATCAGGCTGAGCCCTACGATCGCCCCAACCTTTCCAAAGACTATCTGGCCGGCACAGCGCCCGAGGAGTGGATGCCGCTTCGACCAGCCGATTACTACACTAGGTTGGGAATCACTGTTCTCGTCAATAGTCCAGCGGTAAAGCTCGACATTGCTTCGCGCCTGGTCGAACTTGGCGACGGCCGCTCGCTGCCGTTCGGAGCGCTGCTGCTGGCAACCGGAGCGCAGCCCATCCCTTTGGACGTGCCTGGCGCGGCTCGTCCCTCGGTGTTTTCCCTGCGGACATTGGCTGACAGCAGGCGGATCCAGCAAGCCGCACGCGGGGCACGTCATGCTGTGGTTGTCGGTGCCAGCTTCATCGGCCTGGAAGCCGCAGCCGCGCTTCGCGCACGAGGAATGCAGGTTACTGTGGTGACGCCCGAGGCTCGTCCCATGGAGCGCCTCTTTGGTCCGGCGGTGGCCGATTTTCTGCGACGCCAGCACGAACAACATGGCGTTGCGTTCCGTTTTGGTAGCCGGCCCGCGGCCATCGGTCACAAGACTGTGACATTGAGCAACGGCGAGGATCTCCCAGCGGATCTGGTCGTGGTAGGGATAGGCGTGCGGCCGGTGACTGGGCTGGCGGACCACGCAGGCATTGCCGTAGACGACGGGATTCTGGTCAACCAGCAGCTTGAAACCAGCGTGCCCGGGATCTTTGCGGCTGGCGATGTCGCACGCTTCCCGGATCCGGTGTCAGGTGAGCGCATGCGGATCGAACACTGGGTGGTGGCGCAGCGGCAGGGGGCGCTGGCAGCCCAGAACATGCTCGGCCAGAACAAGCGTCTTGCGATCGTTCCCTTCTTCTGGAGCCAACACTACGACGTGGCACTGAGGTACGTGGGCCACGCCGCGCGCTGGGACGAGGTGCGCGTGGACGGAGATCTCGATCGCCTGGACGCACGCATCGAGTACCTCTCCGCTGGGAAATGCCTGGCAGTGGTCACCATCAACCGCGATCAAGAAAGCCTTGAGGCGGAACTGGCCTTCGAACGTCAATACTAGCGCAGGAATTGCGCAATTTCTTACATTGTCGCGAATGGCCCAGCGAGCTGCTAGATTTGATAGTAGGAACGCCCGCGCAATGGAGGCCGCTTGGGTCAAAGTATCGCAGCGCCTTCGCAAAATTTCGCTGATGATTCGCCAGTCGGCATGAACGGCGCAACCGGTGCGCGCCTTGAGGAAAGCGCGCTGCGCGCCAAGCTGGGAATTCCCGCTGAAGCAAGCCGCGTCCTGATATTCGGCGAAACCAGCCACTGGGATCCCAACTGGCTGCACACCACCGAGGAGTACTACCAGCTCTGCATTCCACGGATCTTTGAGCGCGCCTTGCTGGAGCTTGAGCAGGAACCGCGCCGGGTCTTTTCCATCGAAAGCCTGTTCTTCCTGCGCCGCCACTGGCAATCCAACCCGGCCCAGCGCGAGCGGCTGCGCGGCCTGGTCAACCAGCGTCGCCTGCGCCTGACCGGCACCGGCATCACGACGCCCGACACGGTGTTGCCCGACACCGAGGCCATCCTGCGCGACTATGCCGACGGACAGCGCTGGCTCAAGGACAACGGCATGAGCGTCGAGCCGAGGCTGGCCTACCTGCCCGACGACTTCGGCCATTCGCCCGCGCTGCCCACCCTGCTGGTCGCCCTGGGCTTTGACATGGCGGCGATCACGCGCATTGACGGCATGTACTTCGTCGGCAGCGACTATCGCCGAAAATCTGCCTTCCCGCTGCCGGGATCGAGCGCGGAATTGCTGGCCAAGCAGCTCAAGACCGCGGATTTCGTGTGGCGCGGCCCGGATGGCTCGCAGGTCCTGTGCCACTGGAATGCCTTCACCTATTTCCAGGGCGATTTGCTGGCCCACATCGGTCTGGTTCGCTGGATGGATCATATTTATGGTTTTCCGTGGCGAACTGAATCCCACGTCGCACGCCGCATTCATGGCTACGTCCGGGACCTCGCGCCCCTGGCCCGCACGCCCTATCTCTATTGCCCGATCGGTGGCGACTTCAATGGGCCGATCGCCGGCCTCCTGCAACTGCTCGACCGCTACAATCGCACCCGCTACCAGTCGAGCGGTGTCTGGACGCTGAACGCGGGTTTGGACGACTACCTCGCGTTGGTGGCTTGCCATCGGTCCGCACTTCCGGTGCTGGCCCTGGACCCCAATCCCTACTGGATGGGGTTCTATGCCAGCCGG
Source organism: Myxococcales bacterium (assembly GCA_003153015.1). Lineage (GTDB taxonomy): Bacteria > Myxococcota_A > Polyangia > Fen-1088 > Fen-1088 > Fen-1137. Next base: position 38,129 of record PMBS01000073.1, read on the forward strand.
CCAGAGGCCAAGCGACGCGCCAAGCGCATTGTGCGCAAGCTGGTGATCGCCGAGAAGCTGACCGTGCTGCCGGCGCTGGCAGGGCCGAGTTCACCCAAGGGCGGCATCCGTGTCGAGTCCGAGATTGCCGGCGATCTGCGCGCAGCCTGGGATCTGGCGGTGTTGAGCAATCATCACGACTTCATTACCGGGACGTCGCCTGATCGCATCTGGCTGCAGGAGCAACAGCCCTGGCTTGCGCAAGCTGAGGGGCTGGCTGACCGCGCGCTCGCGCGCATTCGTGCCATCCGGTCCCCGGCGCCCACGTTCCCGCCCAGTCCCCCGCCGCTTTTCAGTCTCGACGCCGGGACGCTGGTGGCAGAAACCGACATGTATCGCGTTGAACTTAGCGAGCAACAAGGCGGCGCCATAACTAATTTCCGTTTCAAAGGATCGGGCGAGGACTTGCTTTCCGGTCCTGCCAATGACCTCGTCAGCTATCGTGACAGCGGTGGCCTGTGGCGCCTGGGTCACGAGTTCTTCGGCGGGACCTTTGTCGAGCAGTCACGCGCCAGTCACGCACCGGCGCGCATCAGGGTGAATTCGCGGGACGGCGTGCTCGAGGTGCGCGTCGACTCGGAATTTGACGAGCGGCCATTTGTTCGCTGGCTGTGGATGCGCAAGAACTCGCCGGTGCTGCGCATGCGCCTGGAGGGTTCGGCCCTGCGTGGCCGGACCATCACCTGCCGTTTCCCGACTCGACTGATTTCACCAGGACTCACCATGGACGTGCCCGGCGGGATCGTGGAACGTCCGGCGCACAAGCTCTTTCGCCCCACCTTCTGGCCCGCGTGCTCGTTCGCGCATTTGCGCGACGAACGCAGCGATATTGGGCTGGCCGCCTTTCTGGGAGGGCCTGCCGCAGTCGCCAGCGACGGCGCAGGAGCCCTGGAGTGGATCGCCCTGCGCTTCGCGCCCCGCGAGACGGCATTCCACTTTCTGCCAATTCTCGCGCACCCGGCCTCCGGGACTGATCCGCACCAAGGGCAGCTTGATTACGCCGTGTGGTTCACCCCTGGGGGAGATGCCCGGAGCAACCGCCTACCTCATCACGTGCGGCGGGCTTTGCGAGCCGCCCTGTTCGGCCCCAACGAGCCCGACCTCGACGACCTGGCCAATTCGGTCATGCTGGTCGACCGCGACGACGTGCAAGTCTCCGCGCTCAAACCCGCCTTCCAAGGCCACGCCATTGTCGCCCGTCTCGCAAGTTTCGCGAACACCGCAGTCGAAGTACGCCTGTCCTGCCCCAGCCGCCCCATCCGCAGCGCCACCCTGTGCGACGCCCGTGAACGCGAAATCTGCGCTCTCGAAGTGGGCCGCGACGGCGTAGTCGTGCCGATGCCCTATGCCTTGGCCAGCGTGCTGGTGTGGTTCTAGTCCACAGTCCCGCCATGGCCGCAGGAGGTCGTGGCCGTGGCCGTGGCCGCGCCACTTTGGTGTCAGCTTCATTACCCTGCCGTCTGAGCTGCCGAAGTTGCCGATGCTCACCTAGCAGATGCTGCCCTGCTTGAAATCCCCGAGCAGGTTCTGCGCTGATATGTACGTAGCAACCGTACTGCCCGAGGAGGGCTGTCCTTCTAGCCGCTCCACTGTCCCGCCACGGCCACGACCCTACGCGGCTATCGCGAGATTATGGGAAGTCGCAGCTCTGGTACCCGCTGAGCTTCCGAAATAGACTCGCACCGGGTCCCCACGCGAACCTGCCCGGAACCCCTGTGATCCCCGTGAGTCACCGCCGACGAAAATCCCCGAAGAGGCGCACATCCCCCGCCGCGCCGAGAGTCCAGCATCGGCTCTGGCCCACGGCATTGGCGTCGGCCCTAGCGGTTCTGATTCTGGCGCCGATCGTCTCCAGGCTGGCCGGGACCGGCAACGACTACACCATTCATCGCAACATCGCTGTGGCGATGAAGGCCCATCTGACCCTCTACTCGCCCCACTTCCTGCTTCAGTTTCTCGTGCTGGCACTCAACTTCCTGCTGCCCGGCGATATCGACACAGCAATGATCGTCGTCAGCCTGCTGGCCTATGCCGCCACCGCGGCGATCGTTGTCCGGCTCATCCTGCACCGTACTTCATCACCTGCCGTCGCCCTCACCTTGACCCTCGCCCTGCTACTTGCCGCCTCCGTTGCGCTTCTCTTTCCGCTCGATCGGCACCTGTACCGCGGGTACATCCCGGCCAACGTGTTCCACAATCCAACCATGGTTTTGCTCAAACCGTTGGCACTGCTGTCGTTCGGCTACGCCGCCGCGGCCCTCTGGCCCGAGCAAGGCGAGAAGACCCACACCTTGATCGGCTGTGCCCTGCTAACCGTGGCCTGTGCCCTGGCGAAACCCAACTACACTGTCTGCATCCTACCGGCCCTGGCAAGTGTCGCAGCCAAGCGGGCGGCGTTTCGCTCGCAGATCGACTGGAAGCTGCTGCTATTGGGCTTCGTCGTGCCCGCCTGTGCGACCCTCGTGTTCCAGTATCACTGGACCTTCAGCGACAGCCAGATTCCGGGTGTCCTGCCCGGAAGCAGCCACATTGTGTTCGCCCCACTGGCCGTGGTTCGGCGGCACTCCTCGTGGTTGGCGGTCAAGCTGCTTCTCTCGCTGCTTTTCCCCCTTTCAGTTCTCGCCATCAATTTCCGAAGGGCCAAGGAGGATTCCGCTTTGCTGCTGGCTTGGGTGCTTTTCGTTTTCGGCGCCGGGATGATGTACTTGCTGGCGGAAAGCGGGCCCAGAATGATTCACGGGAATATGCTCTGGAGCGCCCAGATCGCGGTCTTCATCCTCTTCGTCCAGTCTGCCGCCCACATCTCCGCGTATTTCGGTGGCGCCCTCACCACTGCCCCGCGCGGCGAACGAATGCGGGCGATGGCTAGCTTCGCCTGTCTCCTGCTCCACACCGCGTTTGGGATCGCCTTGTATTTCAGTGAGTACGCCCGGGTGGCAAGGTACTGGTAGACCCTCTTCCTCGCCAGAACGCGCACCACGCCACCCCCCGCTTGAGAGGTCACGGGCAACTGGCTGGGGTGGCCGAACTGGAGGGCTTCGACGTGATCGTTCCGGAGGCCGCTGGGTAGGGGAGGCGGTGGCCAAGATCATTTCGATGGCGGGGTACAAGGGACTGCTCGAAGGACACAACGCGCCGTGGGCTGCATAGTGGTCTGCATGGCCTTTTGGACACTCTGAGATGCATGAGGACAGAAGCGAAAGAATCACCCAACCCCTTGACCGAAAGGAGGTTTCCGCTTAAACCAAGTCACCTCTGCGGGCGTAACTCAGTGGTAGAGTGTCACCTTGCCAAGGTGAACGTCGAGGGTTCAAGTCCCTTCGCCCGCTCCAACTAACCTTCCTAAATCACGCGGTTTTCTTCTCCACCTCAGCCAGGGCGTGGACTACGTTCGGTAGCCAGCACGGGTGCAACGCCCAAACCAGCACTGTTCCGCGGGGCTACCAGGATGCGGTTTCCTCGCAGGCCGCGAAGATTCTCGACAGCACTACGATAGCCGCAAAAGGTCGTGGTAACGGCCGTGGCCGGAGTAATCCCTTTCCCCGCCGCGCTGCCTAGCGTCTGCTGCTCGGTCCGACCGTCAGCAGACTGGCTCGCTCGACAACCGTCAGCATCACGTACACGAAGGACTCCCGCCCATGCCAGGAGAATTTTGGCGCCGACAGATGTTGGGCCCGTTCGCTGTAGCGCGCCCCAACTTCCAACACAAAATGCCGTGAAGCCTGGAAACGGAACGGCAGCCGCGCCATGAACATGGTTTCGTCCGGATCCCCGGGCAGTGGGTGGCGGGTCAAATTGGTCGACACCATGCCGGACAGTTCAGCGCGCCAGCGCGGACCCAAAGCGGCTCCGACGCTGGTGTTGCCCTGACCGCGGAGAACGCCGGTGCGAAGCACTGGATCAAGGTTCCAGCTGGCAGCACCGGACAGGTCGCCACGTACTCCTAGACTGCGCGATTGATACAACAACGAGGCGAGCCTGGCTCCGCCGATCGGCGCGACGGGTGTGAAGGAGTTCGTGGTGCATGGATCAGCAAACAGGCGAGCGATGACCACACCGGCTTGTAGCTCCAAGCGGTGGCGCCGGTTTAGCTCGCTTCGCCAAGCGACCTGCGGCTGCCAGGCCAGAGCGGAAAATCCTGAAGCTGAAGCCAGGCTCCCGCTGGCGTTGCTGGCCTGAACAATGTTGTAAGTCAGGTCGGCGCGCAGGAGCAGCGTGTTCCGGCGGGAGAGCGCGTAGCTGAGCTGGGGCTCGAAGCCTAGTCTGGTCTGCTCCGGCAGCGACGTGGCGCCACTGGCCGCGCCTGTGGTCGGCGCCGTGGTTGAGTCGAGGGTGCGCCAGTTCAGCAGTGAAAGCCCTGCCTGCAGCGACGTGCGCCGCGACGCTCGCCAGGCAAGTCTGGCGCTGCCTTGCAGACTGAGGATGCGAGTTGCCGCCGGTAGGGTGGCTTGCCCGGGCAGGGCCTGGCCTAGGTAGGCGTAGTCCACTTCACCGTACGACCCGTCCGCCTGCAAAACCAACTCGGTACGCCGGTTGGGGCGGTCGCGGTAATTGAACCCGAAGACGTGCAAGACCAGCGGTCGAATCTGGTCGTTGGGGGACGGATCGCGCCACAGCAGCCGGGGCGCGTACCGGAGCGAGCTTTCGCCTTGGGCCGTGGTCCAATACAAATCGGCGTCTGCAGTGAGCAGCGCCATAAGAAAGGTGGAGGGTGATTCACCGGACAGAAGCGGCGCCTGCCCCGCCCGCAGCTCGGCCTGGGCGCCTGCCCCGACTTGCAGATCGCCGGCAGCAAACAGGAGCGCGAATATCGCGACCGGTCCAGCGGCAGGCAACGGACCTACTCCACGACGACTGCATCGCCGTCGGCAAGGTGGAAGCCGACGGCGTGCGACTCGGCTCCGGTCAGGTCGCAGACTTTGAACCGAATCCGCGTCTCATGTCCGGCCTTGCGGACCACGAAGACGCGATCGTCGTGCGCGAACTCCGTGAGCCAGCCGGCCGCGGCCAGGGCTGCCATCACGCCACGATCTCGCGTCAGTTCGTAGCTGCCCGGGGTTTTCACCTCACCCACAACGCCAACCCGGATGGGCGGGTTGCGCGCGATCCAAACCGAAACGACAGGCGCCACCACCAGTTCCTTGAGGCGATCTTCAAGCCTGCGTGCCACCTGGGCCGGCGTCTGTTCAGCCACCTTGATGCTGCCGACCATGGGCTCCAGGAAGTACCCATCATCGCGCACGACGAACTCGCCCGAGAGCGAAGGCTGCGCGACCACCTCGACCAAGATGGTGTCGCGCGCTCGGATGATCGGATTGGCGGGCTCCGGTGCGGCAGCAAGGTCTTGTACCCAGACGAACTGCGGCTCATGCGCACAGCCCCCGGCCATGGTCAGCACGAGCAGCAGCACGGCCACGCCGGCATTGACCTGGGCGACCATGCGACGTAGACCGCCCAGTCCGACCATGAAAAGAGCGAAAACGCCCCCCAACGCCAGACCGATGGCGGAGCGGAGCAGCAGGGTCTGCTTTACGCCAATCCGCTCCAGCCGGGGCGGGACCGCGATCTCGTAGCGTGAGGTGGCCGACACGCGCTCCAGCTCGAGCTGGACCTCGGCCTTGCGTAGCCGTTCGTAGAGCTGGCCGTGCAGACGCTTGGTCTCTTCTTGCCGGCGCGTCAGGTCCTCAATGCGCGCATCGATCTTGGGCTGGTTGCTGCTGACGTCGCGCAGGTTGCGCAGACTGCCTGCCACGAAGGCACGCTCGGCGCGGGCCGCACTAAGCTGTGATTGTAGGTCGTCAATCTGGCCTCGCAAGGTCTCGTCAGTCGCGCTTAGTTGGCGATCCTGGCTGGTCGCCTCGCGGTGCAGCTGCTCATTCACCAAGTTTTCCATGTTCTTCTTTTCATCCAAGAGACGTCTGATCTCGGGGTGTCCATCTGCCAGTCCCTGGGCGCGCAATTCGCCGAGCCGACGAGTCAGGGTAGCGAGCGCATCCCGATACGACTGCGCAGACTGTACCTTGACCTGGGTCAGATGACCGCCGCGGGCTAGCCGGCTGCGTACGGCAGCCATCTCGCCCTCCAGCCGCTGGACCTGGCCCGATAGCGAAATCCGACGCGATTCGAGTTCGGAGCGTGACTCGGGCGAGAGCGTGGCCTCGCCGACAAGCTGATCCACGTGGGATTCGCGGAATTTCACCGTCTCAGCCGCGATGTCCTGGAGTTCCTTCTCGGCCGCGGCAGTTTGTTTTTGCAAGAAGTCCACTTCGGCTACGAAGACCTTGATCTTCTTCTGGATCTCCGACCCAACGTAGTTCTTGAGGTGCGCATCGAGGAATTCTACCGGGTCGCGCTCATTCCGACTGAAGAATCCCTCGCGCAGCGTGCCCAGGTAGTCATGAATTCCTTGGTTCTCGAACTTGAGGTGGTTGGCGATGGCGTCCACCGCATTCTCGTCGGAAGAAGCGCCAAGCCCGGCCAGCGTGGTGCGGATAGCCTCGCGACTGGTGAAAGCCCGCTCCGCCCCGGCAAAGAACTGACGTGACTCTTGTTGCTGGCGCCCCTCCGGATCCACCGGATTGACGCTTGGTTCCGGGTGCAACGTTACCTCACAGAAGGCCGTGCGCGGGGGCGGCACGACGTAGAAGCTGGCGATTCCCAGAACCATGCCCAGGCCCGCGAACACGTTCAGGAAGAGCGCGTGCCTTCTGAGAAAGGCGGCGACGCGGATGAACCGTCGAACGATATCCTCCAGCGATGGCTCGGTTTCCTCGTCGGACCGGATCATGCGACGGCCATCGATCGAGGAGTCGGTCACCAGCACGAAATTCGGAGCCGTACCCGAGCGGCGCAAGACCAGCGATCCGCGATTGCCAGGCGGCCACCTGGCCGGCATTCCCTGATCGGGCGGCGGCGCCCCATACGCCTCATTTGCATCCACCGGGGTACCTGCGTTGGAACCGGGAAGGGGCACCCAATTGGGCGCCCAGCGAACCGAGGAAGGCGGAATCACTTCGCCCACGAAGCCAGCGTTCCCAGGCCCCGTGGGCATTCCGTTGGCGGGTGTCCGGCCGGTCGAAGCGCGAGGCTGAGACGACGGCACTGGCGGCTTCTGCTGTTGCGGGTTTCCGTAGGGAGGCGTGGCGATCCGCTCTGCCGTTCCCGACGGCGCGGCTACATTGTTGGCGGAGGAGGTCTTGACGCCAGAATTGGGCGTTGTCACGCGCGCGCCACCCACAGGCACGCCCCCGGCCGGCGACCCATTGCGCCTGGGCTCGGCCGAAGTTGGCGGGTCGGTGGCATTGCCCGGGGCAGACACATCCGGCCCGGTCGGTTCGCGAGAATCTGCCGCCGCAGCGTCAACCGGTGCGCTTTCATCTCGCGAAGACCCATCCCGATTCATGACAGACCAAGTTTCTTAGCACATGGCGTGGAAGCCCACAAAGGGCCGTTCGGGCCCTGACGCGGGCTCGCCCCGGTTGGGCACCACGACCGCCGCGAGTATGATGCGGTCATGCCTGGCGAAGCGGCCGACACAGCGTCGCATGTCGGGGGGAAGATTCTCCACCTGAACGACTACCTCGGCCACGAAGCCGTCCTCAGCAGGGGCCACGTCCACATGGATATCCCGGAAATCCAGTGGCTGGCCTGCGCTGGGGAGCACCGCCTTCAAAGTCGCTTCCTTCGCGACGAACGCCAGTTTTGCCAGGTGGCCTGCTCTGGTATTCCCGTCCAACCGTCGTTTCTCCGCGCCGGTGAGAACAAAGTCCCAGAGCGCAGGCGCCAGCGAATCGGCGCCCTCCGCGTCGATCCCCAGCGCGACCACGTCCTGGCGTGCGGCTACGGCCACCCCACAGAAGCCCGCCGGACCCGCGTGGGTGTGCGTGATCGAGCCCACCAGGCCCGCGGGCCACAGCGGCGCCCCATTCGGTCCTGCCAGCAAGGGAAGTCCGGTGACACCCAAGCGCGCGAGTGCCCGGCGCGCGCATTGACGCCCGATCGCGAACTCACGGCGGCGGCGTTCGACCGCGCGCTCGACCAGCGCCGCTTCCGCCGGATGCATTGCTTCGGCTGGACCCAGAAGGTCACACTCCTCAGTCACCACGCGTGCATCCGCGAGTAACTCAGACAGGCGCGGGATTCTGCCTAGCGAGCGTTCCGACGCGACGTCGCGTCGAAGATGGTGCGCAGAATAATCTTGAGATCCCAAAGCAGATTCCAGTCCCGGATGTAGGCGAGGTCATGTTGAACCCTCTGCTGCATTTTCTCCAGTTCCAGGGTGTCGCCACGCCAGCCGTTCACTTGCGCCCAGCCCGTGATCCCGGGTTTCACCTTGTGTCGCAGCATATAACCTTCGATCAACCCGCGGTATTCCTCATTGTGCGCGATTGCATGCGGCCGCGGTCCAACGATGGAGAGCTCGCCGGTCATGACCTGCAGGAATTGAGGCAGCTCATCAAGAGACCAGCGACGCAGCAAGCGCCCGATCGGAGTGATCCGTGGGTCGTCTTTCTCGACCTGTTTGATGTAGGGGCCGTCCTCGCAGACCGTCATGGTCCTGAACTTGAGCACACGGATTGGCTTGCCGTTTAGTCCATAGCGGCGCTGGCGGAAGAACACCGGTCCTTTTGATGAGAGCTTGACGAGAAGCGCGATGAGCAGCATGGGCAACGCGCTGACGCCCAAGATGAGCAGGCCGAGGACGAGATCCTCCATTCGCTTGAGCCAACCCACCACCCCCTGGAAGGGAGTATCGTGGATACTGACCACGGGAATGCCGCCCACCTCACCCCAACGCGCGCGCAGCATGGCGTAGGCGAAGAAATCCGCGATGAGGTAGACGGTGACCGTGGTGTCAGTCAGCGCGCGGAAGAGAAGGGAGTAGCGAGCCTCCGCCCGCATGGGGAGCGCCACGTAGATTATGTCGATGGCACCTTCGCGAGCGCAACGCAGAAGATCGTCAAACCCACCCAGCACGTGGCAGTCCACCCGGTCGATGGGGTGGCGCCGGTCATCCCCACGGTCGTCGAAGATTCCTATCAGTCTCATTCCCAGCCAGGGCTTCTGCTCCAAGACCTGTGCCATCCGCTCTGCCTCGGGCGTGGCGCCCGCGATGGCAACCCAGCGCAGGTTGCGCCCACGGGCGCGCGCCATCCGAAGAGTCAGGCGTACGCCGACGCGCAGGCTGCACAGGAATGTCGGCGCCAGCATGAACCAAACGAAAGACACGACGCGTGAGTACTCGGCCGACGTCTTGGTGATGAAGCCATACAGTATGAGGGCCACGGGCACGGCGATCCAGGTGACAAGCACATCGCCCACCTCGCGCGAGAGGGATTCCGTGCGCCAAGGTCGGTAAAGCCCGCCGAACTCGGCGATGAATCCGAAGACCAGCACGCCGAGTAAAGTGGCTCCTGTCATTGGGAGGCGCCAGTCTTCCCGATACAGCCCACAGGCGAAGAACTGTGCTAGTGCTATGAGTCCAGCATCAGCAACCCGCTGAAACGCACCCACGAGGTTTTCATTTCGGCGAAGCGGACCAGACGTATCGGATTTCATAAATATTCCCCCCACACGTGAGATGACCGAGGTAGCAAGAGCAAACTACTAGGGCAAGGTGAGCGTACATGCGGAGGAGGATTTGTGTCAACCGACAACGTTCTGACATTTCTGGGGTGTCCATGCTGGATCGCGTCGGAAGTTCATCTCTGCCACGACGTTGCGCGGATGACATGCAACCGCAAGTCTCCGAAAAGTGCGATTCGTGGCGCGTGGCGCTGTATCTGCTAGGCTGAGCGCTTCTTCATGAGAGTCGGCTATCTTGTCAACCAGTACCCGAAGATCAGCCACACGTTTATCCGTAGTGAAATCAAATCATTGGAAGACGCTGGCATTCAAGTCGTTCGCTATTCAATGAGGCGGACGAAAGAGAAGCTGGTTGACCAGTTGGACATAGGCGAGATGCAGCAAACCCGCGCTGTGCTCGACTCGGGGGCGGGACGTCTTCTGCTAGGCGCACTGCGCTTTTTCCTAACTTCACCGCGTCTTTTTCTGCGCGCCCTGGTGGTGTCGTTGCGCTTCGGGAGGAGATCAGATCGTGGCACGCTGAGACACCTCATCTATCTCGGTCGAAGCCTGTCTGCTCGTGGATTGGATGAGGCGGGACGGCGTGGAACATCTGCACGCTCATTTCGTCACCAACTCGGCCACGGTGGCGCTGCTGGCGCGGGAGCTGGGAGGTCCGCCGTTCAGCTTCACTGCGCACGGTACTGATGACTTCGACTGCCCGCCGCTGTGGTCGCTCAGGGAGAAGATTGAGCGTGCGGCCTTTGTGGTGGCAGTCAGCAGCTTCGGCCGCAGTCAACTTCTGCGTTGGTGCGGGCGCCAACACTGGCCGAAGATCCACGCCTAACATCACGACGCTGGGCGCAATGGCCGCCAGATGGCCGGCCTGCTGCGCGCCTACGCCAAGGACGGGAACGCTGTCTCGGATCCCGCCACACCTTGAGGATCGGTCATCTCGGGTCGCGACAGCTCCAGGTTCAGCCGGGCGAGCGCCCCGGCCAGAAACAGGACGAGCGGATTGCCCAGGCCATTGGGCAGAAGATCGAAGACATGGCAGGCCACTACGATGGCCAGGCCCGCCAAGAGGAAGCGGTCACCTGGCTCCCGTAGTCGCTTCATCACGCGCGACGCGCGCATCACCGGATAGAGCAGGAGACCGAACGAGCAGGCAAGCCGCAGGAGCCCACCGCCGGAGAGTACGATGATCCAGTAGCCGTCGGTCACAACCGTATCCCTTCCGGTATCGTCATAGATCCGGTTTCGGCCGAACTCGCCCCAGCCTAGCCACAGCCGATCGAGGGCACGGTCAATAAGCCGCTTGTCATTGTCGAAGCGGAACTGGAGCGAGTCAGCGCGTTCGGGGCTCAGATGGTCGCGCGTGAATTCCCTGATGGCCTGCTTAGGAAATACCCCCGCGAGCTTGACGACGGGATAAGCGACACACACTGCTGCCAACAGCACGGCGACGCGGATCTGCCGACGTGGACTTGCTAACGCCACGACGGGCAGCGTGACCAGGCCCATGATGATAGCGCCAGTGCTGCGGCAGAGGACCAAGATCGTGACCAGGTACAGCGTCGACCAGCGCGTGGGCAATCCCAAGCGCCGCTTCGTGATGCGTCCTTCGGTGGCGGCGAAAAGCGCCGCTGCCAGTGCGAACAGACCCACGGTCAAGCCATGTGCGAGGAACACGGTGGGACGGTAGCCACCCCAGCGAACGGTCTGCGAAAAATCGGAGTGGAAGTGGTAGCCATAGATCCACCTATGCAGGTTTGGGCTCATCCGCATTTCGAACAGCATGAAGAGCGAGTAGACCAGGCCCAGCCCAACGAAGGTGCGCACGAGTGTGCGGGCATCGCGGTTTGAGGTGACGACCAGCCGGCCGACCAGATAGGGCACCGCGACCTCGAAGAAGAAGCGGACGAGCAAAGCCAGCAGGTCGTGCATGGTGTATCCGGGCACCACCAGGGGCCCGAAAGTCAGGGTGTCGCGATTGTTGAACACGGTGAGCACGATCGCCGGAATCATGAGAAGCATGAACGCGTCCCCGCCACGGCCCAGGCGCGCGCGACGCCACTGTCGGGGGGAAAAAGCCAGCATGCCAACCAGGGCGCAGACCGTCGCCACCTCGTGCTTGCCGAGGGGGGGGATAAGAGGCGCGTCGAAGGCGACCAACCCTGGCAAGAACAGTATGCCAACCAGCACGACGAGCATCGCCGCCTTGGCCGGCCGCATGAGCAAGAAGGCGAGCGCCGACAGCGGCACGTAGGCCGCGAGCACGAAGTATGCGAAGAATCCAGGCACAGCCGAGCGTCTCTCCTGTGTTCGGGAGCAAAGGTAGCAAACTACAGGGGATAAGGGGTGGGAGGAATGCTCTTTGTCACCAGACTCCAGAATCCCGTGGGCCGAAAAGGGCGCGGCGTCGGATCTTCAGCTCGCTTGTGCTACGCTCCCGCCCCACATGAACGAGGACCTTGCCCAGCCACCCCCGTTGCCGACTTCGCATGAAGCGGCCTCAACAGGCGCGGCTGAACGCCGGAATACACTGAACAGGGCAGCCTGGAAAGGCTCCACCATCACGTTGATCGGGCAGGGGGCTAGTTCAGCGATTCGCTTCGGCTCCAACCTGATAATCACTCGCTTGCTCCTGCCCGAGCATTTCGGACTCATGGCGCTGGTGACGACCTTTCAGGTGGGGCTGGCCCTTTTTTCCGACACGGGCGTGGGTCCCAACATCGTTCAGAACCCCAAGGGGGAGGAGCCAATCTTCTTCAACACGGCCTGGACCGTGCAAGCCATCCGCGGTGTCTTGCTGTGGCTCGCGATATCTCTACTCGCCTGGCCGCTGTCGCGGTTGTACCACCAGCCCCAACTGCTCACGCTACTGCCTGTGGCCGGACTGATGGCACTGTGCGGCGGGCTGGAGTCCACGCGCGGGTTGATACTGAACCGTCACCTCTCCTTTCTTGCCATAACTTTGCTTGAACTGGCCACGCAAGTGGTGAATGTGGCGGCCATGATCGGGCTGGCGCTGGCCTGGCGTTCGGTCTGGGTTCTCGTCTTGGCCAACGTCCTGGCGGCGTTGGTGCGGACCATCCTCAGTCATACCATCCTGCCCGGTCCACCCAACCGTTTCGCATGGGATCCTGCCGCGCTCCGATCGCTGATTGAATTCGGACGCTGGATCTTCGTCAGCACGGCGCTGACTTTTCTGGCCACGCAGAGCGATCGGCTGATTCTCGGCAAGCTTGTGCCCGTGGCCCAGCTGGGATTCTACTCCATCGCAGCCGGCCTAGCCGCCGTACCGCAACAGATTGTTCAGCGGTTGGGTGGGCTGGTCTTTTTTCCCGTTGTCGCAACGGCGATGAGGCAAGCGGACCATGACCCGACCTCCATTCGCACCAAGCGCGCCAACCTTCTGCTGGCCATGGCGCCACTCATGGCGCTCGGTGTGGCCCTGTCGCCGGCTCTGGTGCGGTTGATGTATCGGCCGAACTTTCATCCCGTGGGGATACTCGCCTCCTATCTCTGTATCGGAACCTGGCTGACCATGGTCTCCACCTCGTACACCATCGTGTTGCTGGCGGGAGCCCGTCCCAAGTACATGAGCCTGGGCCAGTTGATGAAGGTGATCCTCCTGGTGGGCCCGGCGTGGATCGCGGCGACCCGCTTCGGCGCCGTCGGCGTGGCGGTCGTGGTCAGCCTGTCTGAACTTGGCCTCATCGCCGTCAGCATGGTCGGCTGTCGGCGCTTCAAGGTCGTGTCGGTGGGGTGGGACCTGGGCATCACGCTGACGGGGGCGGCGTTGGTCGGAATCTTCCTGCTGCTGCACAGTCTCTTCCTGCGCCTCACTGGAATACCCGTGGTGGCGCTGGTCATGGTCAGCGTCATTGGTCTGGGTTGCGTCGCCGGAATCGCGAAAAAGGTCGGGCTAGTATGAACGAGGCCGCCTCGCTTCCGTCGCCAGCGCACTTGCCGGTGTGCAGCCTATGGGGATGCGCTTGGCGCGGGTATTTGCTTCGCCGCCATGAGCGGAATGCCCTGGGTGCGCTTCTTGCCATGCTGCTGACCTGCGCGTGGCTGACGGCGCACCGCTCGCGTGGGCATCTCGGCTGCAGGGCGATCTGGCCGAAAGGGCTGCTCGGGACGGGCGCTCACTCTATTTGCTTGGCGGGACCCATGCCGCCAATCTGAGTGTAATGACCATGTGAACGCAACAGTGTTCCTACCGCTTTGGTGCTTTGTGTTCGATGATGGCGCTAGGGCTCCTGGCAAGGCGGCGCAGCCAGTACTCCGCCAGGCCAAGTCCTTCGGGAAGCTTTCCGAGGACGCAGAATTGGGCGTAGAGCCGAGCGTCGGCAGGGCTGCGGCCTTGCTTGCGAGATGCACGGTAGGTGCGCCAGCCCAGTGCTGGATAGCCCGCGAGCAGGGCAAGGCTGAGGCCGACGGTAGGGATGGAGAGCCCAATGGCCAGGATGGGAACTGCCAAACCCCAAAAAGCTATGCTTCGGTTCTCGCGCTGCCAGAAGCGGCCTGGTTCATGGCGGTGGCGGGCAGCACCCTCGGCGTAGGCATGCCCGCCGCGCCGGACCCGGCGCCACCACTGGCCAAAGCGCAGCATAGCAGCGTCGTGCAAGGCCATCTCTGCGTCCAGGCGCAAGACACGATAGCCACGCTGGCGCAGACGGAAGCAGAGGTCGGGTTCCTCGCCCGCGATCAGGTCGGGCCGAAAGCCTTTCACTTCAGCAAAGGCTGCGATTCGCATCATGGCGATCCCACCCGAGGATTCTGCTGGGCCCGCGGGCCTGTCCCATTCCAGGTCGCACAACCGGTTGTAGATCGAGGCCTCGGGGAAACGCTCGCGCAACCGCCCGCAGACCACGGCCAGACCGGAGTCGCGCGCAAGGGCGGTGGCGCCCGCGTGAAGCCAGCCCGGCCGCAGCTCGCAGTCACCATCCAGGAATTGCACGAAGGGGATCTCCGGATTCATCGCGCGCAACCGTTCGAGTCCGGCGTTGCGCGCGCGTGCCGCGGTGAAGGGACGCTCCAGAGCCACCACGGCGGCGCCCCACGTCTGGGCGTGTTCCAAGCTGCCATCGCTCGATCCCGAGTCTACATACACGATCCGCTCGGCCTGGCCTGTCAGGGATCGCAGACAGGTTTTCAGTCGCTCCCCCTCGTTGCGGCCAATGACGACGATCCCAGCGGCGCCCTCGGTGAGAGGAGGTTCTGCCGTCCTAGGGGCCTGGGGAGAGTCAGGTGGAAAGGCCAAAGCTCGCCATAGTTACCACGCTGGTGGGCCCGGCGTCGTCAGAACCTTCCTGGGGTGGTTCGCCGCGGGGCTCCCAGTCCTGGCCGCGCAGGCAGGCGGCGTCCGCACGCGATGGCGACGGTGCGCAACCTGGCGATCAGCCTGCTGCGCCTGGCGGGCGTGGAGAACATCGCGGCCGCGACCCGCTATCTCGGTCGGCATGTCGAGCGTCCTCGAACCACAGGCGCGAGCCAAGCCGCCCTCGGCCGAGGGGCATGGAGTCGTACGCCTGCACCTGCCGCATTGAACTGGTCCGCGCCCTTCGCGCAGCCCGCCGGTGTCTCGCCTGCGGCCGTCGAGCCGGCAAGACGCCGCCCGCCCCGCGTTCCCCCCGGACTTTGTCCGTCGCCCCGATTCAGGATCTGACGGACTTGACGTCGCTCTGGACCTGCGCCTAGAGTCCATTCTTGGTTCTTGCTGAAAACCACCGAATGAAACTCCCCAATCTCAGCTACATGATGAGCGTCGGAGAGTTGCGCTATATCCAATCCTACTTCGAGAAACCCGAATACCGAAACCCTGATTCGGAAGTTGGCGCTTTCTTGACGCTGTCAAAACGGATCCGCTGTATGCTTCGCGGAACCATGCTCCTGTCTCGGAGTAGAGCCGACCCATTCTACTACTATGTCCTCGCCCGCACGCGATACTACGACCAGGTTTTTTGCGACGCCGTACACGACTCCTTGAAAACGATTGTGAACGTGGGCTGTGGCAGCGATACCCGCGCCTATCGTTTTGCGCGTCAGCTGAGAGAAGAGGGCGTCACCGTTTTGGAGTGCGATCAGGAGAGGGCAATTCGCGCGAAAGAGCAAATCGCCCGGCGGAAGTGGTCAACGGACCATGTCAAGTACGTCTGCGTAGATCTGAACGACAATGTTTGGCTCGATTTCATACGATCCCTAGGTGAGCACGAAAACCAGCCTATTCTTGTGATCATGGAAGGCGTGAGCCCCTATGTTTGCGACGATTCCTTCAGGTCTTTTCTGCGTCTTCTCGCCACCAGCCTTCGTCCAGGGAGTGCGGTTGCCTACGATTTCAAACTCCGCGGCATGGCAGATGCCTTTGGAAGGTCCCACGAAGGGCAGAACCTATTTCGACTGCCCGGAAATCGACAAGAAATAGACGACTATCACCGCGAGCTCGGATTCGAGCTGCGGCACATGGAACTCAGTTCCGAGCTATCGCGAAGGGTGCAGCCCCAGCTTGGAACCTCGTTCAACGAGGACTGTCTAGTGCGGCTCGTCACCACCGGTTCAGTCAGGCCGTAGGGACAGCGCTGTCAGCGTCGATGCGCATCGCGTACCTAGTCAATCAGTACCCCAAGATCAGCCACACCTTTATCCGAAGGGAAATCCTTGCGCTCGAGAAGTCAGGCGTGGAGATCGTTCGAGTCGCCGTACGTGGGCATACGACCGAATCTCTGGAGCCGAGTGATGCGGAGGAGGTCGGCAAGACACGGTACATTCTGAAGGCGCCAGTCGCAGAGATCCTCGGTTGCTGCGCGCGCGCGCTGTTTTCTCACCCCGGGCTGTTTCTGGCAACGCTGGTTTGTGCATTCAAGCTTGGCCTGCGACGCGACGGGGACACATTTAGACAGTTGGCCTACTTTGCCGAGGCATGCGTGCTGAAGATCTGGCTGCGCAAGGACGGCGTGACCCATGTTCACGCCCACTTCGGTACCAACGCGGCCGCGGTCGCGATGTTCTGCAAAGGACTGGGAGGGCCGACGTATAGCTTCACGGTCCACGGTCCGGATGAGTTCGATCGGCCACTAGGGCTCGCTCTTCGTGAGAAGGTGCAGAATGCAGAGTTCGTCGCCACGATCTCGTCCTTCTGCCGAAGCCAGCTCTACCGCTGGTCGCGCTTTTCGGACTGGGACAAGATTCACGTCGTCCGCTGCGCGCTCGATGTGTCCTATTTTGTCGCTGAAGGTCCAGCAATCACGGAAAGGCCGAAGTTGCTATGCGTGGGCCGTTTGAGTGAGGAGAAGGGGCAGATGCTCATCGTAAGAGCCGCACGCACCCTTGTGGAACGTGGAATCGAAATTGAGGTAGTCCTGGCCGGGGACGGTCCCTTGCGAGAGGCCATCGAGAGCGAGATTCGGCGTTGCGGTCTCGAAACAGTCGTCCGCATTGCAGGCTGGGTAGACAATGAACGTGTGCGCGCTCTCCTGGCGGAAGCGCGAGCGCTGGTTGTCGCGAGCTTCGCGGAAGGGCTTCCAGTCGTGATTATGGAAGCCTTCGCCATGAATCGACCTGTTCTCTCGACCCACATCGCCGGTATTCCAGAGCTCGTCGAGAACGAAGTGAGCGGATGGTTGTTTGCCCCGGGCGACATCGGACAGCTAGCGGATGCCATGCATGAGGCCGTTCGGGCCGAACCTATCCGCTTGGCGGAGATGGGCAAGAAAGGGAAGAAGCGTACCCTAGAGCGCCATCTGGCGAGCGTGGAAGCCGGAAAGCTCAGGGAGCTTTTTGCTGCCACGTTCCGCTGCCTTGGTGCATAGCTCTTTGCGCCATTCGTGCAGTCTGGGTGTATCCTGGGATTCTGGAGTTGCCTATGACCGCCTTCAAGCGCAGCCAAGCCAAATACGTCAAGGGCGCGTACAAGATCACGAACTGGCCCGAGTACGAAGCGGGTTGCGACAACGAGGCAGCCTGACGGTGTGGGTTTCTGAGGATGAGTTGAAGGGATGGGGTCCACCAAGGGACGGACGGCGAAAGCCTGGTGGTCAGGTTCAGTATTCCAACCGTGCCATAGAGATAGCCCTGACGGTGGGCATGGTTTTCCATCTTCGCTTGCGGCGGACGGAGGGCTTCCTCCGATCTCTGTTCTCGGTGCTCGTTCTGGACGGCCAAGTCCCAGACCAAACGTGTCCTTCCGGGGCGCGTGCGTAACCGTGGGGTGGCGCACAGCGCAGAATTGTCGGCCCGTCCTGAACTGGGCGCTGACGGCTGACGCCGCAATCAGGATGAGGGGGGATCGAGCGCGGCTAGCGCTTCGTGGTAATTCCAGGGCATCCAGGCGGCTGGGTCGTCGGCGGCTGCCTGGGGGCGGCGCAGGAGCGCGACCAGGCCGTCCAGCCGACAAGAAGGCGTTCGTGCCTCCTGAGTCGGCGAAGTTGCAGGCCCTGGACCAGCTCAATGGGGCTCTGGTCCTGCGGGCCGCCGACCCGAAGTGCACGACCGCGACTATCGACCACGATGGCCCCATGATCGAGTCTCACAAGCGGGACGCGTTGGTTGCGTGCCAGGGGACGCGCGGCTACCAGCCGCTGGTCGCTACCTGGGCGGAAGAGCAGTTGGTGGTGGCGGACGAGTTTCGCGACGGCAACGTCGCCGGCGGCGAAGATCCGCTCAGCTCGGTCAAGCCAGCGTTTGGCAAGCTGCCCGCGACGGTGACCAAGCGCTACTTCCGCGGAGACTCTGCCGACTACTACGAGCCTTTGCTCAAGTACCTGGTGGGCGAGAAGATCGGCTTTGCGATCAGCGTCGACATGAGCAAGGAGTTGCGCGCGGTCTGCGCAGGAGAGCCGGAGAGCGCTTGGCAGGAGATGGGTAAACCGGAGCGTGAACAGGTCGACGTGGCCGAAGTGGAGTTCACACCTAGGATGTGGGGCATGGATGCCGAGCCGCTGCGCTACATCGCTTTGCGGTTCACGCCCCTGCATACCGATCTCTTCGAAGGCGCGACCGTCAAATACCACGCCGTGGTCAACAACCGCAGCGAGCTTGAGCCCGCGGCACTTATCGAGTGGCATCGAGGGAAAGCGGGGACGATCGAGCACGTACACCGTGTGCTCAAGAGCGAGCTGGCCGTCGGGGTCATGCCATGTCAGCTGTTCGGTGCAAACGCCGCGTGGTTCAGAATCAACATCATCATGTACAACCTGCTCACGGCGCTCAAACGCAAAGCCCTGCCTGAGCGGTACCGACTGGCCCGTCCGAAGCGCCTCCGGTTCGAGGTGTTCACGCTGCCCGCCAAGCTGGCCATCCACGAGAGTCAGCTCTCCGTGCAGATCTCTATCGCCCATGAGCGACTCGAGGAAATCATTGCAGCGCGCCAGCAGCTCCTCCAGATGCTTGAGTCCACGCGAGCTTGAAGTTGGGGCCCCCGCGGGGCCCTACCGCTCGGACACGGGTGCGGCTGCGGCCGGGGCCGCCTTCCACGCGCCCGGTAGCGGCTACCAGGAGGAATGCGTCCATGTCCTCTCCGCGTCGTGCCGGGGCTGCCGAGGTCCCGGTCGGCAAGAGAAGAGCGGAGTTATGGGGAAGGCGCCATCAGTGACATCCACCCACAAATGCAATAGAGTTGCTGGATTTCGTATGAGGAACACACCCTGAGGTATCGGCGTGAGTAACTCCACAGAATTTCATCCCAAGGTCGTTGCGGTCGTATTGACCTGGAACGACATCGACATGACAGCGCGCTGCATCGACTCCCTGCTCGCGACGGGCTATCCGGGCTTGGGCATCGTCGTGGTGGACAACGGGTCCAACCCGCCCGGCTGCCCAATCCTCAAGCAGCGCTTCCCCTCCATCGAACCCGTCCAGCTCCCCGAGAATCTGGGATTCACGGGAGGCTGCAACCGAGGTCTGACACGGGCCATGGAGCTCGGCGCGGACCACATTTTCCTCCTCAACAACGACACGATCGTCGAACAAAAGGCGATCGAGCGGCTCGTCGAAGCCATGGAGGCAATGCCCGAGGTCGGGCTGGCGAGTGCGGTGCTGTTGCGTCCCGGTGCTGAGAAGCGCATCGGGTTCCTCCACTGCAAGATCTCCCGGGATTCACTCCACCAAGAGCGCCTGCATGAGAACGAGTTGCTTTCGGACATCCATCAGAAGATCTATGAAGTCGATTTCGTGCCGGCCTGCGCTGTCATGTTCCGTCCCCAGGCCTTGAATGCGGTTGGACTCTTCGACGAAACGCTTTTCACGAACTGGGAAGACTACGACCTCTGTTGCCGCTTGGTCGACGGCGGTTGGCGGATCATCACGGTCGGCACGGCTGAAGTCGTGCACGCCCACGGCCAGACCACGGGGCGAAACTCGCCCTTCATCACCTACCTTTTCACCAGGAATCGTCTGATCTGCCTTTTTCGCTATGGGAAATTCGGAGCCATGCTCCGGCAATCGCCGCAAATTCTTCGGGAGTTCCACTGGCAAGTTCGGGACTACGGCTGGACGAACTGGCCCGCGCACCGGGCGTTTGTCAGAGGGGTGATCGATTTCCTCCTCGGGGTCCGGGGGAAAGGCCACCTCCCAGCCGACCGTCGCGATCGGGTCAAACAAGATGCTCCGTCCAAGACAGCCGAGTCTCCAGCGTCCCGGCCCGGGTGATCCGCCCGATCGATTGAAACAGGATCCAGATCCAGAGTCCCCGGTTGACTCTCGTCTGCCCGGCAGGGAAGATGTGAGCGCACATACTTGGTGAGGGTACCGCTGTCCTCTTTCCGCTCTTCAACCTACTTTTTCACGAGGCCCGATGAAAATACTCGAAGTCAAAATGCTTGCGATCCCTGATCTGCGGGTGATCCGCTTCGGCAGGTTTCGCGATTCCCGAGGCTATTTCACCGAGCCCTACCGGCGAGGAGATCTCGACAAGCACCCGGAAACCGGGTTTTTCAGGGGCATCTCCATCGTTCAGGCGAACGAGAGCTGGTCCCGCGCGGGCACGATCAGGGGCCTGCATTTCCAATGGAACCCCTACATGGGCAAATTGGTGAGGACTCTCTCCGGCAGAATGGTGGACCTCGCGTTGGACATACGGAAAGGATCGCCGACGTGCGGGAAGATCATCGCGTACGACATGCCCGCAGCTCCCGATCGGGAATTCGACGAATGGATCTGGGTTCCTCCGGGCTTTGCTCACGGAAACTACTTTCCCGAGGCGACCCAGATCGAGTACCTGTGCACGGGAGAATACTCACAGGGCTGCGAGGGGAGCGTTTCACCGTTTGCTCCTGACCTGGACTGGTCCCTCGCCTCCCCCGATCTCGTGGAGGATTTTCGCGCGCTGGTTGAGAAGGACCCGCTGGTGAGCGACAAGGACCGGAACGCCATGAGCTTCGCAGAATGGATGAAGGACCCTCGGTCAGACAATTTCAAATACGCGCCACCGAACGGAGAGTCGCGATGAGAATCGCGGTGTTCGGGTCAGACGGGCAGTTGGGAACCGATTTCGTGGCCACGGTCAAGCAAGGTGGTCAGGATTGCGTTCCGCTGACCATCGAAGACGTTGACCTCACCAATGCACCGCGGGTCGAGGATCTGCTGCGCAAGCTCCGACCAGACGTGGTGGTGAACTGCGCCGCCTTACATGACGTTGGCCAGTGCGAGGAGAAGCCGGCCCTGGCGACTGCGGTCAACCGCGACGCCGTCGGGATGCTGTCCCGCCTGTGTGGCGAGATGGATGCGAAGCTCCTGACCATCAGCACCGACTACGTCTTCGATGGGACCAAGATCGAAGGCTACACCGAGGACGATTCCCCCAATCCCATCAACCAGTACGGCGTGAGCAAACTGGCCGGCGAACGACTCGCGCTGGCCAACAATCCAAAGACCTTCGTAGTGCGAACTCAAAGCCTGTACGGAGTTTCCCAGCTACGGGGGAAGAAGACGAACTTCGTCGATCTTGTGCTCAAGCTGTCGAAGGAACGGGATGAGTTAAAGGTCGATCAGTGCAGGATGGCACCAACCGGAACTGCATGCCTGGCCGAGAATCTCTACCAGCTTCTCTGCTCGGATCGGTACGGCCTTTACCACATGAGCTGCCAGGGAGCCACGACCTGGTACGAGTTTGCCCGCAAGATCGTCGATCTGATCGGCGCCAAGATCCGGGTGACCCCGGTTCCCAACGACTTCTTTCCCAAGAATTTCCGCCGTCCCGAGAATACCTACCTCATCAACCAGGGCCTTGCTCACGCCGGACTCGACTTCATGCCATCCTGGGAAGAGTCTCTTCGCCACTACCTGACGGCCAGGGGCGTGTTGGCTTGACCCGCAACCAGGGAGATAGGCCATGAGAATCCTTGTCGCAGGCGGTGCGGGCTACGTCGGTTCGGCGCTGGTCCCTTCCTTACTGGAGAGGGGATACGAGGTCGATGTTATCGACCTGCTCTGGTTCGGCAACCATCTTCCCCCATCGGTCCGAGTTCTCAAGAAGGACATATTTGCCTGCGGCAAAGATGACTTCAAGGGATACGATCAGGTGGTGATGCTGGCTGGGCTCTCCAACGATCCAATGGCCGAGTTCAGCCCCGCCATGAACTTCACCTTCAATGGAGCCCTCCCGTCCTACCTTGCATACATGGCGAAGTTGGCGGGAGTCCGTAGGATCGTCTACGCATCATCCTGCTCGGTCTACGGGTACACCGTGAATGAGCTCTACGACGAGGACGCTCCGGTTACGTGCAACTACCCCTACGGAATCTCCAAGCTGCAAGGGGAGCGAGGGGTTCTGCAGATGCAGGACAAAGACTTCTCGGTCATCGCCCTCCGCAAGGGCACGGTCTCCGGCTACAGCCCGCGCATGAGGTTCGATCTGATCATCAATACCATGTACAAGTGCTGCGTGCTGGACGGCAAGATCACCGTGAACAACGCCTCGATCTGGCGCCCCATCCTCGACATGCGCGATGCCGTATCCGCATACCTTCGCGCGATCCAGTCCGACTATAGCATCAGCGGAATCTTCAATGTGGCTTCTGACAATTGCACCGTGGGCCACGTTGCTGACAGGGTGAAGGAAGCGTTGCAGGATGTGTTGGGACGGCAGATCGCCGTCGAGATCAAACACATCCATGACTTCCGGAACTACAAGGTGGCTATCGGCCGGGCCAAGACCGTCCTCGGCTTCGAGCCGGTCCACCGCGTGGAGGACATCGTCCGAGACCTCCACGACCATCGGGACCAATACCGGGATTTGAACGCGGACGAGTACTACAACATCCGGGTGTTCAAGAAACTGCCGCAGAACTTCTAGAGGCCTCACTACCAAATCCAAGATCTTGCACGCCCGTCGCTGGCGCGCATCCATCGCCGGCCGCAGAACCATGGGTACGGCAATCAAACTCGGTGAAGTCGCCTACCCCAGCCTCTTCGCTGCCGGCGCCTCTTCGGCAACATCTTCGCATCTTCGCGAAGAACAAAGAGGTTACGAAGGAGGAATCTATGCGCTAAACTGTGCCGTGTGTTCGGGACTCGCCTTTCATCACGCTCTGCCGGAGCTCAGAGCCGCCTGGCGGACCGATCTGACAGGTCGGTTGCCGTCGCCGCCCGCAAAGGCAGGGTTCTCCGACTTAAGAAACCCCCTTTCGAATCGTTTAGGCGCCGGACGTTCAAGAACCTTCATCGACTTGCCGATGCACGTGTCGAGCCCGCCCTGACCCTGGCGGGCAGACGGTTCTCTTCGTAGGTATGCAAGGAGGAGGCATGATACGCTTCTTGGAAATTGGGGCTGTTCTTCTGTTGACCATCGCGCTGTCCTGTGGCCAGAACACGGCACGCGGAACCCAGGGAACCGGCGGCGTGGCAGACACGGGCGGCGCTTCAGGCATGGGTGGCGCGTCCGGTGCGGGTGGCGCGACCGGCTCTGGGCCACCGGCAAGCACGGGTGGCGCGTCCCGCGTGGGAGGAGCGACGCCCGGTGGTGGTGCGACGGTAGGTGCAGGCGGCGCGACCGGGGGCGGCGGCGCAACCAGAGGAGGCAGCAGCGGTGCGACCAGTTCAGGTGGCGCAGGCGCTGGCGGTCGAACGAGGACCGGAAGAACCGGCGGCACGTCTACGTCCGGCGGTGCAACAGCTTCGGGCGGCGCCTCCAGTGCAGGCGGTGCAACAGGCTCGGGCGGCGTGTCCACCTCAGGCAGGGCAACGGGCACGGGCGGGGTAGTACCGCCCCTATCGGCCTGCTCGACGGCTCCGTTGCGCACC
>PMBS01000034.1 GCA_003153015.1 Myxococcales bacterium
GTGCCCGCGCACGACCAGCGCGACTACGAATTCGCCAGCAAGTTCAATCTGCCCATTCGCCCCGTGGTGCGGCCCGCCGACGGCCGGACGCCCGAGGCGGGCCAGGCCTTTTGCGACGAGGGCATCGCGATCAACTCAGGCGATCTCGACGGCCTGCCCACGCTGCAGGCCAAGGCCAAGGTCACCGAGCAACTCGAGGCCCGCGGGCTGGGCCGCGCCATGGTCAGCTTCCGGTTGCGTGACTGGGTGTTCTCCCGGCAACGCTACTGGGGCGAGCCGATCCCCATCATTCACTGTCCCACACACGGCACGGTGCCGGTGCCAGAATCGGCGCTGCCTGTCACCCTGCCCGAGGTCGAGGGCTACCAGCCCACCGGCACCGGCGAATCGCCTCTCGCCGGGATCGAATCTTGGGTCAAGACCACCTGCCCGACCTGCGGCGGCCCGGCCCGACGAGAAACCAACACCATGCCCAATTGGGCGGGATCGTGCTGGTATTACCTGCGCTANNCTCTACGTGGGCGGTGCCGAGCACGCGGTCTTGCACCTGCTCTACTCGCGTTTCTGGCACAAGGTGCTTTACGACCTGGGATATGTCTCGACCAAAGAGCCCTTCAAGAAGTTGCGCCACCAAGGCACGGTGCTCGCTTATTCGTACCAGGATGCCCTGGGCCGCTACCACGCGTTCTCTGAGACCGAACTGCGCGGCGACGACGCCATCCTCAAGGCCAGCGGCGAGAAACTCAAGGTGGTCGTCGACAAAATGGCCAAGACCAAGCTCAACGGGGTCAACCCTGACGACGTGGTGGCTGAGCACGGCGCAGATGTGTTGCGCTTGTACGAGATGTTCATGGGCGAGTTCGAGTTGCCCAAGCCTTGGGATGCGCGCGCAATTGAGGGATGTACCCGTTTTCTCAAGCGCGTCTGGCGCCTAGTGGAGGAGTTCGACGAAAGCAAGGCGCCGGCGGGCGATCCGCAACTGCGCCTGCGCCACAAAACCATCAAGAAGGTGACCGGCGACCTCGATCGCATGGCCTTCAACACCGCGGTGGCCGCCATGATGGAATACCTTAACCGGCTGCAGAGCGGCGGCGCCACGCGTGAGGATCTGCTGACCCTCATCAAGCTGTTGGGGCCCTTTGCGCCTCATCTGGGTGACGAGGCTTGGGAGAAACTGGGTCAGGCGGGCTTCCTGCTGCAGGCTTCGTGGCCGAGCTACGATGAGGCGCTGACCATCGACGCGGTGGTGACCCTGGGCGTGCAGGTGAACGGCAAGTTGCGCGGCGATGTCCAGGTCGCGCGCGACGCGCCCGAGGCCGAGGTGCGGGAAAAGGCGATGGCCGTGCCCAATGTGGCCAAGCACCTTGAAGGCAAGACCGTCCGCAAGGTGATCGTGGTTCCCGGCAAGATCGTCAATATCGTTGTCGCCTAGCAGACAATCCCTGATCGACGATGGGTGAGCTCAAGGTCAACGAGAAAGACGGCGCGGCCACGCTCGACATCGTGGTGCAGCCGCGCTGTGCACGCGAAGGCGTCGGGCCGGTCATGGGCGATCGTCTCAAGGTCTCGGTGAACGCCCCGCCGGTGGAGGGCAAGGCCAACCAAGCCGTGCAACGGGTGCTGGCTGAGACCTTTGGCGTACCCCGCTCGGCGGTGACCATCCTTCGCGGTGAAACCGGCAAGCGGAAGACGGTGCGCATCGCCGGGGTCACGGCCGCGGCCGTGTCGCAAGTGATCGCGAGGGTGTGAAATTGTTGGAGCCGGCCCCCGGGATTGAACCGGGGACCCTCGCTTTACGAAAGCGATGCTCTACCACTGAGCTAGGCCGGCAAAAGGTGTTCTGTCTCGATAGGTTAGGCTAGTTGTTCTACTGCGTTGACTTCTTGCTTCGTTCCCATAGTGTGCCCATTTGGGGTGGAAACGTCGCGAAGAGATACCACGTCCCCTTCGGGTTTGGAAAGATCCACCGTCACCGCATCGAAGGCTTTCTCGGCGAACAGATCGTGGCGAAGGTGGCTGTAGATCTCGGTCGTGGTGATGCTGGCGTGCCCCATGATCTTGGACAGCAGCTCGATACCACCGCCACCAAGGACAAACTGCGATGCGAACGTGTGGCGCGTGGCCTGGTACCACGTGATGCGAGGGAGCTTGCAGGCGGTCAAGGCGGTGTTCAGGTGCTTGGCCAGGGTGTGCGGGCGGATGAACGTGGGAGCCGTGCCCAGCTCGGGCCGGCCACCCTTCGCCCGGTTCGCGGGCTTGAACAGTAGCCCGGTGGGGCCTGCCTTGAGTTTCCACTCCGCCAAGATGGGGGCCAAGGATGTCAGCAGCGGCACGAGCCTCGGCTTGTCGTCCTTGAGCGGGCCTAGCCGCCCGTCCTGCAGTTGCTGCTGAATGTGAAGGCGTCGGCCTTCAAAGTCGATATTTCCTAAACCCGCGTGGTGAGTGACGAATTTCGAGGGCGCGCGCCACTTGTGCAGGACGGGCGTGACGGACCACGTTCGGGAGATTGGGGGGATCGCGAACCTGCTCGGTGGCTAGGGAGCGCTTCGCCACTTCTTGATGGCCTCTGGCACGCCCCACAGGCCAGCGAGTGCGACCAAGCCCACAACGATCACTCCATACACATGAGTCGGCGGGACCATGAGCACTCCAAGCAGAGTCAACCCGCAGACGGCACCCACAACGATCCCAACCTTCAGCGTTTCCTGCTTCGCAGGTATGGCGTGTGTGGCCTCCGCAATCTTCACATCCGCATCGGCCTTCTTGCCGAGCGCCTCTGCAGCTAGTGGGCTCATGTCGGCCACTAAGCGGCGCTCCTCGTAGAGAGCAACGTCGAGACGGTAGAGCGGAACGATTTCCTGATCAGCCATTGCCCTTGAACTCTTTCGCAATTGGCAACCAAAGCAGTGGCGTGACTGGGGCGGGACGGTGTGGGCGGCGCGTTTCCGATGTACCATACTCTCCACGGTGCGCGGCCCGCGCGCCTATGTCACCAGGGCCTAACTCGACTATTTCCGGAGGTTCCGCCCCCCTCTTGCTAGCGCATGGCCCGCCGGCGTCTCTTCAGTAGCTCGCGCAGCTTCGTTTCGCCGAGTCCGGGCATGTAGGGGGTCATCACGCGCACCATCTGCTTCAGTGGCACGCCCCAGCCGGCGCAATACTCCACAAACCCGTTCAGTCCAGCCTCGGGTATTCGCCCGCCCTTGCTCTTGCCTTGTTTCCGCGCAGCTACGGCTCGAGCGTGCAAACGCCTGGCCTCGGCCGCGATTCGGCGGCACGCCAGGGCGCCATTCTCCAATATCGACTGGCGAGGCACTCCCCACTTTGGATCGAAGACTGGCGGGCATTCCTTGCGGAGAAGGGCCTGCAAGTGTTCGTCGACGGTTCCATTCAAATCGTCGTTTGGCCCTGTCATGTTCGGCACGCTGTGCCTGCGTTGTTGCAGCCGGTGCAGAGCCATCTGGAAAGCGCTCTGCAAGTCTTCTCCGGGGCACCATGAGCGGTGCCCGTCCGTGCAAGCGCTACACTCGAACGCCAGATCGCGCGCGGCCACGGCCATGGCGTTGAAGTCTCGCTCCATTTTCAGCCACGGGCCGTCTTCCACAAGGCAAGTCGCCGCGAACAGAAACAGGGCTTCGTCGAGAGCCGACACGTTAGGGGCCGGCGCGGCTGGCCTGTCATCCTTGACGGTGCGACCCGTGGGCGGCCTCGCGCCTCTCTTTTGTGGAACCTTCGGCCGCCCGGCGTTGGCTGGCTCGCTCACGTTCACCCTTCTTTCGCCCTCCTCGGAGATTCGCCGGGCCGGGACCGTGAAGGGTGGCCCGGTCCCGTTGCGCGGTAGCTACTCCGCTCAACTGCCCAGCATCTCAACCGTGGCGCTTCTCAGGTCAAGGGTCAATCACCATCTCGTGAGCCGCAGCCAACGGAACTATGCCGGGGCCGGCGGCGTTGCTGCGCGGACTCACCCGCCAGTGATCGGCCAGCGGGATGCATGCCTTCAGCGTTCGTCTGACGGTTTTCTTCAGGGCGGAAGGCCCTGACCGGAAGAATTGCTGCCCCAGCAGGCGATGGTGCCGTCCATCTTTACCCCGCATGTGTTGTCACTGCCCGCGCTGACGGAGGAAAAGGTGCCCGTGGGCGGTATGGCATCGCCGTAGGCGTCGTCACCCCAGCAGGCGATGGTGCCGTCCATCTTTACCCCGCAGGCGTAGTCCCCGCCCGCGTCGACGGAAACAAAGGTGCCTACTGGCGGCGTGATGTTGTAGATGGGTATCCCGTTTGCTTCGTCGCCCCAGCAGGCGATGGTGGCGTCGGTCTTCAACCCACACGCGACTAGTCCACCCGCGCTGACAGACACGAAGGTGCCAGGCGGTGGCGAGCCCTGGCCGAAGTTGTTGAGGCCCCAACAGACGATGCTCCCGTCGGTTTTCACCCCGCACGTGAATATGCTGCCTGCGCTGACGGAGGAGAAGGTGCCCGCTGGCGGCGTTGCATCGCCGTACTGATTGTTACCCCAGCAGACGATAGTGTTATCGGTCGTCAGCCCGCACGAGTGGTAGAAACCAGCGCTGACTTGGGTGAACGTCCTCGTGGGCGCCGTGGATTGGGCGTAGGTGTTGTCGCCCCAGCAGACGACGGTGCTGTCGGTCCTCAACCCGCACGTGTGCTTATAGCCAGCGCTGACCTGGGTGAACGTCCCCGTGGGCGCCGTGGATTGGGCGTAGGTGTTGTCGCCCCAGCAGACGATAGTACCGTCCATCTTCAATCCGCACGTATGCGAGTCGCCCGCGCTGACGGAGGCGTAGAGTCTGCGGACGAACATCGCGGTGATCGATTTGGTGTCCGTTGCGACCACATAGCAAGTCGCTTGGGGGCTGATGCAATCCCCTGCCCATCCCGCAAAGGCCGAGGTCACATCAGGCGTAGCGGTGAGGGTAACAACGGCCCCAGGGGGGAAGCCGGCCGCGCAAGTGTTGCCGCAGTTAATGCCGGCAGGTGACGAAGTGACGGTTCCGCCACCCGTGCCGACCTTTGAGACGGCAAGGCTGTATTGGGGCGCGTCGCTCCCGGCATCTTGCGATCCGGTGTCCGCGCCGGCTTCCGCGTCGGGCGCCTCGGTGCCTTGCTCCGGCCCCGTGCCGGTCCCAGCGTCGGTGGTGGTGCCGGTTGTCGCAGAGTCCAGCGGTAGGTCAACCCCGCCGTCCCGTCTCGGCTCAATTCCCGGCTCCGTGGCTGGTTCGGCACCGGGCTCGGGGCTCGGTTCAGGCCCCGAGGTGGCACCGCGAACGTCATAACCCGCATCCACCCCGCCGGACGGGAAGCACACACAGGCCGCGAACGTCCCCGCGGACGTACACGTCTGGGCGCCCTGCTGGTCGGTAACGCACGCGCAGGCGACGCTGGCGCCGGGAACACAGAGAGGGGGTGTAGCGCTGGTGGCCGTGGACAACTGGCCGCCAGTTCCGCCGCTACCTCCCCCGACTCCGCCCGGTCCCCCACCAGTTCCGGCAGAGCCGCCGCTGCCACCCGTGACAGCGGAAGCGTCTGGTGGGATGGTGGCTTGACTCCCACCGCCGCAACCGCCGAGAAACGCCACGGATAGGCACACGAGCAAACTGCACAGTTTGGCCAATATGCGGCCATGGTCGCTCTATTCGGGCTTCGCCGCAACCCCTGTAGGCGAGGGTCAGCCATCCTTCGCCGCGAAACCTGGTACACTTACGCCGTGACCCTGTCCATCGAGATTCCAGAGGCGACCCTTCGGGCGCTGGGGCCTTCCCCTTCCGAGGCAGAGGGCAAGGTGCGTCTTGCGGCGGCTATGAAGCTCCACGAACTGGGACACCTGTCGGCTGGCGCTGCGGCTGACCTGGCGGGGATCCCCAAGGTCGAGTTTCTGCACAAGCTGGCGGATTTCGGGGTCGAGGCGTTTCGCACGACGGCGGAGCAATTCGATCTAGACCAAGATACACTGCGCCGGTCGCTTGGCTGACCACATCGCCAACACCTCGCCGCTCTGCTACCTGCACCGTGCGGGCGTTTTGCACGTCCTGCCCGCGATCCTCGGCCGCGTGATCGTTCCCAGTCAGGTGGTGGCGGAGTTGGGCGCCGGCCGCGCGCGTGGCTACGACCTTCCCGATCCGCTCGCCTTGCCTTGGGTAGACGTGCGGACGGTCGCGCCGCTTTCTCCGCAATTGGAGCCGTTCGGCTGCCTCGGGGCTGGCGAGCGCGCGGCCCTGACGCTGGCGCTGGCCCTTCCTGGCTCGGTGGCCATCATCGACGAACTCCCGGGCCGAAGGGTGGCGGCACGACTGGGAGTCAACGTCACGGGAACCCTGAACGTGATTCTGGTGGCCAAGCAACTCGGCAACGTGCAGGCCGTGCGCCCGATCTTGGATCGGTTGCAAGAACTACGATTTCGAGTGTCCACAGCACTTCGCGAGCACATCCTGACCTTGGCGGGCGAAGCATAAGGGGCCAGTCCGGCTCACGGCCAGGCGGCACCTCTGGACTTGCCACCGCGGTTTTCTGTCCAGGGCCTCTCTGCGGCGCCCGGCGTTCAACGCCCGCCGATGCGGCGCACCCGAACCGATGGGTTGAGCGGCGGCAGGACGGATGACGACGCAGCCTCGTCGTGCGGCCGCGCCACCGCTGCCGGCGCCAGCGTGGCGGGCGCCGGCCGAGCGGTTGGCTCGACACTTCTGACCTTGCCCCGGGAAGTCCTCCGCGACGAGCCGGACGAAACGGATCGGCTGGGCTCGCGCATCTTGGCTTCGAGGCTGGCCTTGACCTCGAAACTGCCGCCCGTGGTGGTCTGAAAAGGCATCTGCACGTCGGTGTAACCGGCCAAGCGAAAACGGTAGTTGATCGGTTGGCCGTTGGCGGGGCGAATGTCGACGAGCGGGGTGGTGCCCAGCAATCGCCCGTCGCTGAGGCGCGTCACCTCTGCGCCCGCGGGCTCGGAAGCGAGAGTGATCGCCGCGTGGGTAGGCGTGGGCGGAGGCGGTGGCTGTTCGGCAACGATTTCGCGCGTGACCGACGGGGCCGATGCGCTGGACATGAACACGCTGGCCACGATGACGGCAGCAGCGACGATGGCCAAGGGGACCGCGGCCCGCACCACACGAGGCGAGTTCAGCCAACTGCGCGCCAACCCCAGAAGTCCACCGCTTCCCTGTCGCGCCATGCCCCCGCGCCCGATCGCTGCGCCAGCGCTTCCGCCATCGCTCGGAACCACGGTTTGCAGGGCTGCAGCCGTCTCGCTGGTCCGCACCGGCGCGGTCTGTGCAGTCACGGTGGTCCGACTGCGGGGCGCGCTGGTCCGCGCCGGTAAGGCAGTCGGCCGGGCAGCCGAAGGACGGGGCGGCGTGAAATTGGCCAGGCCCGGGCCGGCTGCCATGGTTTCTCCGAACGCGATGGATTGCCCTGACAGTTCGGCGGCACCCGCGGTCAGTAGCGCGACCACTTCTTCCATGGTCTGGGGACGCGCGCCCGGATCCTTCTCCAGACAGCGCAGGATCAGGCGGTCGAGAAAGGGCGGAACCTCGGGTCGGAACTGACTGGCGGGCGGCGCCGGCTGTTTCAAGATGGCGTTGAGCAAGAGCACAAGCTGCTCGGCATTGAAGGGGACACCGCCCGTAACCATTTCGAACATCACCACGCCCATCGAATAGATGTCGCTAGCAGCGCCCACATCCTGACAGAGCGCCTGTTCCGGCGACATGTAGAAGGGCGTGCCCACCACCGCGCCGGCGACGGTCTTGTGGCCGACGTGTTTGTCCTGCTCGCCCAGCAGCTTGGCCACGCCGAAGTCGAACAGCTTGCTGCGCAGGGCGCCCGGCTGGGCGGGATCGGCCAGCAGGAAGATGTTGTCGGGCTTGAGATCGCGATGGACGATGCCGACCCGATGGGCCGCGGCCAGCGCGTCGCACACCTGCTGGCAGATGGTGACGACCTCGTCGAGGGGAAGCGCACCCTCGGCATTGAGGCGGTCGCGCAGGCTGCGTCCTTCGAGCAGCTCCATCACCAGGTANNAGGTAGACGATGCCGTCCTCGGTCTTGCCGAAGTCCGAGATGTCCACGATGTTGGGGTGGCGGATCTCGTTGACCGCGCGGGCCTCCTGGAAGAAGCGCGAAACCAGACCGGGATCGGTGCCCAGGTCTGGGCGCAGCATCTTGACCGCCACTCGCTTGCCGATCATTGGGTGTTCGGCCAGGTACACGGTCCCCATGCCGCCTTCGCCGATTGCCCGGACGATTTTGTAGTTGCCGATGCTGCGACCGATCAAGTTTTCCTCGGCAGCGATTATATCCGGTCTTGCGCTCGCGTGACCTTCAGCTTGAGACGAGCAGCGCAACGTGAGCAAATGGGCTTCCTCGATGTCCCGTGCCCGCCTTCTCCTGCTCCTCTGTCTTGGCTGTCACGCGCCTGCCCAGGTGCGTCCTGCAATGCCTGGCAGCGTCCCGGTTTCTCCAGAGTCCGCGCCGGTTTCGCGCTTCT
This sequence comes from Myxococcales bacterium, assembly GCA_003153015.1. Classification (GTDB taxonomy): domain Bacteria; phylum Myxococcota_A; class Polyangia; order Fen-1088; family Fen-1088; genus Fen-1137. Next base: position 8,498 of record PMBS01000034.1, read on the forward strand.
CGCGTATCGAAACCGAGCTGTCCGCGCTGCGCGGTCTGCCATTCAAGCATGCGGTGCCCTCGTCCACGCAAAGCCGCGCAGACTTCCGTGCTTGGGTGCACGCGGAACTGGGCCGCGAGCTGCCGCCGGCGAAGAACCAGGGATTGTCGCACGCCTACGCTGACCTCGGACTTGTCCCGCAGGGCTTCGATCTGACGACCACGCTGGAGGAGGCGCTCACCACCCAGGTGGCGGCCTACTACGATCCGAGCAGCAAGGCGTTCCGCGTAGTGGATGGGTTGCGGGGCGAGGACGTGGATGAAATGATCGTGGCGCACGAGCTGACCCACGCGCTGGATGACCAGCATTTCGATCTGGAGAGGTTTGACGGCGGCGAAAACAACCGGCTGGGCCTGTCAGAAGACGAGCGCACCGCCCGCCAGTTCGTGACCGAGGGCGAGGCCACCTTGATGATGTTGGCTTGGCGGAGTGCCAGCGGCGTGGGAGCGGGCAAGCAGCTTGGTCCACTTGGGGTCGCGGGGGTGCGCATGGCGGTGGCCATGCTGGGGGCGGCCGATCCGCTTGAGCTGCTCGCAGCAGCGCGCCGGGGTCGCAGCGTCGCCGAGTTGAGCCTGCAAGAGCGGGGCGAGCTTGATGAAATGACCAGGCTGCCGCCTTTGGTCAGCATGCCGCTCATCGAGCCGTACTTCAAAGGTGCGGCCCTGGTGTCCGAGGTGTGGGGCAGGGGTGGCTGGGGAGCAGTCGGCGATCTGTACCGACACCCGCCGGCCTCGACCGAGCAGATCCTGCACGCGCACGAGAAATTCTTCGACCGTCGCGATCCGCCCATCCTGGTGAGTTTGCCCGCCGCGCGGCTTGGGTTGGCTGAGCCGCCCATGGCTACCGATGTGCTGGGTGAGTTGGGCATGCGCGCCTATTTCAAGACCTGGGACTTTCCCACTGCCGAGGTCGCGGCTGCAGGGTGGGGTGGTGATCGCTTCTGGGTATGGAAGCGAGATGGGAAGTTCCTGGTCCTGTGGGCCACCCGTTGGGACAGCGAGAACGATGCCAAGAGATTCCTGGCAGCGTATCTCGACACCTTGGAACCACGCTTTCCCGCGGTACGGATCGAGCGCGCCGGCCCGGATACCTGGCGTCTGCTTCGGCCCGAAGGAGATCTATTGCACATCGAGCGCCGCGCCCGCGACGTGGACATCATCGTAGGCGCGCGGCTCGAGGAGATTGCAGACCTGCGCGCGGTCCTGCTGGCGGTGGAGCGGCGGGCAGCGGCTGATTGACGGGGGGCGCCCCGCCCGCGGTGTGGGCCCTCTACGGGCCTTGGTTCGCCTTCAGGGCCAACGCCTGTGCGTGCTCGAAGTAGAAGTCCAACGAACCCATGACAATGTGCCGTGTGGTGAACAAGGACTCCTGGGACGAATCGTTCGAAGACACACCCTCGAGTATCGCGAGAAGCTGGTTCAGACTCAGAAACCAGCAATTCATGAAAGCTGGTCCTTTCGGTTCGGGTCTCAGCTTGGCCAGCTCATTGTGCTGTTTGAGGAGGGTAGGCCTTTTCATCCTGGTCCACCGGTGTGGTGTGACGCGCCTGGGATGGCCTTTTCATGTCGATCGGACCTCCCTATCCCCTCTCCGTCCTCAATCCCGGCCGCACCTTTTTGATCCGCTCGTAGTCCTCGTCGTCGTGAAGCAGAGTCGCTACGGCTTCCATGGCCTGCGCCGCCACCAAACAATCCACGCTGCTGCGCACGGTGAGCCCGCGGCGGCGGCAGTCGAAGAAGATGCGCGCTGCCTCCCAGTGCAGCGCTGCCGGGTCGGCGGGCAGCACGAGCCGCTGGGTGGATAGGTTTCCGCGCAGCAGCCGCCATTCCCGTTCGTCGCGGGCACCCTGCAGGATCTCTTGGCAGCACAGAAACGGGATGGCGTAGGGGACGGCGTTGGCGTCCAAGTTGGCCAGCATCTCGACCGCCGCAGTGGACTTTCCGCGCAGATAGTCCACCAGGACCGAGGTGTCGACGAAGATCATCGCGTCCCGGCCCGCGCCGCCTTGTAATCATAGCCGGGCGCCAGCTTGACCTTGCCGCGCAACTCGGCCAGTGGCCGCCGCCGCTTGGTTTCGACCAGCGCGCGCAATGCCTCGTGTACCAAGGCGCGACGGGTTCCAATGCCGGTCAGCCGCGTTGCCTCGTCGACTAGATCGGCATCGAGGACGATGTTGGTTCGCAGTTCATGGGCGGAGGTTCTCATGTGCATCATCATACACATAGGCAGACACCTTTGCCACCCTGCGATTCCCTATCGCGCGTTCCCCAGCAAGCTTAGAAACGCCCTTGGCCTCACGATAGGAATCCCATTGTACTCACCCAATCCCAGGAGATGCTGATCTCCTGACACGATCACCGCGGCCCGGCCGGCCACTGCGGCGTGGAGGTACTTGTCATCATCGGGATCTACCGACGCGCGGGTTGGCAATGTGCCATCGTCGACAAGGTCTGCCAGCAGCAGGATGCCGTCGAGCCATTGGCTGGCATCGATACGACCGCGAATGCACCGGCGCACGGCGGGGTACCGGAGCGCGTCCGCGATCTCTGCAGCGATGGCTGGCGACATGACCAGCGCGAAGGCCTCGCCACGCAGGAGAAGGCTGAAGAGCTGGCCGGGTGGTCCCTCGGGCCGAACCGCGGCGCTGACAAACACGTTCGCGTCAAGTACAGCGCGAATCACGAGTTACTTCCGTGGTCGCTTTGACCTGCCAGCCGCGCGGGCCCAACCCTGTGCCGCAAGGGCCAGCTCAGTTGCCTCGGCGTTGGACAGGTGGAGGCCCTTCTGCTGATCCAAGAACGCAAGGGCGTCGCGCCGAGCGATGAGGCGCATCTGCTCGAGTCTTTCCACGGGAACGAGCGCCGCGAGCGGTTTCCCCTTTCGCTCGATTACAAACTCGTCGTGTCGCAGGGCGACCCGATTCAGCATGTCGCCAAGCCGCTGCCGCACTTCAAGCGTCGAAACCTTTTCGCTCATGGTGGTCAACTCCTATAACCATCATAGGTGCACATGTTGCCATATACAAGCATCCGAAAAATGTCGCATTTTCCACTTGACGACAGCCTGAACGTATGTTTAGCTATCGGGTATGTCTACCGTCGAGGATTTGAGTCGGGAGATAGCGGATCTGGCGGCGCACCTGGACGCGGCTACGCACAGGCTGCTGACCTGCATCCGGCAATTCGACGAGGCGGGCGGGTGGTACGAACAGGGGGCGGATTCTTGCGCACACTGGCTGGCCTGGCGGATCGGGCTGGACCCAGCGACTGCGCGCGAGAAGGTGCGCGTGGCGCGGGCACTGGGCAAGCTGCCCGCAATCGACGAGGCCTTGCGGGTGGGCAAGCTGTCGTACGCCAAGGCGCGGGCGCTCACCCGCGTGGCCACCCCTGAAACCGAGGCCAAGCTGCTGGAGGTGGCTGTGGTTGCCACGGGCGCGCAGCTTGAACGGCTCTGCCGCGGGTACCGCCGCGCCCTGGCCCCTGACGAAGCCCTGGCGCCTGAGGAGCGGAGCGTCCGGCGACGGGATCTGCCGGGCGGAATGGTGAAGCTGCAAATCGTGCTAGCGCCTGACGAGGCGGACCTGGTCCTGCGCGCGCTCGATCGGGCGCGCGAGGTGGTACACGGCGAGACGGACGTTTCCGCGGAAGCGCCTCAGCGTGACGGCCGACAGCAGGACGTTTCCGCGGAAACGTCAGCGCCCGGCTCGACCTGGCCCTCGCGCGCGGATGGCGTGGTGGCCTTGGCCGAGAATTTCCTCGCTGGCAACCCCGCAACCGGCAATGGTGGCGAGCGCTTTCAGGTCATGGTTCACGTGGATCAGGATCCGCTGGCGCCCGACGGCGTTGCCGCTGCCACGCTGGATGATGGGACACGCGTTTCCGCGGAAACGTTCAGGCGGATCGCTTGCGACTGCGGCGTCGTTGCCGTGGCTGGTGACGGCGCCGATCTGAACATCGGCCGCCGCGCGCGTTCCATTCCGCCCGCGATACGGCGCGCGCTGACTTTGCGCGACCGTGGTTGTCGCTTCCCGGGCTGCACCCACACGCGCTTCTTGCACGGCCACCACATCCGGCATTGGCTGCACGGGGGCGAAACCAGCGTGACCAACCTGGCGTTGCTGTGTACCTTCCATCACCATTTGGTCCATGAGGGCGGCTGGGCCGTCGCCCGTGGCGAAGACGGCGAATTGGCATTCACCGCGCCGGATGGCCACGCTCTGGCGGCCGAGCCGCCACGCCAGATGGTCAGGGACGTGCTCGAGTCGCTGCACGAATGGGCCACCGACCGCGGGCTTGACCTTGGGGCGGATAGCAACCTGCCCCTGTGGGACGGCACCAGGCCGGACTACGATTGGGCGGTGGGGGCTCTCATCGCGGCAGGGTGAGGCTCAGGGCACCCACTCGATCCAGCTCGCGATTTCTCGCGGGTGGAGGACTTCTGCGAGTAGCGCCACGGCTCGCACGGTGTCACCGACCTGAGCCGATGGGAGGATGAAGATCAGCCCGGGAAACTGAACACCGGTGCTCACGTATTTGTCTGCAAGACGCAAGAAATCCTGGTCGCCCGTCAGGATCGAACGCGACATCGCAATGGCCTGGGCCATGTGTCGCTCATCCGGCGCACCCAACAATGCTGCGTCAGCGGCGGTCATGACATCGAACCCTCGCCGTCGCAGGCCGGCCACAATACGGGCGTCGACGCACTCGTCCGCATAGAGGAGGAGGGCCAATCACGAATCCTATGAGCGCACGCGAGCGAGGCCAGTGGCGCGGCTGGGATACCGGGCTTGCAGCGTCGCCATGAGCGTCTCTGCCTCGTGCCATTCACGCGAGACTACGTCGCGATGGTCGTAGTAGTAGACGAGCGCGGCATGGACGTCAGCGAGATTCAGGTGGGGATGCGCCTCTACAATCTGGTCGGGGGTCATGCCGAGGTGCTCGTACTCGGACGCGACTTGGCTGACCTTGATGTCGGTCCCCGCAACCACGGGCCTGCTGGCCGTTTCATCAATGTGGGTAGAAACACGCTGGACCGCTTGCATGACGACTCTCAGGTTAGCGCAGACCCGCCGCGAGGACAACCGCGAGCCATCGGACAGCAAATCTGCGTTGACCTGTGACAGACCCTGTCACAGCGCTGCCGTACCCTGGCAGCATGGCTCAGACCCTAGTTCACCACGACAAACTCAACCCGGCGATTCTTCAGCTTGGCGGCTTTGCCAATGTTGGGAACCACGGGCTTGGTCGCGCCCATCCCCTGCGGCACGACTCTCTCCTGGCCGACGCCTTGGTCTGTCAGGTACTGGGCAACCGCCTTCGCCTGAGCATCGGTCAATTCCTGCACCTTGGCCGGCGGCAACCCGCGGTCCCAGTGTGCCTCGACGCGCAGCTGGCGAATCTCCGGGTGGTTGACCAAGACGTCCACGACTTCATCGAGCAGGCGCAAGGCCCCCGGAATCAACTCAGACGTTGGCTTCTTGCCGACCGACTTGAAGGCGATGGCCTGGCGCAATTTGACCTTCCCGTTCTGGAAGATCACGCTCGCCACTGCTGGACGAGAGCGCAGTATGACGCTCACGGGACTCTCCCGGCCTTCCGCCACGGAGAGCGGAACGACTTTCGACAAGTACTGGTCTGCATCGACGCGCAAGACATATTGGCCAGGGGGGACGGGCACCGCGAAGTTGCCCATTTCATCCGACTTCCCCTCGGCGATCTGCGGGCCAGCGAGTTTGAGTACCGCCGCTGCCACGCCTTTGCCGGACTCCTCGGTTATGCGTCCAACCGCGCGCGCCGGCGGCGCTCGCGGGGTGAGGGTGAAAGCAACATTGGCGATTTGTCCCGCGATGACGTCTAGCTTTGCCGAGAGCGTCTCGAAGCCATTCGCCACGATAACGAGTTCGACTGGCCCAGGCGGGAGCGGCACGCTCTGGAAGGTCCCGTCGGCATCGGTCAGGACACGAGAATACAGGCGACCGGTGACCCCGACGACAGCGCCCTCAATGGGAGTTCCGGTTGCGGAGGTAACCCGTCCCGCTATCAGACCTTCGCGTAGGAGGGGCTCGACCTTTTCCGCCGGCATACGCACCGTCACCACCCGGGTAACCAGATCGAACGGATACCCCAGGCCGAAAAGCAGATTCCATGGTGGCAAAGAAGGAGCATAGGCATAGCCGGCCGAGCGCAGCGCGAGATCCAAACCGACAGTAAGGGTCAGGCCATGCACAACCTGTGCTTGTACGCCGAATGTCACCCAGTGCTGGTCTTGGTTATCCGCGCAGGCGTCCGCACCCGTCTTGCCGCAAGTGAGGTGCTCCTGGTTGTAGATCACCTTGTCTTTGGAGCCGGTGAGATACTCGAAATGATATTCAACTATGGGCCGCAGCGAAAAACCCGCGGTCAAGTCATCGAATGGCGCATCCGCGCCCAGCGCTAGCCGGAAGCGGCTTTCGGAGATGCCGTAGGCAAACCTCGAAACGTAGCGGGACACCGCGGAAGTCTGCGCAGCATCGTAGTCCTGCAGGTTCGATGAATTGTCCACGTAGTAGCCAATGTTGAGGTGGAATCGCAGGGGAATGTTCTGGGTCACTGGCTTCAGATCGTAGGTGGCCAGTGCGTTCACCCAGAGTGAAGTGGAGTCGGGCGAGATGTCGTAGATACCGGTGGTGGAGGCCATCAGGCGCACCCCCAGCTCGCCACCAGCGGAAAACCCCGGCGCGATCGGATAGGCACCTTTGATCCCTAGGATCAGATCGCCGTAGGACTTGATGAATTCGGGGTCGGTGCGGTTGGCCTCGTCTACACAGTGCTCGTTGCCACTCGAGTCCGTGGAACAGAGACGCTGGTTGCGATTCGCCGAACCCAGAATCGCGCCGAACAGCTCGACATGGTGAAAAGGCGTAACCCCAAAGCTCAACGCCGCCTGCACGCGGGTGTCGTGATCGCCTCCGGACGGAGAAACGCGCTTGACCAACACGTCGCTGGCAGTGAAGAACTCGCCATGCAAACCCAGGCGAAGTTGGCCGACCGGGCCGACTTCGGCAGAGCTCATGTGCAGAAGGCCAACCGGACCGCCGAGACTGAGCTGAGGAATGAATCCATGGGGTATCTCCTCGGTCTCGGACGCAGACGCTGCCGCGGCGGGGACCTCGGGCTGGGGAGCAAATGGGTCAAGACCGGGAACCGGGGAAGGCGCTGGCGCCGGTGCGGGCGTGGGCGCTGGGGCTGGTGCGAACGTCGGTGCGGGCGTAGGCGCTGGGGCTGGTGCGAACGTGGGTGCGGGCGGAGGCGCGCTCGGCGCAGGATAGGATGCCGGAGAAGGTGCTGCGGCTGGGGCGCCGGGTTGAGCAAACGCCGAGGCCGTCGCAAGAAGAAGTGCGGCGAGTGATCCGGAAGCGGTAGTTTGAATTCGCATTCGTTAGCTCCCTGGAAGCGAGTTGAGTCCTATGCTAGACGCGCTTTCAAATCTACGCAATCGGCACTTCCATTTTCTAGCTCACCTTTCTCTGAAAGAGACTGGTGTGGCGCGATGCCATTTGCCTCCCCGGCTCCCTCGAGAACCGTCATGAAATTGCGAAGAAGCGCCGTAGCTGCTCTGCTCCTGCTCGCTACCTGCACCGAAGACCATCTCGGAGACGGCCCTCGCTTTGAGTCGTCCCACGCGGCTCTGGGTATTGTGCCCGCCACCGAAGTCGCCACCTGGAAACTGATCAGGCCTCCCCCGTCGCAGGGCCCTGTCTGGCGCTACCTGCATGCGGGTGTCGTCGAAGGCGGCCGACTACGTGGGCAGTACGGCGCGACTGGGCCACTCGGGTTGTGACTGTAGTCTGATATGGCTGGGACAGACCGCGGTAGGTACGCCCGGGCTGCCCTTTGCCTTGCTCGGCGCCGCCTTCCTGATGCGGCGACTACGCCGGCGTCGATAGGGCAATGCCACATGGTCGCCTGCAGTCTTGTGGTGACTGCAGGAGGTCGGGGTCGTGGGGGTAGATGCCGAGGTCAAATCGGCGTAGTCTCGCCCCATCATCATGCCCAACGTCAAAACGGTATGTTTGTTCGGAATCTGCTTCGCGCTGGCCGGCTGCACGACGGCTGCACCAGCGGCCCCCGCAGCCACGCCAGCCACGGCGACGCCGCAGACGAATGCGATGGGCGCGGCGGTCGAACCGGCGCTCAAGCCAGCCTCCGCCGCGGCCGGGGCCTGGGGCATGAGCGTCGTGGTGGCCTCGCCTATGAAGTTGGTGGCGGACCTGGATGCGCTCTCCAAGAGCCTGGCGTTGCCCATGCCACTTGGGCAGTCATTGCTTCCCACTCTGACCAGCGGGCCAGGTCCAGGTGGGGTGACCGTGGCGCGCGAGACGCTTGATCGCTTGGATGCCACGCGTCCGGTGGCTGCGATCTGGCTGGTACGGGGAAGTGATGCGCCGGCTGGCTGGTGCGCCGCCGCTGCGTTCAAGGACCGCGCATCCGCGTTGGATGCCCTGCAGAAGACGGGGACCGGCGGCGCCCAGAGGGAGGGCACCATTGAGCGACGCCTGCCTTCCGGCGATGTGGTCTGGGGTGCGGTCAAGGATCGCCAGTTGCTGCTTTCCAGCTCCCACGAAACCCTGCTGGCGGCTGGTGCCCTGGCCATAACTACGCAGGGAACGCCCATGTCAGGGCAGGCTCTTGTCACCCTGTCCCCTTCGGTCTTGGCCAGAGGTACCGGCCAGCCGCTGGACGTATTCGTGTCCAGCGTCCTCAGTGAGGCCGTGGCCGAGATGGACAAGGACGCCTCGGGTGCAGGCAAGCGATTGACGCCCGCATCGAAGAATATGACCGGGGCACTCCTCAAAGCCTTGGTTCGTCCCCTGAGCGAGATTGCCGTGGCTCGCATCAGTTTCGAAATAGGGGATCGGCGCGGCGTGGCTCTGCGGGTCGAGGCCCAGCCCACTGCAGGCTCAGGGCTGGCCGCCAAGACCGCTCATGTTTCACCCTATGCCTTCGATCCGGCCCTTCCGGTCCACAGTGACGCCAGCGCGGTCATCGGGTGGGGCGACATGGCGCCTTGGCTGGCGGACTGGATCCAGGTTGTGGAAGCCTCGGGCCCTGCGGGCAGCGCGGCCGGACGGGACCTTCGGGCGCTGGTTGTCGAATCGATGGAGGGTGGCTCTTGCGCTGCGGACGTCGGGGCTGTGCCCATCCGTCTCATGTGCAGCCTGAGCGTGCGTCCTGGAGTCGATGCCTCGCACGCCCTGGCTGGCTACTTGGCGTTTCTCGAGTCATCCAACGCCTGGGAGGCCGAGATCGATGGTCGTAGGCCAACGCCACTCAAGGTGAAGCACAAGGGCAAGGTGGTGGAGATCGAAAAGGCGATTGAAAGAAACGATCCGCAGGCCACGGCGCTCATGAAGACGATCATGGGAGGCGGTGCTATGCACACCGCGCTGACGGTCAAGGACCGCCATGTGGTCCTGGCCGTTGGTCCCAAGCCGCGCGAGATCCTCGACCGCTACGGCAAGCCGCACGAGTCCATGAAGGTCGCAGCGCCCATTCTGGCGCGGTCCTTGGTCGACACGGCGGGTGCCGACTTCATGGGCTTGCTCGACGTGGTGTCTGTTCTGGGGAAGGTACTTGCGAATAGCAAGGAGTCCGGGGGCTCGACTTTTGGCGGCATGATGGCTGCTGTGCCCGGCCTGTCGGACCTGCGTGCGCCGGTGGTGCTGGATGGGCACGGCGGCTCGGTTGCCGCCATGGAGATTCAGGTGCCTTTCGGCAGCCTGCAGAACATTGCCCGGGTGGTCAGCGCCTTCATGGGTCAGATGGGGGCCACGCCTGCGCGCTAGTGCCGCTTGCCTGGAAAATACTATTTGGAGAAAAGCACAGAAGATCCGCTAGACTGCCAGAACCAATCATGAGAGTTATCGCAGTTTCCCTCGCCGTCGTTTTCGCACTTGTGGGTGTGCCCGCGCTCGCCAGCGCTGCCCCAGCTGATTCTTTCCGTCCTGCCGCCTCGTCTGCCAGCGCCAGCTGTCGCGCCAGGAAGAAGAAAGCCAAGAAGCAGTCTGCCGACAGCAGTGGCAAGAAGAAGGGCAAGAAGGACGACAAGAAGGCCTACGGCTTCGAGCTGTAGGGTCGTTCGGGCTTGCACCGGGGCGGGCTGTCGGCTAGTGCTGCCCGTCGGGCCATGCCGTCAGACAAGGAATCTCCCAAGTTGCAGCCCTTTGCGGCCATGCCGGGGTCTGCGCTCGCTGGATTGCGTGTGCTGGTTGCAGACATTGATGACACCATCACCGCGGGCGGCAAGCTGCCCGCGCGCACCCTGGAGCTGTTCGAGGAGTTGGAGGCGGTCGGGCTGGTGGTGGTTCTGGTCACCGGGCGGTCTGCGGGCTGGGCCCAGGCCTTGGCCGGATACCTTCCTGGCGTGCGCCTGGTCGTCGGTGAGAATGGGTTGGTATCCTTCGACGGCGCGGGCCGGCGGCGCGACTTGGGACCGCCGCGCGACGCGACTTTCGCCCGCGCTTTGGCCGAAAACGCCGAACGTGTCGCGCGCGCCTTTGCCCTCACCCGCACTGATGACGACGTCTTTCGCTTGTTCGAGCGCGCCTTTTTGCGGCCCGCCGGCTTCGACGCAGATGCTTTGCGCGGCTGCCAGCAGCTTGTCGACAAAGGCTTCGAGGTAATCGCAAGCTCGATCCACATCCACGTACGTCCCTCGGGCTGGGACAAGGCGGACGGGCTGCTGGCCGGGCTCGCTCCCATACTGCCAGCCGCGGTCGCCGAGCTGGAGGCAAGCATTCTTTTTGTGGGTGACAGCAGCAATGATCGGCCGCTCTTCGCGCGTTTCCCCCGCACCAGCGTGGGCGTGCACAACGTCTTGGGTTTTCTGGCCGAACTGGGGGCGGATCGCCCTGCCTACATCACCGAAGGAGAAGCAGCGGCGGGATTTGCCGAGGTCGTCAAGAGGTTGCTGGCCGAACGACGTCGCGCGGCGTAGGGAGCCGGCCTTCCGCCTCCATCTATGCGTCGGCACTTGCACAGTGCCCGGTATCTCCATACGATTCGCCGTCGCATAGGTTCCCGTCACAAGTCCCCAAGCTGGAGTACCCCAAATGGCGAAACTGTCCGGAAAAGCCCTGGTCGCCCAGGGAGGCGGCCCCACCGCCGTTATCAACCAAAGCCTTGTCGGTGTGGTTCTTGAGGCGCGCAAGTTTCCCGAGATCAGCAAGGTCTACGGCGCTCGCCATGGCGTGCGCGGGATCTTGAACGAGGACTTTATCGACCTCACCCAGGCCACCACGCACAACTTGGAAGAGGTGGCGCGCACACCCGCCTCGGCGCTCGGCTCGACCCGCGACAAGCCCGACGAGGAATACTGCCGCAAGATGTTCAAGGTCATGCTGGCGCACGAGATCCGCTACTTCTTTTACATCGGTGGCAACGACTCATCGGACACCTGCCGCATCGTGAACGAGCAGGCCAATACCGCTGGCTACGAGCTGCGCACCGTCCACGTGCCCAAGACCATCGACAACGACCTGGTGGGCACGGACCACTGCCCGGGCTTTGGTTCTGCGGGCAAGTTCGTGGCACAGGCGTTCGCTGGCGCGAACCATGACAACCGCGCTCTGCCGGGAGTGTACATCGCTGTAGTCATGGGGCGGCACGCGGGCTTCCTCACCGCAGCCTCGGTTTTGGCGCGCAAGTTCCCCGACGATGGTCCGCACCTCATCTATTTGCCCGAGCGCCCTTTCGATCCGGAGCGGTTCATCAAAGACGTGGAGTCGGTCTATGCCAAGCACGGCCGTTGCATCATTGCGGTGTCCGAGGGCGTCTCGGGCGCCGATGGCCAGCCGGTCATGACCACGCTCAAGCCGTCAGTAGAAAAGGATGCGCACGGCAACGTGCAGCTCTCGGGAACCGGCGCGCTGGGTGACCTCTTGGCGGATCTCATCAAGGCCAAAACCAAGATCAAGCGCGTGCGCGCCGACACCCTGGGATACCTGCAGCGTTCATTCCTCGGTTGTGTCAGCGTCACTGACGCCAGCGAGGCGCGCGAGGTGGGCGAGAAGGCCGTGCAGTTCGCGGCATGGCACAACGTTGATGGCTCGGTGGCCATCCGCCGCGTGGGCGACTACGCGGTTGAGTATGATCTATTGAAGCTGACCGACGTGGCGGCCAAGACCAAGCACATGGCCGATGAATACATCAACCCGGCAGGCAATGACGTCACCGAGGCGTTCAAGGCCTATGCGCGGCCGCTGGTGGGCGAGTTGCCGGACATGGGGCGTATCGCCGCACCGACCGTGCACAAGATCAGAGGCGAATAGTACAAGGAGAACCCAATGGCAGAGTCACGCGTTTCGTACAAGGAACTGGGCATCGTCAATACCCGAGCGATGTTCAAAGCCGCGATGGCAGGCAAGTTCGCCATCCCGGCCTACAACTTCAACAACATGGAGCAGCTTCAGGCCATCGTGCTGGGCTGCGTGGAGTCGGATTCGCCCTTCATCCTTCAGGTCAGCTCGGGCGCCCGCAAGTACGCCAATCAGGTGCTCCTGCGCTTTCTAGCCCAGGGCGCGCTGGCCATGATCCGCAGCATGGGCAGCAAGCTGAATTTCTCCCTGCACCTGGACCACGGCGACACCGTCGAACTGTGCAGGTCGTGCGTCGACACCGGTTTCTCGTCGGTTATGATCGACGCTTCACACCACCCGTTCGAGAAGAACATCGAGGAAACCCGCAAGGTGGTGGAATACGCCCACCAGAACGACGTCACGGTCGAGGGCGAGTTGGGCGTGCTGGCCGGCATCGAGGACGACGTGGTGGCGGCCAAGTCCATCTACACTCAGCCCGACGACGTCGAGAAGTTCGTTAAGGCCACTGGGGTAGACTCGCTGGCCATCTCCATCGGCACCTCGCATGGCGCGTACAAGTTCAAGCCCTCCCAGTGCACGCGCAACGCCAAGGGCGTGCTCGAGCCGCCTCCCCTGCGCTTCGACATCCTGGAAGAGGTCGAGAAGCGTATTCCCGGCTTCCCCATCGTGCTGCACGGNNAACAAGTTCGGCGGCAAGCTGGACGATGCGGTCGGCATCCCCGAGGAACAACTCCGTCGCGCTGCCGGCTCTGCGGTGTGCAAGATCAACATCGACTCGGACGGCCGCTTGGCCATGACGGCGATGATTCGCAAGGCGCTGTGGGAGAACCCCAAGGAGTTCGATCCGCGCAAGTACCTGGGACCGGCGCGTGACGAGCTGAAGGCGCTCATCGCTGAGAAGAATCGCAACGTGCTCGGCTCCGCCGGGCACGGTAAAGAGATCTTCGGCGCGTAGACGGATGAATGCGCGTTCCCGTAGGGGCGATCTGCGGTCGCCCCGCGGGCACGGCAGAGAGAGCTTCAGAGCGTAGACCGGGCGAACGAGATGAAGTGAAGGCCCCTCGTGCGCTAGGGACAGCCCTGACGCGTGTAGGTGGTGGCGGTCACGATGCTTCCGGACGTGGTCGCAAAGACCATCTCGGTAGGCGTCGCCGTGTAGCTCAATGCGGATGGAATGGTCACCGTGCCGGTGCTGCAGGTCGTGGTCTGTAGCAATTGATTGCCGGAAACCGACACGGTGGTGTTGGCACGGAACGACGAGGTGGTCGTCCCGCTTAACACGTCGCCGGCCCAGAAGATCTTGCTGCCGTTGCCCGCAACCACCAAGGTGAGGCGCCGGCCGGTACCGGTGGTGGTGCCCCAGGCCTCGGCCTTGCTCGCCACGTACAATCCGTCGACCACTGTGCCGCCGCTGAAGCTGGGCGGGGAACCCGTGCCCGGAGAAAAATCCACAGACGGAGCACTGTTCACCACCGAGTTGCACTCGCTGGCCACGGTGAAGTCGGGCGCGCCTGGGCAGGTCACGGCCGAGGCCGCGTCTGCCGGCGAGCCCCCGGCGCCGCCAGCCGCGCTGTCGGCCGGGCTCAACACCGTGGCGGCATCTGGCGTGCCGCCTGAAGAGTTGCTCCCGCACCCAATGGTCACGGTCAACGCCAGTACCAGCGCGACCCGGCCTGGGAACAAACCTTGAAGCTGCGTCTTGATGTGCATTCTCTTTTCCTTGGTCTTGGCCTGGCGGGCAGGCTGAGTTTGCCTCCCGACCACTGCGCCGTGAACGGCGATGTTACAATGATGGACCATGGCCCGCCTGCCGCCCAAGCGATCCGCGACCCGCGAGCCAGCGCCTGGCCAGTGGGTTCCGCCGCGCCCCGCGCCGGGAACCGCCAAGTGGAACCTGCCCACAGAAGAGACGGCTATGGAGCTGCGCCTGCGAGTGCTGGCGCTTCCCTTGGCCTTTGCCATCGCCTGGGGCGTGGCACACACAGGTATGCCCCACGCGCTCATGCGCATCTTCCTCAGCATGTGGATCCACGAAAGTGGCCACGCGGTCACGGCCTGGCTGTGCAGCCTGCCCGCCTTTCCTGGTCCGTGGTTCACGCCGGTGGCGCAGGAGCGGAGCTGGATCTTCGGCTTGTGCCTGGCCGCGCTTCTCGCCTTCTGTGCGCAGCGAGCCTGGCGCAGCAAGCATCGCGTGGTCGCAGTGCAGTGTGCAGTGGTGCTCCTGCTGCAGGGATTCGGGACGCTGGCGCTCAGCCTCCGCCGTGCCCACGAATGGATGATCTTCGGTGGCGACGCCGGTTGCATGGTGCTGGGCGCGCTGCTGATGAGCACGCTCTACGTGCGCCGCGGCCATGTGCTCGCCCGGGGTTGGCTGCGCTGGGGTTTCCTGGTCATTGGCGCTGCCGCCTTTTGCGACGCCTACGCCACTTGGTGGAATGCGCGCAAGAACTTCGACAGCATTCCCTTTGGCGAGAATGAAGGCTCGGGCCCGAGTGATCCCAGCCGGCTGGTGGGCGAGTACGGCTGGACGGTCGGCGACATGGTCCACCGCTACGTCGTGCTGGGCGCCCTGTGTCTGGCCGCGCTGGGCGTGCTCTACGTGCTCGGTTTGCGGCGCCGCGAGATCGCCGCGCGCGAGCCGGACGGCGAATCGTAGTGGCTCACTTCACGGGGTGACGAGATGGCAAGAAGACAGTTGCTCGTGGTGGCCGCCCTCATAGAGCAAGAGGGAAGGGTGCTGGTGGCGCAGCGGCGGGCTGACCAAACCCAGCCGCTGGCCTGGGAATTCCCGGGCGGCAAGGTCGAGCCAGGCGAGTCGCCCAGCCAGGCCCTGGCGCGCGAAATCGAGGAGGAGCTGGCGTGTTTGATTGAAGTGGGCGCGGTCGCGGAAGTGGTGTTCTTCGCCTACGAGACCTTCGATCTCATAATGCCCGTGTATCGAGCCGCGATTCGCGCGGGAGTGCCTGTCGCGCGACAGGTGGCTGCGGTGGCCTGGGTCGCGCGGGCCGAGCTTGCCAGCCTGGCGTTCACGCCCGCCGATCTGCCGCTGGCCCGCCGTCTTGCAGGCGAATCTAGAAGTTAGCTTTTCCACCACAGAGAGCACAGAGAACACAGAGGTCGGATAGGAGAAGGGGTTCGGATCGCGCAGCCCAACCCATCCCTTTCCGTTCCGGCTCTGTGACCTCTGTGTCCTCTGTGGTGAAAAAAGCTAGCCTACCCGCCGCCGCCGCCACCTTCGGGTGTCGCGGGCGGGGTTGTTTCGCTCTCGGGCGGCGGGGGCATCTGCGGGTGGCGCAAAGCCTGGCGCGCGGCTTCGCGCGCGGCAGTGACCTGGGCGAGCTTGCACGCCCCGCATAGCGCGGGTGCAGCCCAGTTGCCGAGGTGGGTTTGCAACTGGCTTTCGGGCGGCCAGTAGATGGGAGTGCCGCACTGAATGCAGGGGATCTCCTGGGTCTTGCGGCCGGATAGGAACTCGGCGCAGGCGGAACAGCGCCGGGCGGGCGGCTGCGGCTCTCGCCGACGGCGGTTCTTCTTGCCCGCACCCGGCGGGACAGCCTGCACCGCGGGTGCCTCGCTCGCCGGCGCCTGGGTGCTTTCCGTCGCAGGCGCGCCCTCGCTCGCTGCGGCTTCGGGAACCACTGCCACGGCCGCATCGGTCGGGGACGCGCTCTCGCTACTGCCGGCCGGGGCAACTGCGGTCGCGGCGGCCGCGGCCTCAGTCGGCGGGGACTCCTTGAGCTTTGGCCGCACACCCGCAGCGAGCTGCTGTTCCTTGCTCCAGGTCCAGGTGCCCGGGCAGCCATCGGTGCGACAGGGGATCTCCCGATCATCGAGATCCCCCAACTCCTTCTCACACTCGCCGCAGTAGCGCGGGTAGGGATCCACGCTCTTGCCGCGCACCTGGCGGGCCAACTGCGCGCCCCGCTTGTCGCTCCAGGTGCCTTTGCAGCCGGCGCGGCGGCAGGGGCGCTCCACGTCCTTGAGGCTGCTCCACAGATCGAAGCAACGCTGGCACATGCGCGACGGCGCCTTGGGCACCGGCTTGTCGGCCACGCAGGCATCGAGCTGATCGCTGCGCGTCCAGGTCCAGGTGGACTTGCAGCCGGAGGTGCGGCAACGGATCTCGCGGTCAAACAGCTTGCCGAACTCGGCGCGGCACTCGGCGCACATGCGCCGGGGTGGCTCATTGGGTTTGCCCGCGGCGAAGGCCTGGATCTGCTCGTCCGCTTTCCAGGTCCACTTGCGCGAGCACGCGAAGACCCCGCAGTTGACCGCCCGGTCCTTCAGCTTGCGCGCCACCTGGGTACACGGCTCGCACATGAACCCCGCGATGGTCACACCATTCGTGGTGGTCGGCGCTGCCGGCTCGGCCGGCGGTTCACCCTGAGAAACGAGCTGTTGTTCTCGGGTCAGAATGGCGGCGCGGGTGCAGCCGGGTACGGCGCAGGGAATTTCCTTGTCCTGCAGGCTGTCGAGCAGTTTCTGGCAATCGTCGCACAAGTGCTTGGGCGCAGGCCGTTGCCTGGCAAACGCCTCGAGCTGGGCCATCACCGGCCAGGTCCACTTGCCCGTGCACCCCTTGCGGTCGCAGGGGCGCAAGGCATCTTGCAGGGTGCGGAACTTCTCTCGGCACGGCTCGCACATGCCCTCGGTGGGATCGCCCGCCGCGGGCGCCTGCCCGGCCAGGCCAAAGGCCTTGTTCGAAAGCTGTATCCACGTCCGGCTGCAACCGGGAACGCGACAGGGCACCGACTTGGCGCCCAGCCTGTCGGCAAGGGTGAACTTTCCTGCGGCCATCGGAAGGGCTTGTATGGTGGCAAAGATAGCCTGCCCAAAGCAAGCGACAAGTCGAAGCTTGTTGACTTATAGCGGCGTGAACTGCTTTTGGGTTGACTGCGCCGTTCCTCTCTCCCCATCCTTGGGCGCTCGCGATGCAAATAACCATCGAAGATATCTCCCCGGTTGAAAAACGCGTTGACTTTGAGGTCCCTTGGGCGGACGTGGCGCCCCGCCTGCACACCGCCTACGAGAAGCTGCGGCGCGAGGTGCACCTCAAGGGCTTTCGTCCTGGCAAGGTTCCGCGCCAGGTGATCGAACGCCTGTACCGCAACCAGGTCGAGGGTGACGTGGCCAATGAGCTGGTCGAGCTGTCCATCCGGCAAGCCATCGACGAGAAGCAAATCCAGCCGGTGGCCCCGCCCGTGGTCGACAAGTTGGAGTTGAAGCAGGGCGAGCCTCTGCGCTTTTCGACCCGCATCGAGGTACGCGCGCAGGTGACGCCCAAAGACTACACCGGGATTCGCGTGTCGCGCCGGCCACCCAAGGTCAGCGACGAGGACGTGGCGCAGGCGCTGCAAGGCTACCAGCGCCAGCACACGGCGTTTCTGCCGGTCGAGGGTCGCGACACGACCGCCCCCGACGATCTTCTACGGGTCGAGGTCCATGGCAAGGTGGGCGAGCACAAGATCAAGAGCAAGACCGTCACCGTGGATCTGACCGACGAGAACGCCGGCGGCTTGCCTGGTCTGGCGCCACGCCTGCGCGGCGTCCCTGTCAACGCCCAGGGCCTGGAGCTTCGCTACCGGTTGGGTGATGACATCGCCATCAAGAGCCTGGCGGGCAAGGAGATCAGCCTGCGTGTGACCATCAAGGAGGTACGCGGCCGCAAGGTGCCGGCCCTCGACGACGAGCTGGCCAAGGACACGGGCGAGGCCGACACGCTCGACGAGCTGAAGGCCAAGGTACGCGACAAGCTGGTCGAGGCGGACAAGCAGCGCATCCGGCGCGATATGGCATCTGTGCTGGTCAAGGAGGTCGTGAAGCGCAACGATTTTCCCATCGCGCCCTCGCTGGTTGATCGGCATGGCGACAACATCATCATGCGGGTCAAGGCCCAGCTCATGCTGGCGGGCATCGACGTGGATGAAGGGGGAGTCTTCGATCAGGAGGCCATGAAGAAAGAGGTGCACGCCGAGGCGGAGGAATCGGCGCGCGCCAGCGTACTCCTGCGGGCCATCGCCGAGCGCGAGGGGCTGCAGGTCGACGCGGGCGACGTGCAGAAGCGTTTGGTCGAGCTGGCCAATGCGCGCGGCGAGAACGTCAACAAACTGCGGACCGAGCTGGAGCGGTCGGGCCGCATCGAGGGCGTTCGCGCGCAGCTACTGGAGGAGAAGGCGCTTGATATGCTTCTTGCCCAGGCTAAGATTGTCGACGAAAATCCGGACAGTTTGATCATCACACCGGAGCAAGGCGGCGGGCAGCGGCTGGTCCTCTCCCCGGAGGAAGCAATCGCCGAGGCCCGTGCAAAGGGCGGCGAGCCGCCCGGAAAGTAATGTCCATGCAGGACCCCAGGAACCCGATTTCGGCCATGCCACCCGTGACCAGCAACTTCATCATCCCGACGGTCATCGAGCAAACCCACCGCGGCGAGCGCGGCTGGGACATTTTCTCGCGCCTGCTCAAGGACCGCATCATCTTCCTGGGTAACTCGGTCGACGACCTGGTCGCCAACATCGTGATCGCCCAGTTGCTCTTCCTCGAAAGCGAGGACCCCGACAAGGACGTCATGCTCTACATCAACTCACCCGGGGGCATGGTGACCGCGGGCATGGCCATCTACGACACCATGCAGTACGTGCGGCCTGACGTGGCCACCTTCTGCATGGGCCAGGCGGCGTCGATGGGCGCGTTCCTTCTGGCCGGCGGGGCCAAGGGCAAGCGCTATGCCCTGCCACACTCGCGCATCTTGATCCACCAGCCCCTGGGCGGCTTTTCGGGGCAGGCCACCGACGTGGACATCCATGCGCGCGAGATCCTGCGCACGCGCGACAACCTCAACGAGCTGCTGGTCAAGCACACCGGCCAGCCCCTGGAACGCATCAAGCACGACACCGAGCGCGACTACTTCATGGGCGCGAGCGAGGCCAAGGAGTACGGCATCGTGGATGAGGTGATCGAGCACAAGGACCACGTCAAAGACAAGTAGGCTGGAGGCTGGAGACTGGAGGCGGGAGGCCGGCCCGCGGATCGCGGGTCGCGTGGGCGTGAGCGTGAGCGAGTTCGTGTGCGGGACGCGGGATACGTCTCAGGCACCACCACTCTCAAGGTGATAGCGCTGATCCGTTTCCGAAACCCTCTCCCCGACGGGGCTCGTCCTTACCCAAATCTTTGTTCGCACGTCTTAAGCGGGAGTCGCGTCGCGACAGAGGGACTGCCATTCTTCGGCCGCGGCAGCGGCCGTA
>PMBS01000211.1 GCA_003153015.1 Myxococcales bacterium
GGCGCCGAACCCGAAGGCCAGCAAGGCTTCTCGAAGTCGACCAGCGTTTGCCTGTGCTGGATCCACGATATCGTCGAGGTCCTCGGTCAGCCTGGGCTCGCCGTGGGCCGCGACGGCGTGGCCGCCCACGAGCAGGAACCGAACGCGCTTCGAGATCAGAAGCGACAAGAACTCGTTCCAGTCGGGACTTAGCTGGATCTTCACCGAACCAGATCCTCCTCAGTTTCTCCACCGCGGAGATGCGTTCTTCGAGACTCAAGCGCGCGATATCGCGCCGGTCGCACTCCTCGACCTCACGAAAATCCGCTGCTGTGCGCAGGATTCGCTCGATCACGGTCCGATTGTCCCACCTGTTCTGTGGCGAGGCAAGGCGGGTGCTCACGGCGGTCATTTTCCCACGTCCCCCTCCAGCAATCCCAGCGCGCGCGGCAGGTCCGGGCGCAGTTGCAGGACCGGCGCCAGTGGGTCTTCGCGTAGCCTCTTCATTCGCGCGGGCGCGGTCTTGATGGTGAAAGCCGCGGGATCCAGGCGGGCATTCACTTCGGACCAGCGCAGGGGCATGGACACGCGAGCGCCGGGGACTGCGCGTGCGCTGAAAGGGCCGGCGATGGTCTTGCCGTGGCCGTTTTGCAGGCAGTCCAGGTACACGCGGCCGGCCCGCTGGGCAAGGGCGCGGGTCAGGGTGGCCAGATCAGGATGGTCGCGAACCATGACCTGGCCGAGCAGTTGCGCCAGGGTGCGCGACTCGGCGTGGGTGAGCTGGCCGGCCAGCGGAATGAGTACATGCAGCCCACTGCCGCCGCTGGTCTTGGCGAAGCAGGGCAGGTCGATGTGCTGGCACAGTTGGTGGATGGCGCGGGCCAGTTGCACCACGTGGGCAAAGGGCGCGTCCTTGGGATCGAGGTCCAGGATGCACCAGTCCGGCCGCTCCAGCGAGCCCACCCGGCTCGCCCACACATGTAGTGGAATGGTGCCCAGGTTGGCCAGGTACAGGACCGATTCCACGTCGTCGCACAGGAAATACTCCAACTCGCGCTTGCGCTCGTCGCTCCAGATACGCACTCGGCGCACCCACTCGGGCGACCAGGTTGGCGCATCCTTCTGGAAAAACGACGGCCCGGCAATGCCCTCGGGATAGCGGGTGAGCACCAGGGGTCGGTCGCGCAAGTAGGGGAGCAGCCAGGGCGCAATTGCGTGGTAGTAGTCAATCAGATCGCCCTTGGTGAATCCTTCGGCGGGCCAGAAGACCTTCTTCAGATTGGTGAAAGCAATCCTCTTCTCAACGTCCGGCTTGGCCAGCGGCGGCTCGGCCTGCGCCACCGGGCGGGCACATTCATCAGGTCGCTTGTCAGTGCGCCAGCGCAGGAAGGTCGGCTGGCGCAGAAGCCCGTCAGTGGTGATCTCCTTGTAGCGCACCTCGCACACCAGGCGCGGCTTCACCCAGGTGTGCTCGCGACCGCGTGGCACTGGTCCGCTGCACGGGGGATCCGGCTGCACGTCGTCGTGCAGTTCCCGGGGCAGGCTGGCCAGATCCTTCTCGCCGAGGCCGCTGCCCACCCGTCCCGCGTACACCAGCGCACCCGACTCTTGCGCCGCCAGGTGCAGGGCGCCCAGCCCGCTGCGCAGGCCGTGGGGCGCAGTGTAACCCACCACCACGAAATCCGCGCTGCGGTCGCGCCGGATCTTCAGCCAGTCGGGCGAACGGCCAGCGCGATAGGGCGACTCGGCCCGCTTGGCCATCACGCCTTCCAGGCCCAGGCGCGCAATCTCGTCGAACATCTCTTGCCCGCGTGTCTCGATGTGGTCCACGTAGTGTAGCGGTCCCAGCGCCGGCAACAGGCGGCTGAGCAGCGCCTTGCGCGCATGCAGCGGCAGCGGGCGCAGATCGCGATCCTCGAAGCCGAGCAAATCGAACACGAACAGGCTGGCGGGCAGGCTCAAGGACGCGCGCTCGATGTCGGGCTGCCGGTTGAGCAGCGCCCGTCGCTGCAGGCGCTCGAAGCTGGGCCGACCCTGCTCGTCACACACTGCGATCTCGCTGTCCAGCACTACATCCGCCGGCAGCGCGGTCAGCGCCGCCGCCAATTCGGGGTAGAGCGCGGTGGCGTCGCTGCCATGCCGGTAGAGCAGTTTACCCCGCCCGGCCTCGTGCGCAGCCAGGGCGCGAAAGCCGTCGTACTTGATCTCGAACAGCCAGCCTGGCTGGGAAAATGGCTGCGGCCGAGTTTCCGCCAGCATCAACTGCACTTGCTCGGCCCGCAGCGGGGCAGGGGACAGCTTGTCGACCTGCGCGCGCACCTCGGCCCAGCGAGGCGAGCCGTCGCGCAGTTCATCAATGGTCAGGCCGGACAGCACCGAAGCCTCGGCCAGGCTGGTTTCGCCGCCGCGGACAACATAGGCATCGCGTTCCTTGATCAGCAGCCAGTCCTTCGGGCTTTTCGCCAAACGCACCAGAGACCAAGCCCCGCGCAGCTTGTATCCGGCGAAAGTGAAGCGCAGTTTGCCCTTGGCCATGCCTAGCTCGACATCGTCAAGCGGGGTCCAGGTGCCGCGATCCCAGACGATGGTGGGGCCGGCCCCGTAGTTGCCGGCCGGGATCACGCCCTCAAACGATCCATACTCGATGGGGTGGTCTTCCACCTGCACGGCCAGGCGCTTTTCCGCCGGGTCGAAGCTGGGCACCTTGGGCACGGCCCACGAGCGCAGCACGCCTTCCATTTCCAGGCGCAGATCGTAGTGCAAGCGCCGCGCGGCGTGTTTGTGCACCACGAACAGCCTGCTCGGGCCGGAACCACCGCCAAAGGGCTCATTGGTCCGGCCGGGCGAACGCTTGGCGCGATAATCCTGCAGAGGCAAAGGGGCCTTTTTGCGCAAACATTGCGCGGGGCTCGCCGCGACGATTTTCTGCGCTAGGCTTGGATCATGGCGCGGGCAATGGCGGGTGCAACAATCTCGTTTGGGTTGGTTTCGATACCGGTGAAACTGTATGCGGCCACGCAGCCGTCGGCCGGCATTTCGTTTCACTTGCTCCACAGCAAAGATGGCTCGCGCGTGCACCAGCAATATCTGTGTGCCAAGGACGGCCAGGTGGTGCCGCGCGAAGAAATGGTCAAGGGCTACGAGTTCGCCAAGGACCAGTACGTGACCTTCACCAACGAAGAACTCAAGGCCATGGAGGAGAAGGCAACCCAGGCCATTGCCATTGCCCAGTTCGTGCCTGCGGACAAGGTCGACCCCATCTACTTCGACCGTCCCTACTATCTGGCGCCCGACAAGGGCGGCGAGAAGGCCTATCGGCTGCTGGTCGAGGTGATGCGCCAGAGCGGCCGCGCCGCCATCGCCCGCTACGCCGCACACGACCGGCTGTACCTGGTGATGTTGCGACCGGTTCCGGGCGCGCACCCAGGCGCCAGCGGCCTGGTTATGCAGCAACTCCTGTACGCCGACGAGGTGCGCCCCTTGGCCGAGGTGCCGATACCCGAGGGCCAGGCGAGTGAGGCCGAACTGAAGCTGGCCAGTCAAGTGGTGGAGCAGATCGCCTCCGACAGCTTCGACCCGGCGGCGTATCGCAACGACGTGCGCGACCGGATGCAGGCCGAGATCGAGCGCAAGGTGGCTGGCCACGAGGTCACGGCATCGGCCGCACCTGAGCAACCCGCACAGATCATCGATCTGATGGAGGCGCTCAAGGCCAGCCTGGCGGCACGCGGCCAGCCGGCAGCGACGGGCACGCGCGAGCTTGAGCGCAAGGCCGCTCGGCCCGCTCAGTCGCACAGCGCGCGGCCCAAGGCGCGCGCCTCGCGGGGCTAGCCACGGAGGACGGCGATGCGGGTGTGGGTCGGGACAAGCGGTTTCAGCTACCCGCCCTGGCGTGGCTCGTTCTATCCGGCGAAACTTCCCGCCGCCGACATGCTGGCCTTCTACGCCCAGCAACTCCCGACGGTGGAGATCAACAATACCTTCTACCGCATGCCCAGCCCCACGCTGCTCGAACGCTGGTCCGCCGCCACGCCAGCGGATTTTGTTTTCGCGCTCAAGTGCAGCAGACGCATTACCCACGAGATGCGGCTGCACGACGCGCAGAGTGCGGTGGAGCGCTTTGCCAAAGGGGCCGCGACCCTGGAGAGCAAGCTGGGCCCGGTGCTGTTTCAGCTGCCGCCCTGGCTGCACAAGGATCTGGAGCGGCTGCAGGCCTTCCTGACCGTGCTGGCACAAGTCGGGCAAGGAATTCGTCCAGCCTTCGAGTTCCGCCACGCCTCGTGGTTCTCTGACGATGTCTACGCCACCCTGCGCGCCGCCGGGGCCGCTTTGTGCATTGCCGAGGCGGAGAAGCTGGAGACGCCGCTGCAAGCCACCGCATCCTGGGGCTACCTGCGCCTGCGCCGCGAAGACTACACGCCCGCGGCGCTCGACGCCTGGGCTGAGCGCATCGCCGGCCAGCCCTGGAACGAGGCCTACGTCTTCGTCAAGCACGAAACCGCAGAGGCGCCCGTGCTAGCTCGCCGCCTGCTCGCCGCGTTCCGGCCTTCTGGCCAATGGGCTTCGGATGCGTTTCACGGTCCTGCCACGATGGGCAGCACGACACGCGAGGGGTGAAGCCGATCGTGATGGATACGGACGGTGGCTTTGCGAAAGCTGGCCGCCGTAACCTCGCTCTGTCCGCTTTGCAGGTTGCGGGAAAAGTCGGGGAAGAAAGCACCGGAGACTTGCACTCGGATCTGGTGACCCTGCTTGAAAAGGTTGCTGGTCACTGGCCCGCGCACCTCGATTTCGTAGATCCGGCCCGGCCGGAGCAGTTGGCGACCTCGGTTCCGGTCACGGTAACTGGCGCGCATCACGTCGGGCCCCGGGCTCATGAGGTTGAAGGCCACGCCGTCGGGGGCCACGTCGTAGAGCCGCACCCACAGGTCAAGGTCGCGGCAGGAGCAACTGACAAAGACTTCCGCGTCGATTGGGCCGGTGACCTCGGTGTCTGCGGCGAGAGGCTCACTGTTGAAGGTGAGCAGGTCCTTGCGCAGGGCCAGCTCGCGGTAGTCGTGCGCACCGAGATCGTCGTACGGGTTTGTGACCGGGTGGTCGGGATCGGAGACAAAGGCGCTCGACCCGCGGCCCGCAGAGCTACGCGCTCGCGTGGGGAGCCCGCCGGCTCCCCCTGCGGGGGCTTCGGGACCGCCGGCCACCCTGCCCACCCCGCGCGCTTCGCGCGCGCCCTCGTTGCCGGCGGCGAACCATCGCGGGAGGGTATGGGAACCCTTTGAGGGTTCCCATGTCAACGTGCCAGCTTTTCCCGGCGCGGCCGGCCCCAGGTAGAAGCTGGTGCGGACCGCGGCGGGCGGCCAGTCGGGGGCTTCCCGCCAGGTGTCCGCGCCCATCACGTAGTAGCGGACCGGGTTGCCGCTGCCCACGCCGTTGGCCATACCGCGTAGGTAGTGATCCATCCAATCGAGGACCACGCTGTCGTAGTCGATCTTCGCATGCTCCGCGAAATGGCGTTCACCCGCCACCACGCTGGCCGTCTCCTTCACGCCATGGACCCACGGACCTAGCAGCAGCCCCACTTTGCTGGCCTGGCCATGACGGGCGGCCACCAGGCCGCTGAAATTCTCCGTCGCACCCTCCGGTCCGTTGCCCTCGTCGTACCAACCCGAGAGGTTGAGGACCGCCGCCTGGGTTTTGCCGTACTGGGGGCGCAGATCGGCCCAAGCCCACCACGGGTCCTCCAGCGGGTGGCGCAGCCACTCGTAGTAGAAAGGGGCTACCTCTTGCAGAGCGTCCATGCGCTGCAACGGCAGCACGCTCTCCATGTGCGGGCCTTGGATGCTCCACGCCGCAACCGCCTCGTCGAAATTCGACGGCCCCGGCAGATGCCGTCGGGCGCGGCGGTCAGGGGCAATGTCGTTCCACACCCATTCGACCCATGACATGTCGAAAGGCCCGCGCGCGTAGATGAAGTTCTCGTGCGACGAGAAGGTCATGGCGGGAACCATCGCCTTGAGATGAGGGGGATTCTCCACCGCCGCCATCCACTGCACCGCCCCGGGATAGGACAGGCCAAAGCTGCCGACCGCGCCAGTTGACCAGGCCTGGGCCGCGGCCCACTCGATGGTGTCGAAGCCGTCCTGGCCTTCCTGTTGGTAGGGACGAAACTCGCCCTCGGAGGCGTAGCGGCCGCGCACGTCCTGCACCACGACTGCGTAGCCGCGTTCCAGCGCGCGCGCAAAGGTGGTGTACTCCCGGCGCTCCTGTTCTTTGTTGTACGGGGTGCGGTACACTAGGGTCGGGAAGGGCCCGTGCCCAGCTGGACGCATGACGTCCGCGCGCAGCCTGACCCCGTCGCGCATGGGCACGTCCACGTCCCTCTCGAAGATGCCGTTGCCAACGGCCCGGGTATCGAGCGCGACCGGCCGCGAGCCACAGGTCGCCAGAAGCAAGAACAGCGCGAGCGGAGAACTACGGTCGAAGGGGCGCCATGTGCGAACAGCAACAGAATCACTGCCACGACAGCCAAGACCGCTGGCCGCCCTCCAGCCCTCCGGCTGATGGGCCGCGCAGACGTGGCGGTCGGGCGTGACCCGCGCTGTCCGGTGTGGCAACTTGCAGCCATGCTAGCCCCGACCAGTCCACGCAAGCAATCGCTCATCATCGTCTTGACATGGGTCGCGTGCGGAGGCTCGTCCACGGGAGCAAAGGTCCCAGCGTTGGACGCAGACAGGGACAGCAACGCCGCGGCGCCGCTGGACGCGGGCAGGGACAGCAGCGCTGCGGGACCGGCGGACGTCGGCAATGACAGCAGCGTCGCGGTACTGGCAGACCTCGGCAGTGATCGCAGCGTGGCAGCACCGGCAGACGTGGGCATTGATAGCAGCGCCGCGGCCTCGCCAGACGTCGGCTCGCCGCCCGCGGACGTCGCTCGCGATAGCACGGGGCCAGAGGTGGCGCCGGCGGATCGGCCGCCGGCGGGCCGCGATTCCGCCGACGCCACCCAGACCGTGCCGGATTCTGGACCTCGCGACCTCGCCTTCGACGGCCCCTTGTCCGGGCCTGACCTGTTCACGGGCGTCGCGCCGGTGACCTACACCAATGATCCGAACACCATTTTCGCCAATCCCGAGCGGGGCTTCTACGCCATGTATGAAACCTACGCGAGCGCCTACCAGAGCCTGTCGCAGAGTGAGCTGCAGAATCTGCGCACGCAGTCAGCGGTGAGCTTGGTCATGCGCGAATGGTATTTGGACAGCTTCGTGAATTCAGATCTCACGCAAGGGTTCCTGGACAAGGTCGCTGCGGATTTCAACATCATGCGACTGGCCGGTGTGAAAGCTGTTTTGCGATTTGCCTATACGTCCAACTCGACCAAGCCCTACGGCGACGCGAACAAGGCGCGTTTGCTGGGCCATATCGCGCAACTCAAGCCGATCTTGTTCGCCAACAGCGATGTGATCGCAGTATTGCAGGCGGGATTTATCGGGGCTTGGGGCGAGTGGTACTACACCGACTACTTCGGCGACAATGGCACAATCAGCGCTTCGCAATGGACGGATCGGCAAGACGTGGTTGCCGCCCTGCTTGACGCCCTCGATCTCTTGCGCCCCATTCAATTGCGAACCCCGGCGTTCAAGCAGCACTTCTACGGTACGGCCGCACTGACCTCGGCAGAGGCTTTTTCGAGCACAGCGAAAGCGCGAGTGGGCCACCACAACGATTGCTTTCTCGCGGACGCGACTGATATGGGCACTTATGCCAACGTCGCGGCAGACAAGGCCTATCTGGCCGCGGAGAATCTGTACGTGCCCCAGGGCGGCGAGACCTGTGCGACGTCCACGTATTCAGCCTGGAGCAATGCCACGCAGGACATGGCCAATCTGCACTGGTCCTTTCTCAATCAGGACTACCACCCGGACGTGTTGGCGAGCTGGGGCACGAATATCGACATCGCCAAACGCAGGCTGGGCTACCGTCTGAGCCTCGATTCGGGCAGCTATTCCACCATTGCCAAGACCGGGGGCCAGTTCGAGGCGAGCCTGTCCATTCGCAACGACGGCTACGCCGCACCCTTCAATCCCCGCGGAATGAGCTTGATCCTGCGCAACACCAATCTGGGCACCATCTACCTTGCCAAACTGCCGGACGACCCGCGCCGCTTTACCCCGGGCAGCACCACCACCATTTCGCACAAGTTCTGTCTGCCCTCTGACATCGCCGCGGGCACCTACGCGCTCCTTCTCAGCCTGGCCGATCCCGTGCCCGTGCTTGCCACCCGACCCGAATACGCGATTCGCCTAGCCAACCAGAACACCTGGGAAGCCAGCACCGGCTACAACAACCTCAATCGCGCCCTCATCGTCAGTCCCAGCTTCACCACTGCCTCGTGCACCGCTGACGACATCCCGGTTTCGCTCGGAAACTAGGGTGGTCCGGCAAGCTGTCAAATGCTCCAAGCCGCTGTGTGTTAGTCTGAATGTCTGCGCTGGCCAACACTGGGATCTCGCGGCCAACACGTGGGTCGGGCGCGATCCGCCGAGAAACACGAGTTGGCCACCGCGGAGGCAGTGGTCGTCGTTGGTGTGGAGCATGTCGGCCAGCCGCCTGTATGTCATCGCCGGATTCGTCAGCGACCCGGAAAGCTCTGGCGGATCGGGATACATCCCTGGCACTCCGTTGTCTGGCGGCGCACCGTCCGAAGAGTTGGTGCGCCGGTTCCGAGCACTAGTGGTCGGGCCACGGGGAACCTGAAGATCTTTCTTGAAAGGTTTTCACTAGATGGAACCCTCTGTAGGGTGATGAGAACAATGTGTGGATATCGCGCTGAGTTGACGACTGCCTGTCTGCTGGCCTTCGCCGTGGCCGCGCCGATCGCGCAAGCGGGCACGACGACCCAGCTCACGAACTTTGGCTCCAACCCCAAGAACCTCCCTATGTACCTCTACACCCCGACCAATGTCGGGGCGAAGCCGCCTATCTTGCTCCATCTTCACGCCTGTCATGCCTCAAACGGCGGCCAAAGTATGTGCAGCTCGGGAAATTCATTCGCACAGCAAGCTGACAAGTACGGTTTTCTCATGGTCTGTCCGTCAGCGGTCAGCAGCGACCAGTGCTGGGACGTCCACTCGACCGCGGACTTGACCCACAACGGGACGGGCAGCGATGCCGAGGGAATGATGTCGGCGATCAACTACGTCATTGCCAACAAGAACGCGGACGCCAACCGGGTCTATGTTGCGGGCTATTCCTCGGGCGGCATGATGACCCAGGCCATGATTGGTTCCTATCCCGATGTGTTCAAGGCAGGCGCCGCGTTTGCCGGCGTACCCTTCGCTTGTTTTGCCCAGGGCAATATCGACAGCCTGGGCTGGAGCTCGACCTGTGCCAATGGCCAAGTGACCATGACAGGAGCGCAATGGGGCGATCTGGTGCGGGCTGCCTATCCTGGTTACACGGGACCTCGTCCCCGCATTCAGTTGTGGCACGGGTCGGTTGATACCACTGTCGCCTTCCACAATTTCGCCGAAGCGATCAAACAGTGGACCAACGTGCTCGGGGTGAGCGAGACGCCAACCTCAACCGAGAACAATGCCCTCCAAACTGGCTGGATAAGGACCCGCTATGCCGACAGCGCGGGCGTGGTCGAGGTCGAGGCCATTCAGGAAACCGGAAAGGGGCACGGCGACCTTTCTGTCGATCCCGAAGCCGGCGAGGCAATTCATTTCCTGGGCCTCGATGGTTCAAGTCCCGTTCCTGACGGTGGCGTTGTCGATCCCGCGAGGGACAGCGCGGTAGCTGATACCGCGCGTCCCGATACCACAAAGACGGACTTGGCGGGAAACACCGGTGGAACCACGGCCACGGGCGGCGTGACGGCGACCGGCGGAGTGGTGACTACCGGTGGAATAACGACTTCCGGTGGAGCGGTGGCCAAGGGTGGCGTACTGGCCACGGGTGGAACGGTGGTCACGGGTGGCGTACTGGCCACGGGTGGAACGGTGGCGACCGGCGGCACGAAAGCGACAGGTGGAGTGGTGACCACCGGTGGGATAACGACCTCCGGCGGAACGGTGGCGACGGGTGGCGTGCTGGCCACGGGTGGAACGGTGGGGTCGGGCGGCGCTATTCCCTCCGGTGGCACGTCGGCCACAGGCGGTGCGGTGCGCACTGGGGGTACGAGCAGCACGGGCGGCGTGATCCAGACCGGTGGCTCGCTAGGCGCGGGCGGCGGTATGGCAGCAGGAGGCAGCGCCAGTACGGGTGTCTCCTCCAGCAATGGAAGCTCCTCGGGCTGCTCGTTGACCAGTGGGAATTCCAATCGATCTGCACCTGCCAGTCTCTTGTTGATCGTTGGCATTCTCATCGTCGGGTGGCGCCGACGCGACTGCAAGTGATGCCGTTGCACCGCCAGAAGTCTCAGACGTTTTGATTCGTAGCGGGGCGAGGCAAGTCCGGCAGTTCTGACAAGACCCGCTCCAGCGCGTCCACGCTCGGCGGTTTTGCAAGGTGGTGCTGGAAGCCAGCCTGGGCGGCTCGTTCCAGGTCTTCCGGCAATGCGTAGCCGCTCAGGGCCACGAGAAAGGTGGACTGCAACACCGGGTCTTGCCGCACGGCCCCCGCCACCTCATAACCGTCCATTCCCGGCAAGCCGATATCGCAAAGGACGACGTCGGGGCGGAACCAGCGGGCCTTCTCGATTCCCTCCGGCCCGCTGTAGGCGACCTCGACCTCATGCTCTCCCAGCTCCAGGACCTCACGCAAGCTCTCCGCCGCGTCGGAGTTGTCTTCGATGATCAGGACACGCCGGCAGACTCGTGCGCCGCTCGCGCGTAGGGCGGGCTTCTCCAACACAGCTCCGGCATCGAGTGGCAGCCGGATCACGAACGCTGCTCCTTTCCCGAGTCCGTCGCTTTGCGCCTGGATGCTGCCCCCATGCAGCTCCACCAGGCCCTTGATCAAGGCCAATCCGAGCCCCAGCCCTCCCTTGCTGCGGTCCAGAGACTGATCGGCCTGCATGAAGGGCTGGAACAGCCGCATGACCGTGTCAGGTGCCATGCCGACGCCGTTGTCGACGACGCGAATGACGGCATTACCCGCCTCTGCCGCGACGGCAATATGCGCGTGTCCTGCCCGGGGAGTGAACTTCGCTGCATTCTGCAGAAGATTTCCAACCATCTGTGCGACCCGGGTTGCGTCTGCATTGACGAACACCGGGGCAGGAGCGAGATCACATGAGAGCCGCACCTCATTCCGCTCGAAGAAGCTGCGGTTGTCTTCGACCGCACGACGGACGAGCTCGTTGATCTCAAGACGCTGTTTTTGTAGCCGAATCTTGTCGCGCGTGAACCGGGTGACGTCGAGCAGGTCGTCGACCAGCTTCGCCAGTTGCGTGGCCTGCCTATCGATCACTCCTAGGGCGCGCCGAGCCTGCTCGCCGCCGGGAGCGGCACGGTTGAGGACGTAGAGGCTGTTCTTGATAGGAGCCAGGGGGTTGCGCAGCTCGTGGGAGAGCACCGCGAGAAACTCGTTCTTGCGCTGATCGGCCTCGATCAACTGCGCATTGGCCGCGATGAGCAACTGTTTCTGGCGATAGAGCTGCAGGAAAACGCTGACCTTGCTCGCGAGGATGCGGGCATCGATGGGCTTGACCAGGAAGTCCACCGCGCCTGATTCGTAGCCCTTGAACACGCGATCCCGATCGTGGAGCCCGGCGGTCACGAAGATGATGGGGATTTCGCGGGTGCGCTCTACGTTGCGCATCAGCTCCGCCAGCGCAAAGCCGTCCAACTCGGGCATCTGTACGTCGATGAGGGCGAGCGCCACCTCGTGCTCGAGCAGAAGTTCGAGGGCGCGTTTGCCCGACTCGGCCTTGAGGATTTCGGCGTCGCTGCGCCGGAGCAAGCCCTCCAGCGCCAGGAGATTTTCCGGGCGGTCATCAACCAGGAGGAGCTTCGGCAGATCGCTCATGTTGAGCCTCGCCGAGGTGAAGTCTGCCACGCGCCGAGCTGCTGCACCCATTGACAAATCTCCGTCGTGGCTAGCACATGTGCGTCCGGGCAAAGGGCAATCGCAGCTTCTGGCATCGCGCCCTGTGCCGCGTCGTCGGGGTCTTGGATGGCGACCAGGCCGCCGGCTTGTTGGATAGCGCAAAGACCGCGTGCGCCGTCCGGGTTTGCGCCCGAGACAAGCACCCCGGCACAGCGCGGACCCAAAACACTCGCGGCAGACTGGAAGAGCACGTCGATGGACGGCCGCGAGAAATTCACCGGCTCGTCAACCGAAAGGGCAAACGAGGGTCCTTCATCGATGAGTAGGTGATAGTCCGGCGGCGCTAGGTACACCGTGGCAGGCGCCAGCGGCTCCTTGTCCAGCGGCTCGCGCAGCGCAAGCCGGCACTTCCCGGATAGGGCTCCGGCCAGAGCGCTAGGCCTCTGTTTGGGCAGGTGAACCAGCACAACGACAGGCGTCCTGAAATCAGCAGGAAGTGCCCCGAGCACGAGGGAGACAACCTCGATTGCTCCCGCAGAACCGCCAATAAGAATGGCCTCCGGCGCCGTGGCGGATGAGGTGGGCTTGCCTAGCATGTCTCCCTCATCGCCTCTGGTAGATCCTCTCTTCACGTACGAATTCCGCGAATTCCGCGGCGTAGCTCGAAAAGGTGAGTGACTCTTTCGCGCCCAGGCCGAGGAAGCCTTTGCGGCAGAGCGAGTCGCGAAACAGTGCGACGGCACGGTCCTGCAAGACGCGATCGAAGTAGATGAGGACGTTGCGACAGGTGATGAGCTGAACCTCGGCGAAGACGCTGTCGGTGGCGAGACTGTGGTCGGAAAAGAGCACACCCTCGCGCAGGCTCTTGTCGAAAACCGCTGCGTTGTATCCCGCGGTGTAGTAGTCGGAAAGCGAGGCACGGCCGCCGGCCTCGGCATAGGCCTTGCTGAAATCCGCAATCCGGTCCAACTCGTAGATGCCGGCCTCGGCCTTGTGTAGAGCCTCGGGGTTGATGTCAGTCGCGTAGATGAGGGTGCGATCAAGAAGCCCCTCCTCGCGCAGCAGGATGGCGAGCGAATAGACCTCCTCGCCCGTGGCGCAGCCCGGAATCCAAACTTTGAGCGAGGGATAGGTGCGCAGATAGGGAACGACCTTCTCGCGCAGGGCCCGATAGAAGCCTGCGTCGCGAAACATCTCGCTCACCTGCACGGTCAGGTGCGCGAGCATACCGCGCATGACCTCGGGCTCGCGCAGCACACGCTCCTGCAGTGCCGAGAGCGAGCGGCAATTGAAATGTTCCATCGCCTGTTCCAGGCGGCGCTTGAGCGAGGAAAGCGCATAGCGACGGAAGTCATAGCTGTACTTGAGGTGGATGGCCTCAAGCAGCAGGGGCAGCTCGATATCGAACTCTCCGGACAACACCGTGCCTCTACTTGGGAATCCAGACCTTGATGAGCGAAAGCAGCTTGTCGACGTCGAGTGGCTTGGCGATGTAGTCGTCGGCACCGGCGTGCAGGCACGCCTCGCGATCGTTGGGCATTGCTTTGGCGGTCAGCGCGATGATCGACAGCCTCCTCCACTCGGACCGCTTGCGGATCTCTCGAATAGCCGTGAGCCCATCCATCTCGGGCATCATGATGTCCATCAGCACCAGGTCAACTGCGATGCCGCCGGGGGCCTGGGCGCTCTCCAGAGCGGCCAGTGCTTCCTTGCCGTTGCGCGCGAAGCGCAGCTTGGCACCCTTGGGTTCGAGCACGCTGGCCAGCGCGAATACATTGCGTGCGTCGTCGTCGACCACCAGGATGTTTCTGCCCTCGAGCGCTGCCTCGCGGTTGCGCACTTCCCGCAGGATGCGCTGCTGCTCCGCCGGGAGATTGCCCTCCACTTGGTGCAAAAAGAGCGTCACCTCGTCGAGTAGACGTTCCGGCGATCTTGCGCCTTTGATGATGATGGAACTGGCATAGCGACGCAGCCGCTCCTCCTCCCCACGATCGAGCGAGCGGCCGGTGTAGACAATGACCGGGGGAAACGCGAAGGCTTCGCCCGCTGCCATCTTGTCGAGCACATCGTAGCCCGACATGTCCGGCAGCGTGAGGTCGAGCACCATGCAGTCGAAGGTGCTCTCCCTGAGCCGCTGCAGGGCCTCGGCGCCGGTCGCGACGGAAACGATGTTCACGTTCTCAGCTTGCAGAAGCTGAACGATGCCCTCGCGCTGGGCCGCGACGTCCTCAACCACCAGCACGTGCCGCAGTTTCTGCTCAAGCCGTTGCTCGAGCTTCTGGATCGCCTCGATGAGTTGCTCGCGCTTGACTGGTTTGATGGCGTAGCCCACTGCCCCCATCTCGAGAGCCTGCTGGGTGTGCTCCAGTGCCGAAACCACGTGGACCGGGATGTGGCGCGTCCCTGGGTTGCGCTTCAGGTGCTCCAGGACCGAGAGCCCGGAACTGTCAGGCAGGTTGATGTCGAGCAGCACGGCGCTAGGGAGGAATTGTTCCGCCAGGCGAATACCCTCGGCTGCGGTGGTCGCCACTAGCGCACGAAAGCGCTGCTCGTGCAACAGGTCGCGCAAAATGCGCGCGAACGCCTGGTCGTCCTCAATGACCAGGATTGACCGCTCGTCGGGTCGCAGGCGCTCGCGGTCGTCTTCCACAGCCGGCGCCGGTGGCGGCTTTGAACGCGCCTGCTGGCTTTGCGACACCGGCACCATGCCGGCCGGCCTTTCCGCCGGCGAGGGGAGGGCGGCGGCACGCGTCCGCAACTCGACGGTCTGGGAGCCTGCACTGGCCACCGCCTCAAGCACCTGCGGGATGGTGAGCGTGAAGCTGCTCCCCTTGCCCAGTGTGCTTTGCACCGAGATGTCGCCGCCCAGCCGTCTGGCGAGTTCGCGCGAAATGGTGAGGCCCAGGCCGGTGCCTCCGTAGCTGCGGTTGGTGGTGCCGTTAGCCTGGCGGAAGGCTTCGAAGATTATCTGCTGCTGATCCGCAGCGATGCCGATGCCGCTGTCGCTCACCGAGAACGACACGCGCCCGCCTGGCGTGTCCGAGACCCGCAGACTCACCGAACCTTCTTGCGTGAACTTGAGCGCGTTCGAGAGGAGGTTGCGCAATACTTGTTGGATCCGCAGCCCGTCGCTCATGATCGAAGCGGGTGCCCCCGAGGCGAATTGCGCCTCGAAGGACAGGTTTTTCTGGGCGGCCACCGGCTGGAAGGTGCGCTTAAGAGACTCGATGGTGCGCGGCAGATCCACCACTTCGACCTGAAGTTCCATTCGTCCCGCCTCGATGCGCGAAAGGTCGAGGATGTCGTTGATGAGAACCAGCAGATCGTTGCCTGAGGAATAGATAGTGGCCGCGTACTTCACTTGCTCGGGCGTGAGGTTGCCGTCTTTGTTGTCAGCGAGCAGCTTGGCCAAAATGAGGGCGCTGTTGAGCGGCGTCCGCAGTTCGTGGCTCATGTTGGCGAGAAATTCGGACTTGTACTGGTTTGCCCGAGTCAGCTCGTCGGCTTTCTCGACCAGATCCACTTGCGCTCGGGACAAATCGTCACGCTGTTGCTCGAGCGCCTGCGTCTGCTCCTCAAGCTGCACGTTGGTCTGCTCGAGTTCCACCTGCTGAGCCTCAAGGCGGGCCTGCGACTCGCGCAAGGCGCGACTCTGCTCCTCCAACTCCTCGTTGATGACTCGCAGCTCCTCCTGCTGGGTCTGCAGCTCCTTGGCCTGCCGCTCGGTTGCCTCGAGGAGCGTCTGTCGCTGCGCTCGATAGCGGGCCGAGCGCAGCGAAATGCCGGCCAGCTCGGAGATCGCCTCGATACATTCGAGCGCAGCCGCGCCGGGCGCCGCAAGGAAACCGAGCTCGAGCACTCCAACGGTACGGCCCTCGGCGGAGAGCGGTGCGACCACTAGGTGACGCGGCCGCGACTCGCCGGTGGCCGTCACGATCCGGAAGTGCTCCTCGGGCACATCGGAGAGCGAGGCCAGCTTCCCTTCGAGCGCGACCCGGCCCACCCAGCCCGCTCCCGGCTGGAAGGATCCGGGTGGTGCACCGTCGCCGCTGCTGGCGCAGGCGAAGGTTGCCGCGCGCTCCGCTGTCCCCGACTCAGCGATCGTGTAGAGCACGCCAACCTTGGCCCCCAGGTAGTGTGCGACGGAGGATAGGACTTGCGAAGCGGTGGTCGCTTCGCTGATCTCCCCGCGCACCTCGCTGGCGAGCTCGGCCTGCGCGCGAATGATCCACGCCTGCCGGCGCAGCGTCGCGGCCTTGGCGTTCGCTTCATCCAGCGACTTGCGCAAGGCCCCGCAGAAGATGGCCACGACTACGCCCGAGATAAGCGAGAGGCAAGTGGCAACCAGCGCCGAACCGTGCAGTGTGAAATGGCCAAAGGGCCGGATGAAGAAATAGTTGCCCGTCGCGGCCGCGAGCAGCGCGGCCAGCAAACCTGGCCCGCGGCCTCCGTATACGGACGCAATCGCGATGCCGGCGAAGAACAGAACGAACGGCGCAATCTCCTGCTGGGGCACGGTGAAGCGCTGGATCAGCGCCACCGCGACTACGGCCAGGACGGCCACCCCGTAGCGCACCGGCGCCGAGCGCCATACCTGGCGCGGGGCGCCCCGCGCCGCCGCGGCTAGGGCTGTGCTCCCAGCTATTGGAACCTCTCGGTCAGGGAGCTGAGATCCCGGCATGAATCTCTCCTACAAGACGGCGGTCGTGGCCAAGGTGGTGGGGCCTGTCAACGGTCCTAATGTTGACTGTAGAGAGCACGCCAAGTGTGTGGGTTCAAGAATGGGTATGGATGAGATGTATGATCAGGCGAATTCCTTACAGGAATTCTCTACTGACTGACTGGCCGGCCGGGGTCGCGCGCGAAGCGCTACCTGCTCTCGTCTGCCTTGCCCGTCATGGGCACGAAACGCACGGGAATCACGTTTCGCTCGGAGAAGCCCGCGGCTGTGCGGGTGATGACCTTCAACTCCTGGTCGGAGGTGCCCACGGGCAAGACCAGTCGACCGCCGAGCTTGAGCTGCCGCTTGAGTGGCTCCGGCACGCGGGCAGGCGCGGCGGTAACGATGATGGCGTCGAAGGGCGCGGCCTCGGGCCAGCCCAGGTAGCCATCGCCCACGCGAGTCTTCACCTGCGCGTACCCGAGCCGCGCCAGGATTTCGGCCGCGCGTTCCCTCAGCGGAGCCAGAATCTCGATGGAGTAAACATCCGTGCCAAGCTCGGCGAGTACTGCGGCCTGGTAGCCCGAGCCAGTGCCGATCTCGAGCACGCGGCTGCCGCTTCCTACCGCCGCCAGTTCGGTCATGAGGGCCACGATGTAGGGCTGGCTGATGGTCTGGCCCAGGCCGATGGGCACTGGCCGATCGCCGTAGGCCAAGGGGCGCAGGTCTTCCGGCATGAACTGGTGTCGCGGCACCCTGCGCATGGCTGCGAGCACGGCCGCGCTCTTCACTCCGCGCGCCGCGATCTGTTCGCGCACCATCGCTTCGCGCGCGCTCTGGGTGGTGTTGTCCTCTGACACGCTTGCGTCCGCGCTGGGCATCGGGGCGGGCCGAGCCTCGGCCTGGCGGCAGGGCGGACGCGCGGCTGCGCACGCGATCCAGATCATCACGCTCGCGGCCCGCTGAGCCCCGCGCAGGACAGGCGTTGTGCCTGTGCTGTTCGCTGCAGGCCCCCGGGCCGCTCGCGAGCGACTCAGCAGTTTCTCAGCGGATCTCGGAATCTTGAAACCGCATTGCATGAATACCCACCGACGGACATTGGGAGATTGTCGCCGCTCACGGGTCTGGCGTTACCAGGCTGCCCCAGCAGTTCGCAAAACCGTTGGCCCGCAACCCGCACGAGAACCACTCGCCGGCTGCGATTTGAACGAACGTACCCGCTGGTGGAATTGCCTTTCCGTAGGAATTGTCGCCCCAACAGGTGGCGCTGCCGTCGGCCCGTATCGCGCACGTGTCATCGGGGCCGGCTGCGATCTGAGTGAACGAATCCGCCGGGGCAGTGGCCTGTCCGAAGGTATTCCGGCCCCAGCAGGTGGCGCTGCCGTCGCTGTGCAGCCCGCAGGTGTGATACCCGCCCGCGGAAACCTGGGTGAACGTATCTGCCGGCGCGGTGGACTCTCCATCCGCGTTGTAGCCCCAGCAGGTAGGGCTGCCGTCAGCCCGCAGCCCGCAGGTGTGAAAGCCGCCCGCGGAGATCTGGGTAAACACTCCTGCCGCGGGAGTGGCCTGTCCGTCGGCGTTGAGGCCCGAGCATGCAGCCGTGCCGTCGGTGCGCAGCCCGCAGGTGTGATAGCCGCCCACCGAGAGCTGGGTGAGATTTCCCGCCGGTGCGGTGGTCGGCTGGAAGAGATAGCTGTGCCAGCAGGCGGCGGTCCCGTCGGTGCCCAGCCAGCAGATATCCTGCCAGCCGACTGAGACTTGGATGACGTTTGCCGACGATGGGGGCGCGTCCGAGGGGTATTCGTAGATCCAGGTGCTCGCGCTGCGGTTTGTCTGGAGTGCCCACACGTTCCCCCAACCGACGGAGATCTGGGTAAAGGGGCCAGCCGCGGGAGTCGCCTCACCAAGGGAATGGTCGCCCCAGCAGGTGACACTGCCATCGGTCACCAGGCCGCAGGTGTAGCCCTTGCTAACAGAAATCTGGGCGAAATTGCGAGACGGAGGAGTCGGCGCTAGGTAGGTATAGTCGCTCCAGCAGGTGGCGCTGCCGCCGGCGCGCAGCCCGCAGGCGTAGGTTTCGCCGACGGAAATCTGGGTAAAGGTCCCCTGGGGGAGACTGTGCTGCCAGTCCTCGGTGTTGCCCCAACAAGTGACCGTGCCGTCGGTACGCAATCCGCACGTGAAGACCGTGCCGGCGGAGAGCTGGGTGAAGGTGCCTGGCGGTGGGACGGTCGCACCGGCGGAGTAGTCGCCCCAGCAAGCTGCGCTGCCGTCGGGCCGCAGCGCGCATGCGTACCCCAGGCCGGTGGCCACTTGGATGAATGTCCCTTGCGGTGAATTGGCTTGCAGGCATGAAGAGGCCCAGCAGGCGATCGTGCCATCGGTCCGCAGTCCGCAAGTGCAGTTCCAATTCGTGGAGACTTGGACGAACGTCCCTTGCGGCGGACCAAACCCCGGAAATGAGACGTCGCCCCAGCAGGTGACCGTGCCGTCGGCTCGCAGCCCGCAAGTGTACGATTGGCCGGAGGAAATCTGGGTGAAAGTTTCTTCGGGTGGACTGGACTCTCCGTACGAGTTGTCGCCCCAACAGGTGGCGCTGCCGTCGGCCCGTAGCCCACAAGCGTGGTACCCAGCGGCCGAAACTTGGATGTAGGGGCGGCCAATTGCGATCTGGGTTCCGGTAGCCGTACTGGTGGTCACAGAAGTCTGGGTTGCCGCAGTTCCTGTGGCCGTACTGGTGGTCACAGAAGTCTGGGTTGGCGCGGCTCCTGTGGCCGTACTGGTGGTCACAGAAGTCTGGGTTGACGTTCCGGCGTCAGACACGCGGCCACGCGCCGAGTGGCTACACGCGGCCGCCCCCAGGGAGACAAGGATCGCAAAGATACCTAGTCGCATAACTCCGTCCCTAGCCATGGCGTATTCTACCTGTTATTCGCTCTATGTCATCCGCCGGTTGGAAGACAGGTGCGCGGTCTTGCGAAACAACGGACATGGGCCTAACCTGATTGGAGTCCTCTTGCACCTTACGAACGGGGGTCGCGGTATGGAAAGCCTGATTCTTCCTTCTGCAATCCAACGCATTCGATCATTTCTGATTGAGAGGTGCGGGATGAAGGTCAAACCATGGGCCACCACCGAGGAGACCCTGGCCGCGCTCCACACCACGCTGGTTGCTCGCCACCAGTGCCAGATCTTCTGGACCTCGTTGTGCGGGCTGCTGGAAACCCTGGCCCGCGATCTCAAAGCAAGGCAAGAGGCATTGCCCGGCTCCCTGGTTGACAATGAGCTGCTCGACGGCGAGCGCTACGCCGCCCTGCTCGACGAAATCCGCGCAGTGCTGGCCGCTCAGACGGCGGAACCCGCGACCTTTCGCCGCTTGGCCTCGGCGCTTTCCGCTCCCGCCCTCGCGCTCCTGCTGTTGTTGGGCGGGGTGGTCACCGTCGGATGTGGTGGTTCGGGTTTGCACGGATCAACCCAGACGCGGGACGCGGGCTTGCCTGATGTGATCGATGCCCCAGTCACGCTACCCGCAGCCAACCCTGACGTTGCTTCGATTCCCATCGCGGTGCCTGATGCGTCCCCGGACGCGCCTCTGATAGCGCCTGATGTGCTCGCGTCTCTGGCACCCGATAGGTTCGCGTCCAACCCTGATGTTGCTTCGATTCCCATCGCGGTGCCTGATGCGTCCCCAGACGCGTCTCTGGCACACGATGCTTTCGCGTCTCGGGCAGACGATGCGCGCGCGCCCACACAGTCTGATGGTGCCATAGTCACGATCCAGGACATCCTACAAAGCTGCAACATCTCCGGCCAGGGCGTCCTCGACTGCCTAGCCAAACTTCGTGCATCCTGGACCACAGGCGTGGCTGAGTCGCTCGCCGGCAAGGACTGCCAGACTATTGCAATCGACCTTTCATGCTTTCTGCAAACGAGTTGTTCAGGCGCGCCATCCTCCGGAGATTTCGATCCGAAGGCCTTCGTCTGTCCTCCCGTGCTCATCTACCTGGGCGTACGTTTCGTGTGAGTGGGCTGTCCACCCGGCACGAGTTTCTCCGTGACGCGGCACGGTCGAACGCCTGGAGCAGCGAATCGCCGGATCCGAGAACCCCGCAACTCCCCGGAATTCCACTGGCGAACCAAGCTCGTCGAAATGTGACCGGGACATGACAGCACCGTGACCCGAAAGCGGATAGGAGCGGCAGCAAGGTGTAACATCCGTCTCTACCTAGTCAACCCAACGAATCCGCTGGTCAGCTGTGTAACGGCCAAGGGGAATCGCTGGAACCGGTACCGCATTTGGAAGCCACTCAGCCTGATGGTGCTGGCCCGCCTGACGCCGCCTGAGTGGGAGGTCACCATCCTGGACGAGAACCTGCGGCGGCCAGACTACGCAAGCCTGCCTCGCCCCGATCTCGTGGGCATCACCGCGTTCACGTCTCAGGCTCCCAGAGCCTACGAACTGGCCGCGCATTTTCGCCGCCTAGGAGTGCCGGTGGTAATGGGAGGGATTCACGCGAGCATGTGCCCGGACGAAGTCCTGGCGCACGTGGACTCAGTCGTGACCAAGGAAGCAGAAACCATTTGGCCACGTGTGCTGCAGGACGTGCGGGACGGCCGGCTGCAACGCCGTTACGACGGAGGACATATTCCCGTCAGTGACTTCGCGCCTGCGCGCCAGGATCTGCTGCCCGAGGGCTATGCCTTTGGAACCATCCAGACGACGCGCGGCTGTCCGCTGAACTGCAGCTTCTGCAGCGTCACGACGTTCAATGGGGCGCAGTACCGCCAGCGCCCGGTCGACGATGTCGTGCGCGAGTTTCAGTCCATTCCGGAAAAGCGCGTGCTGGTGGTCGACGACAACCTTGTCGGCACACGCCCCGAGCACATTGTCCGCGCTAAAGAGCTTTTCCGTGCGCTAGCCAAGGTCAAGCTTGGCAAGGAGTGGATAGCCCAAGCCACCATCAATTTCGCAGACGATGATGAACTGATGTCGCTGGCCCGGGATGCCGGCTGCCGGGGCGTGTTCATCGGCTTCGAGACCCCGACCGCCGAGGGCCTGCGCGAGTTGGGGAAGAAATTCAACCTACGCATGGACCGCGATTTCCGTGCCTCGGTCCGCCGCATTCAGCGGCACAGGATCCTGGTCATGGGTTCGTTCATCATCGGTCTGGACGTCGACGACGTTGGCATCGGCGAGCGCATCGCTGAGACAGCCAAGCAGTACGGCGTGGACAGCCTGAACGCCCTATACCTGACCCCGCTGCCGGGCACGCGCCTGTGGGAGCAGATGAGCAACGAAGACCGCATCACGCTCAAGGCATTCCCCGGGGATTGGCGCTACTACACCCTGACCTTCCCAGTTGCCCGCTATCAGCGCCTGTCGTCCGACGCTGTCATCAAGGAAATGATCGACTGCAACCGGATTTTCTACTCAATGCCGGGTGTGATACGCCGGGTGTGGAGTTGCGTTTGGGAGCGCCGCTTGCCTCTCATCAACCTAGTAGCGAATCTCTCCACCCGGAACAACAGCCGCGTCGAATGCCGGTCCTACGCCGACTTCCGGAGGTATATACGAGCGTCCTCGCCCGAGCCACGTGCCCTTGTCTCCGCTAACCGGACCCAAGTGCGAACCGCCGCATCGGCGTCTTTGGACGCGTGACCGAACTCTCCTGCAGCAGAAGATGCAGGACGGTACCGTATCGCTAGACCCAAGTGCCGCCACCCCGATCGCGGGAGACGGGAACCCCGACGCCCATCCACTGTCGCGTGCGCGCACTCACCTGCAATCGCTTGCGAGCGATCTCCGCGTCGACGATCGATTGCGCCAGGAGCCGGCATTTGGGTTGCCGAGTTAGGCATAGGGCAGGCTCGGGAGGTAGGATTCCACCATGCCGTTCAACCGCGCGCTAAACAGTACCGGCTTGCCGGGGCTCGACCAAGTACTCACGGGTCTGCGGGCAGGCGACAACCTGGTTTGGCAGGTGGATTCGCTCGATGACTACGTGGCCATCGTGCGGCCCTTCTGCGATTGGGCGCGGCGCAACGGCCGCCGCTTGGTCTACTTCCGCTTCGCCAAGCACCAGCCCCTGGTCGCCGAGGCGTACGCCGAGGTACACGAGGTTCGCGCGGACGCAGGCTTCGAGGCGTTCATCACCCAGATTCACGAGGTCATCGAAAAAGTGGGCGAGGACGCCTACTACGTTTTTGACAGCATGTCGGATTTGTCCCTGGAACGGGTCAGCGACCGCATGCTGGGGAACTTCTTCGTTCTCACCTGTCCCTATCTCTTCGCGCTCAACACCATCGCGTACCACGTGCTGCTGCGAAACTTCCACTCGTTCCCCGCCTCCTCGCCTATCGCGCAGACCACCCAGATCTTGGTCGACGTGTACCGCTTGCACGACAAGCTGTACCTCTACCCGCGCAAGGTCCAACATCGCTACTCGCCCACCATGCACAGGTTGCACGTGTGGCAGGGTGACGAGTTCCTCCCCGTCACCGAGAGCTACCTGACCACCGAAGTTCTGACCTCCACCCCCGGGTCCGGCTCGCCACCGAGCGGCGAGCGGGTAGGCCCGTGGACGCGCACCTTCCAGGAAGCCGAGGCAACCCTGCGGGCCCAGGCCCGCGGGCAGGCTACGCCCGAACAGATCGCCGAGGCGCGCCGGCTCACCCTGCGCCTCGGGATCACGCGCGACGAACGCCTGGCCGAGCTGGCCGAGCGCTACCTGACCCTGGCTGATATCGTCCGCATCCGGCAGCGCATTCTGCCGTCGGGCCTGATCGGTGGCAAGGCGGTGGGCATGCTGCTGGCACGGCGGATTCTGGACAATGCCAGCGCCAAGTGGTCCGCAGTGATCGAGCCGCACGACTCGTTCTACATTGCCTCCGAAAACTTCTACACCTACCTCGTGCAGAACAACGTCTGGCGGCTGCGCCAACGGCAGAAGCATCCCGACACCTTCCTCGACGG
The DNA here is from genome assembly GCA_003153015.1 of Myxococcales bacterium. Lineage (GTDB taxonomy): Bacteria > Myxococcota_A > Polyangia > Fen-1088 > Fen-1088 > Fen-1137. The sequence goes on from PMBS01000211.1 coordinate 23,604, forward strand.
CGTATCCGAGGCGCGCCAGCGCATGTTCATGGGCCAGTTCCCCGAGTACATGCGCGAACGCTTTCAGAACCTGCTCGACTACTTCGGACACTCGCCCATCATCGTGCGCTCCTCCAGTCTGCTCGAGGACGCGTATGGGAATACCTTTGCGGGCAAGTACGAAAGCGTTTTCTGCGCCAACCAAGGGCCCCGGCACATCCGCCTCGACGAGTTCATGCACGCGGTTCGGCGCGTGTATGCCAGCAGCATGAGCGAGGAGGCGCTGGTTTATCGCAAAGAGCGGGGCATGCTCGACGAGGATGAGCAGATGGCGTTGCTGGTGCAACGGGTTTCCGGCAACCAGAACGGCGGGCTGTACTTCCCGCATGTGGCCGGGGTGGCGCTCTCCTACAATCCCTACGTGTGGGACAAAGCCATCGATCCGCAGGCCGGTGTGATGCGGCTGGTGTTCGGCTTGGGCACACGCGCGGTGGACCGCTCCGATGACGACTACACGCGCGTGGTGGCGCTAAACGCGCCTACCCGACGGCCGGAACACAGTTTCGACGATGTCCGGCGGCACGCCCAGCGCCGCGTCGACGTGCTCGACCTCGAAACCAATCAACTCGCCTCCTACGATTTTGTGGATGTGGCCCGGCGTTGCCCGGACCTTGCCCTCGACCTCTATGCCTCGCGCGATGAGGAGATTGAGCAGATGAACGCGGAGCGGGGCCGCGCCGACTTCGCCTGGGTTCTCACCTTTGACCGCATGCTCATGCAAACCCCGCTCGCCTCGGACATGCGCGAGATGCTGCACATCCTGCAGGAGGCCTACGGCACGCCGGTGGAAATGGAATTCACTGCGAACTTCCTGCGCGACGGCAGCTATCGCATCAATGTCTTGCAGTGCCGGCCGGTCAGCATGGGCCGGTGCGGCTCTATCGAGCGGCCCCGCCGTGAAGAGCTGTCCGCCGATGATGTGGTCATGGAGACGCGGGGAGCGGTGGTGGGCCAGAGCCGGTGCTGCACCATTGACCGGGTGATCTACGTATCGCCCTCGGCGTACGGCAAACTGCCCGATTCGCGGCGCTATGAAGTGGCGCGCATCATCGGCCAGCTCACTCAACCCGGACCCGGTGAGGCGCCACCCACCCTCATGCTCATGGGCCCGGGTCGCTGGGGCACCAGCACACCGTCGCTGGGCGTGCCGGCTTCGTGGAAGTCCATCAGCAACGTGTCCGTGCTCTGCGAGATCGTGGCCATGCACGAGGACCTGGTGCCCGACGTATCCTTGGGCACCCACTTCTTCAACGGCCTCATCGAGTTGGACATCCTCTACGTGGCGGTCTTTCCCGAGCACAAGGGCAGCCTCAACGTCGACTACTTCGAGAACGCTCCCAACCGTTTGGCCGAACTGGCACCGGAGGCATCCGAGTGGGCCCCGGTGATCAGAGTGATCGATCCGGCTACCTCTTCTCGCCACGCGCGCCTCCGCCTCTACGCCAACGCGCTTGAGCAATCGCTGCTTTGCTACTTGGAGAAAGCATGACCAGCCTGCTAGGAGCGTGTTGCGGATAGGGCACCCGGCGGCCTTCGCTTCGCTCAGGTCGCCAGGTGCAAAAGGGGATCGACAAAGACCATCGTCTATGATCTCTTGAGGGCGTGACGAAGACGTACCGGCCGTACAGCCCAAAGCAGGCATTTCTGTTCCCGCCATCGCCATCGGACTGGCTGCCCGAGGGCCACTTGGCGCACTTCGTGATGGACGTGGTGGGGCAACTGGACTTGTCAGTAATCCACCAACGGTGCCAAAGCGCGGACCCGCGAGGCACCCAGCCCTATCACCCGGTCATGATGACCAGCTTGCTCGTGTACGGGTACTGCGTAGGTGTGGCGTCATCCCGGAAGATCGAAAAGAAGACGTGGGAGGACGTGGCGTTCCGGGTCATCGCCGGGGGCGACCAGCCAGACCACACACGCATCAGCGAGTTCCGGCGCGTCCACCTGAATGCCCTGGCTGAGCTGTTCACCCAAGTGCTGGGCCTGGCGAAGAAGGCCCGACTGGTCAAGCTGGGCAACGTCGCATTGGACGGGACAAAGATGAAGGCGAATGCGTCGAAACACAAGGCGATGAGCTACGAGCGGATGCAGAAGGACGCCGTGCGATTACGCCAGAAAGTGCAGGAGTTGCTCGCGGCGGCCGAGGCCGCCGACGCGCAAGAGGATGCGGAGTTCGGCGCAGGCTGCCGAGGCGACGAGTTGCCCGAGGACCTTCGGCACGCGGAATCTCGGCTGGCTCGAATCAAGCAGCTGAAGGCGGAGTTGGAAGCCGAAGCTCGTCAGCAAGGCGAGGAGGCGGCCAAGCACAAGGACGATCCGCCGCCCGGCCCGGCCGAGACGCCGCTGCCGAAACACCAAATCCCGAGGACGAAAGACGGCAGCATCGATCCGAAAGCTCAGCGCAATTTCACTGACCCGGAAAGCCGGATCATGAAGGGCTCAGAAGGATATGTGCAGGCATACAACTGCCAGGCGGTAGTCGACGAGGAGCACCAGATCATCATTGCGCAGGCCGTGACCAACCAGGCACCGGATGCGGAGCACTTGGTGCCGATGTTGGCCCAGACCGTGGCGAACTGCGCTGCGAAGCCCGACAATCTGTTGGCGGATGCTGGCTATTTTTCCGAGGCCAACGTGTGCGAGACAACGAAGTGGGGCGTCGAACCGTTCATCCCGCCGCGCCGCCAGAAGCGCTCCGAGGAGCCCAAGCCAGTGCTGGGACGTCCGCCTGCCAACCTCGGGATCAAGGACCGCATGGTGCGCAAGCTCGCGACCAAACCTGGTCGAGCCGTCTATGCTCTGCGGAAGAAAATCGTCGAACCCGTCTTTGGGCAGATCAAAGAGGCCCGCGGATTCCGACGATTCCTTTTTCGCGGCCTCGCCAAAGTGCGCAGTGAATGGGCGCTCATTGCCCTGACCCACAACCTACTCAAGATCTACCGCGCCCAACCTCACGCAACCTGAGCCAAAATACCTCCACGCCGGCCCGCAGGCGGCGTACCTGTCCGCAGTTACGCTTTCAGCAGTGACCTGCCAACCCAGGCCGGTCCCGCCGAGGACCGGCGGGGAGGCTCTGGACCTTCAATCCGCAACACGCTCCTAGCTAGGAGGGCAGCGTGAAATCGGGTAGCCGTCTGGAAAAGGTCCTGGACAGCGGTCAGTTCGCCGTGACCGCCGAAGCCGGCCCTCCGAAGGGAAGCCTGGCGGACGGCATGCGCGAGAAGGGAGAGCTGCTCAAGTCGTCTTGCGACGCCATCAACGTGACAGACAACCAAGCCGCTGTGGTGCGCATGTCAAGCCTGGCAGGATGTATCCTGCTCATGCAGACAGGTGCGGAGCCTGTGCTGCAAATGGTAGTACGCGACCGAAACCGTTTGGCTCTGCAGAGCGATATCTTGGGAGCCGCTGCGCTCGGAATTCGCAACGTCCTCTGCCTGGCCGGTGACCACCAGCGCCTGGGCAACCATCCAGCTGCCGCGGGCGCCTACGACATCGACCCGATCCACCTGATTCAGATGTGCAAGGCGCTGCGGGACGAGCACCGGGTCGGAAGTGGCGAGACGATCTCGGGGGAAGTGCCGCTCTACATCGGCGCGGTGGCCAACCCGTTTGCGGAGCCGTTGGAACTCCACCTGCTCACCTTGGCCAAGAAGATCCGTGCCGGTGCCGACTTCATCCAGACCCAGGCGATCTTCGAACTGCCGCGATTTGTCGCCTGGATGGACAAGGTCAGGGAGCAGGGGCTGCATGAGAAAGTGCACATCCTGGCCAGCGTCCTGCCCATCAAGTCGGTCGAGATGGCACGACGGATGCGCAGTGGGGTTCCGGGGATGCGACTTCCAGACGAGCTAGTAGAACGGATCGTGCGGGCCGCGGATGCCAAAGCAGAGGGCATCAGCATCTGCATCGAGATGATCGATCAACTCAAACGCGTGCCCGGGGTGCATGGCATTCACATCATGGCGGTGGCCGGGGAAAGCGCAGTTCCGAGCATCGTGCAGGAGGCTGGCCTCTCGCCTCGGCCGGAACGGCCAAGATAGCCGTGTCCGCCTTAGAACGAAAGAAGGGCGCGCACTTGCGGAAAGCGCGAAAAGTTGTAGAAGGTGCCCCGTAAACAAGTGGAAGGACGAATCTGCCGGATCTGTGCTGCCGAGAGTCCTTCACGCGCTGCCACTGATTCTTGCAGGCTGGGTTACACTCTGAACACAATTGGAGGTCAAGTCATGGAAAAGAGGGCGATGGTCCTGTGCGATTCCCGGGTATGGTTCGCCTGCGCCGCGATGTTGGCGCTGGGTGCATGGGGATGTTCAAGCAGCTCTGGTCCATCCGCGGACGCCGCTGCGAAGAAGGACGGTAGCCATGACGGAGTGATCGCCACTGGCGGAGTGACCGCCACTGGCGGAGCGGCTGGAACGACGGTTGCCACCGGCGGGAGGGGCGGAACAACGACCGCCGGTGGAGCGGGCGGAACCACGATTGCTACTGGCGGGGCGGCTGGAACAACGACCGCCGGTGGAGCGGGCGGAACCACGATTGCAACCGGCGGAGCAACGCGCACGGGCGGAATCACGATCGCCACCGGCGGAGCTACGCGCACGGGGGGAACCACGACTGCCACCGGCGGAGCAACGCGCACGGGCGGAACCACGATTGCAACCGGCGGGAGGGGCGGAACAACGGCCACCGGTGGAGCGGGCGGAGTCATCATTAGGGATGCGGGTGCCGAAGTATCGGGGGATGGGCCGGCGCGGGAATCGGGTGCAGAAGTACCGAGGGATACGCCGCCGGCGATTGATGCGGCTCCTGAAGTGCCGAGGGATGCGTCGGCGATTGATGCGGGCGCTGAGGTACCGAGGGATGCGCCGGCGATTGATGCGGCCGCTGACGTACCGGAGGATGCACCGGCGATTGATGCGGCTCCCGATGTACCGGAGGATGCACCGGCGATAGATGTGGCTGCTGACTTGCCGGCGGACGCACCGGAGGATGCACCGGCCGGGGATGCCGGCGACGCTTCCGCGGATTGACCGACCAAAGCCTTGAGGGAAGGCGCAATCGGGATCGCCGGCACTCGGCATTTATGCTGGGTGCCGGCACCGCAATCTTGCTGACCTTCGTACCGGCACCGTTCATCGCAATCGCTTGCGCCACGCCAGCAGTGGGCATTCGATCAGGCGGTACGAGGCGACGGCGGCGGCGAACACCAGGAGCAGATTGAGCGGAAACGTGGTGAGCGGCGAGCGGGCAAACCGGTTGAGGAAGGGCTCCTGCCACAGGTAGAGCGAGTAGCTGAGCACGCCCAGCGTAGCGAGCGGGCGCGTTTCCAGCAGGCGCCCCACCCGATCATTGGGCAGGCGGCGACAGCGATCGATACACAGCGCGATGGCCAGGTTCAGCACGGTCTGGCCGACAAGGCAGTCGATGAGCGGGTAACTCTGGCTGGCGTTGGCGGCAATGCCCAGCAGCGGGACGACGGCAAACCAACCCGAACGCAGAAAGCGCAGATACGCCGGCTTGCCCGCCAGCCAGTCCTGCAAGCCCGCGAGTAGGCAGCCGCTGGCCAGCGCGTCTCCGATGGTGCTGAAAGCCTCGCCGATCTCGATCCGCCGCGCGGGCGTGAAGATCCACATACCCGTGCGTATCAGCGGCGCAACGAAAACCAGGGTCGCGGCCAGCGCGAGGCCGCGTCGCGTGCCGGCCAGCACCAGCAGTGCCGGCCACAGCAGGTAGAACTGCTCCTCGACCGACAATGACCACAGATGCGAGACGTACCACGAGCGCAGGTGGTGGTAGTTGACCGTGTAGGTCAGTGCGTGCAGGCGGTCGCCCGGTGCCAGCACGATCAGGCCCAGCGCGCCCAGCAGCAGGATGACCGCGATGTACAGGAACGCGGCAGGCAAAATGCGCAGCGCGCGGCGCAGGAAGAAGCGCGACAACGAAATGCGACCGGTCGTGGCGTGCTCGTGCAGCAACAGCAGCGTGATGAGAAACCCAGAGATGACGAAGAACACGCGCACTCCCAGGTTGCCCAGGCCGTACAGTTCGGGCAGCCGCACGCCGCTGGTTAGCTCGCGCGTGCCTGATATGTGCGCCAACAGAACCAGGCACACGGAGATCCCGCGCAGGCCGTCCAAGCATGGCACGCGGACGCTCATGGGCAGGCCCATCCTCGCACAGGCGCGGGCGCGCGGCGACCCCTTCGCGGGCTCCGTAGTCCCGCGCCAAGCGGAGCGAAGGCGCGGACCGCCTCAGAGGAACAGGCCTTTCCACGGTCAAGTCGCGCACCCAATCGGAGCGCTCGGTGGTGGTCGTAGACGTGGTCCTGGTCGTCGTCGTGGCCGTGGCCGTGTGATCACTCCGACCACGGCCACGTTTACGACCACGACCCTCTGCGGCTATCGCGGGATTAGGGGGACAGTTCTCGGGTTGACAGGACTGGTGAAATTCCGAATAGTTCGCTCTGTGGAGATTGGCAAAGTGTCGAAGAAGGCTGCCATCTTAGGTGGAATCGTGGTACTCGGTGTCGTCCTTGCCATCATTGCCCTGTCTGGCGGAAAGCAGCCTGCAGCGCCGTCGCCAGCACCTCCGCTCCCGCCCCCGCCTGTCGAACCGGTTCGCCTTGCGTACCACCCTGACGCCTCCCTGCCACCCGTGCGACTCGCGCGGGCTGAACCACCGAGCAAGCTGCACGGCAAACCCGTCTACAAGGACGAGGCTTCGTTGATGGCGAAGATTCGCGAACTAGAGTCGAGCGATCCGGAATTGTCCCTCAAACTGGCGCGAGAAGACAATGAACGCTACCCGAACAGCCCCGATGCGGCCGAGCGTGCGTGGTTCATTTGCAGATCCCTAACCGGATTGGGACGATTTGAAGAAGCCCGCGCCGAGGCGCTCAATATGGTGCAAAAGTACCCCGGCACGAGTTGGACAAGCGATGTTCAACGCCACGTGCTCTCCAACCCAGAGATTCCACCGACGGCTCCGTGACGACGTCGGCAATTCTATTGGGAACCTGGTCACTTGAAACTGGGTAGTTTGTCCCGTGTGATGACGTAGGAGTTCGAATAGACCGCCTGGAGATGGGCCGTGGTGTTATAGGGTGCGTTGAAGTATGGGTTTGCCCAAACATTGAACAGCAGCCACTTTGTTCCTGTCGACTTGAGCTGATCGGGATCCGGAATCGTGCCGCACTCATGCAGCGCGACCATCATATTGGGGAATGCGGTTTGCGCTTGCTGGAACATGCTGGTCATTGGTTGAGTGTCGCCTGCCTGCACGTAGTTGTCCGCTCCTCCGAGATCGATGTATTGCGCGCCGGGGTTGTAGTCGGCAGTTGGATGCTGACAGAGAGGCGCCATCCACAGAACATTGTTGAGCCCCTTCGTGGCGGTCAGGTAGTTGAAAGCGTACTTGAATAGACTTTGCCACTGTGCCGCGGTCCCCATGCCCCACCAGAACCAGGCACAGCCGTTGCCGGCTTCATGGAAGAGCCGGAGGATCGCGACGCCGCCGGCGGTCTTCAGCGGCTGAACGAACTGGGCGACCCGGTCCAAATCGGCATTGAAGCTCGTGTTCTCAGCCGTGCCCGCGGCGAGCACGTTGTCGATGTTGGTCTTGGTGTTGTAGCCTCCTCCGTTGATGCCCATGTGGTAGCCGAACATGCAAATGCCACCGTTGTTCCAATGGGCAACACATTGAGTGGGTGCCTGACTATTGTTCACATCGAAGGCGCGAATCGCCGGGTACTTTCCCGTCGCCGCAAAGACCGCGTTCATCCCGTTGTCGTTGTTGTCCTCCTCCTGACCTGAAAGGATGGCGCTGCCGTATATGCTGTGCAGATAGCACAGTACGTTTCGCGTTTGTTGGGTGGGGTTGGGTGTCACCGGCACGGCGGTGCAATTGGTCGGTATGGTGGCGGTGGCACCTCCCGTGATTCCGCCCGTGCTGGTGGTTCCACCCGTGCCGGAGGTCCCACCTGCTCTCGTGGTTCCGCCGGTGCTCGTGGTTCCGCCCGCGCTCGTGGTTCCGCCCGCGCTCGTGGTTCCGCCCGCGCTCGTAGCTCCGCCAGTGCCCGTAGTTCCGCCGGTCCTCGGGACTCCGCCGGTGCCAGGGCCGACATCCGGGTTCGGACCGCCGTCAGTATTGCCTGCATCGCGGCTGCTCGTGCCGGTATCCGTCGAGCTGGCGCCTCCGGTCGAGGTCGTGCCACCGGTCTGGCTAGAGCCGCCGCTACGAGTGATCCCGCCCGTGAGGGTACCGCCGGTGCTTGGGGGATTGGTACCGGCTTGGCCGCCACTGCCGGTGCTGCCGCCGCTAGCGCTGACTCCGCCGGTCGTGGTCACGCCGCCGCTGGTGACGGTGCCGCCGGTCAAGGTCGTGCCCCCTGTCGTCGTTGTTCCTCCAGAGGCATTCGTCCCACCGGTGGCGGACGCGCCTCCCGAACCGGTAACGCTCGAATCTGTCCGAGTGACAGGTGCCTCCGTGTTCGAGCAGTTCCCGATGGTTGCCGCTATGAGTAGTAGACCGGAGACGTGCAGAACTCGAAGACAGCGGGCAAGAGGGCCGTACGGCGTGTTCGAGTTGGAATTCGGCATGGCTCGCCTTCTCCTTCGGAATCAGTGATCCCCAGTCGCTGAGGACTATGGGGTGTGCGAACTACCGGCTAGAGGGCCAGGGCCAGGCGGGATCTTCACGCAATCGGATGAGCAGCTCGGAAGCTCGGGCATAAGCGGGCGACTTGACGACCAATACTGCCCTGCGGCGCAGAAAGAGAGCGTCAATTCAGTAGAGTGAAATAGCAGCACCGGTTCGCGGCGAAAACCGCTTGCCACTTTTCTAGTTAAGATCTATTCATATGCCTGTTGGCACGCTGAGGCATTCTGAGCGGAGCGCACTGATTCTAGCGGGCCAAGGTTCCATCCAATCAAGGGGGAGTGCACATGAAACGTGTCTTGCGGCTGTCGTTGGCCGTCCTGGCTCTGGCATTCCTGGCAGCCTGCGACGAGAGCAGGCTCCGCATTGACCGGGTTGAGCCGGACGAAGGCATCACAGCGGGCGGTGATTCGGTGAACATCCTCGGGGTGGGGTTGCAGCCCGGCAAGACAGGGGTCCGCGTTGCATTCGGCAGTCACGTGAGCGAGCAGGTCGTCATCTCGTCCAAAGACAAGATCAACCTCATCACCCCCAGCGGGGACAAAGGGCCAGTCGACGTGATCCTGGACTTTGACGATGGGCAGCGCTTCAAGATACCGGCGGGCTTCCGCTACGTCGACCCCAAGGAAACCGAGGACCTGCGCAAGATGTTCTTCAACAAGCCGAAGGGCACTGGGAAGAGGTAGCGTCGCAAGAACTCCGTACCGACCGTGAAGTGCTTGGTGGGCCAGTACATCCGCTGCGCGGGCGGCTGGTACCCGATCGCGGAGGCGAATGACCATTGGCGAACACAGCCAACGCCAGCGATCTTGCTTGACGTGGGTTGCGCCAACTTGGAAGACTGGCAATCTCACGCCTTGGGAGGGCAAACCATGAAGACTCGCGCTTCGAAATCCTCTAGGAATCCTGTTTGCACGAACCGCCTGAACACGAAGGCGGTTTCGATCGCTTTCTTCTCTTTCTTGCTCGTCGCAGCCGCCTGCGGGGGCGGCAGCGGGACCACGCCTGCGGTCGATGGCCCCGCGGCCAGCAGCGGAGGCAGCCTGGGCTCGGGCGGCTCCACTGGTTCGGGTGGAGTCATCGGGAGCGGAGGCGTCGTTACGACGCCGGATGCTGCCACGCCAGATAGCTCGAGCGGAGGTGCTGGGGACGTAGCTATCGTTGTCGACGCCCCTGCACCAGGTGGCTCGGACGGATCCGCCCGTCTGGACGGAGGCACCGGGGACGGAGTCGTCGTCACGGCGTCTGACGCCTCCGCGCCAGCCTGCGGGGAATCGGGACAGGCATGTTGCGCCGGAAACTCGTGCAACGGCGGAGGCTGCTGTCTGCGGTTGACCACCGACGCCGGTGGCGGTGCCCAGCGCATCTGCGCCTCGGCAGGCTCGGCGTGCTCGGGCACCGGTGCGGTAGGCATCTGCACGAATGGGTCGTGCTTGGCGCCAGGCACCGGCACCCCCTGCGGCGCGGTCGGCCAGGACTGCTGCGGCGCCACAGCGGCCGACGGCGGCGGCGGTGGCGGCACCCTGATCTGCACGGGCAGCTACCTGAGCTGCACCAACAACCTGTGCGTGGCCTGCGGCGCGGACGGGCAGGTATGCTGCGCGGGCGGCGGCGGTGGCGGCGGCGTTTGCCAGACTGCCTCGCTGATCTGCGCTGCGGTGGCGTCGGATGCCGCCGGCGGCGGCGTGAGGATGTGCAGCCCCTGCGGCGGCCAAGGCCAGGCCTGCTGTGCCAACCAGACTTGCAGTACCGGCCTGGGCTGCAACGCCCCGGGCGGCGGCCAGCCCGCCACTTGCGAGAGCTGCGGCGCTAGTGGCGCGGCCTGCTGCGCCGGCGGCAACTGCCAGAGCGGCCTGGCCTGCGCGGGTCGGGGCGCGGACGCAGGCGGAACCTGCGAGTCCTGTGGTGGCTCGGGCCAGGCCTGCTGCCCCGGCACCACCGCGTGCGCGACCGGCCTGAGTTGTTCATTGTCGGCCACCGGCAACGTGTGCAGCAGCTGCGGCGGCTCGGGCCAGGCCTGCTGTGGAACCGGCAACACCGGTACCTGCTCGACCGGCTTGCTCTGCCAGGGCCGCAATCGGACCGCCGGCAGCGCGGGTACCTGCAACCCATGTGGCGGGGACGGGCAGGTGTGCTGCGCGGGCGGCGGTGGCGGCGGCGGCACTTGCCAGACCGCCTCGCTGATCTGCGCCGCCGTGGCGTCGGATGCCAGCGGCGGCGCCAACATATGCAGCCCCTGCGGCGGTCAAGGTCAGGCCTGCTGTGCCAACCAGACCTGCAATGTCAGCCTGGGCTGCGAAGCCCTGGGCGGTGGCCAGCCCGCCACTTGCCAGAGCTGCGGCGCTAGCGGCGCGGCCTGCTGCGCTGGCGGAAACTGCCAGAGCGGCTTGGGCTGCGTGGGTCAGGGCGCGGACGCAGGCGCAATTTGCGAGGCGTGCGGCGGCTCGGGCCAGGCCTGCTGTGGAACTGGCAACACCGGCACCTGCTCGTCCGGCCTCGCTTGCCAAGGCCGCGACCGGACCACCGGCGCCGCGGGCACCTGCAACCCGTGCGGCGGCGCCGGCCAGGCTTGCTGCGCGGGCGGCGGAGGCACCAGCCAGTGCCAGACCGGCATGGGCTGCATGCTGACCGCGACCGGCAACCAGTGTGGGACCTGTGGCGCCGACGGGCAGGCGTGCTGCGGGACCGGCAACAACGGCACGTGTAGCGTCGCCACGCTCACCTGCTCGGGACGGGTCACGGCTTCAAACACCACCGGCACTTGCAATCCCTGCGGGGCCGCGGGCCAGGCCTGCTGCGCAGGTACTGGTGGTGGCGCAACCTGCTCCACGGGCAACCGCTGCATCACCAACCAGTGCCAGGCCTGCGGTGCGGCCACCCAGCCCTGCTGCACCGGTGCGACTCCGTGCCAGACCGGCCTCGCCTGCGTGGCCAGCGACGCCGCGTCCGTGTCGGTTTGCCAGCAGTAGAGCTGTCGCAGACGAAGACCAGCGGCCCGGTCTACCCCGGGGCCGCTGGCATTGTCCGGCAGCCAGCCACGTCGGTTTTCTGGGTGTGGTCCTCCTCCCTTTGACTACTTCGAGCGCTCGGACTGTCCGCCGTAGGCTGTGTGCTGCCCCCCGACTGGGCCACGCGAGCGCGACCGCTATCGCCAAAACGAGTGGAACCTGGCCCGGTGCCACCGGACCACGGCGTCCGGTCTAGCACTACTGATTGAAATTCGGACCGAGCCGTCGCGTCGCGAGGAGCCCTGGCCGCGA
>PMBS01000113.1 GCA_003153015.1 Myxococcales bacterium
CCGAGGGACCCGTCTGCCGAGCGCGCCATGGACGCACGCAGCGCGGCGGTTGGCGTGCGTCCGCCGAGGAGCGCTCCCGGCATCAGCCCGCCAGCGCCGAGCGGCCGCTCTCTACAATGCCCCCTTCATACGCCCCGGCTATTAGGGACACCCCCTAGTGCGCAGAAGCCATCTTGATCATCTGCTCACTCATGATGATGAATGCACCCAATCCGTGCAAGTCATTGGTCGCTTTTGTTCGAGCGATGTAATAGGCGTAGTCTCCGACATCCGTACCCACGCAGATGTCCTTGATGCTCGTCGTCACGCCATCCGCCGCGAGAGAAACCTTGGTTAGGACTCCCTGATATCCTTTGTTGGCAACGCTGAGCAGGGAGCTGTCGACATAGCCCTTCTCTACTGCTTTGGCGATTACGTAGGTGTACATGCTGGAGCAGGAGGTCTCAAGCCAGTTGCCAGCCACCGTGCCTTTGTTCACCACCTGATACCACAACCCAGTTGCAGCATCTTGATACTTGACCAGGCCAGCTATCAGATCCGTCAGAATCTTGAGTACAGCGGCTCTTTGGGGATGATCGGCCGGGATTGTGTCAAGATCGTCAACTAGGGCCATGCCAAACCAGCCTATCGATCGTCCCCAGAATTCGGAAGAATGATGGGTCGTGGGATCAGCCCATGTCGCCGTCCCCTTCTCGTCATAGGCATGAAAGAACAAACCGGTCGCACTATCCTGCAGGTGGCTGGCATATACTGTCAATTGCTTGGTTACTTCATCAATGCAGGTTGGGTCACTGAACAAGGTGCCGTATTTCATCAAGAATGGCGTCGACATGTATGTGCCGTCCGCCCACAGTTGATCGACACCTAGGGTGGGATTGGCCCCTGTCCCCTGGGTCATGTGGTAGAAACCGCCGTCGGCGGTTCGAGGGTAGGTTGTGAGATACTGTCTGAGAGCGGTGGGACCTACTTTGTATTTTGCGGTCTGGGTAGCCTCATAGAGCAACATCAAATCCAGACCGGGTTCGACGAGATCGAGCGAGGTTACGGTTGTCTTCACGTTTCCCGAGGCATCCACGACTGCGTCTGCCCATGTCTTGATGAATTGCAGGTAGCTGGCGGTCTGGGTTCTTAGATAGACCCTGTAGATGGCAGACAGGGTGAATCCATTCCAGTATCCCCAACCCGATAGGCCTGTGTTCTTGATCGTCGAGTCGGTGACCTTCACAGACCAATCGATGCCCGGGTTGATAACCGTTCCGCCGTCAGTCCTAGTGCCGCCCGTCGCGATCGCACCACCCCCTGCCATCGAGCCGCCAGCGCTCGTGGTGCCGCCGGCACTTGTGGTTCCGCCGGTCCTGGGGGCCCCGCCCGTTCCGGAAGCCCCGCCCGCACGGGGAGCCCCACCCGTGCCGGGAGCGCCGCCCGTGCCGGTCGCACCCCCACTTCCGGTCGCGCCCCCAGTTGCGGTCGTACCCCCATTTGCGGTCGCACCCCCACTTGCGGTCGTACCCCCATTTGCGGTCGCACCCCCACTTCCCGTCGCACCCCCATTTGCGGTCGCGCCCCCACTTCCCGTCGCACCCCCATTTGCGGTCGCGCCCCCATTTGCGGTCGTACCCCCATTTCTGGTCGTACTCCCGGACGATCCCCCGGACGCCCCTGGCGACTCTTTGCCTGCGGAGCAGCCGACAACCACAAACGAGGCCCCGAAGAGCACCAGGACAATGGAGGAATGAGCTAGCTTGGTCATTTCTGTTCCTTTCTGGTCCGCTGGCGACCAGGGCACGCCGGAGCGCAAATATCCTACTCGCCTGGGGGTTCTTCGTCACCCCGGATCAATGGCTGTGGGCCTATTCACATACGGAATCAGCATCCGTGGCGGTGCCCAGTTGTCTCGTGCCCCAAAACACTGGGAACACCGCGCCGAAAGCGTGACGCTACCTCCTGCCTGGCTTGGCCGACGTACAGCCCTTCAAGATCTCTTGGGCCTTGGCCTTGGCACCAGGCTTCACCCCAGCAAGGGCGGCAAACCTGTCGAGCTCACTCTTGGCTGCGGCGCAATCACCGTGAGCCACCAGAACCTTGCCCAGCTCGTAGCGGGCCAACGCATAGCTGCCGTCTAGGGCAACCGCGGCCCGGCATTCTTCCAGCGTTCCGCTGGCCTTGATGTCTTTGTCAGCGAGCGCGCGGCAGTAGTCAGCGGCGATGGTAGCGTTCTTCGGTTCCAGTTTGCGCGCCCGCGCCAAGGCCTCGGCAGCCGCGGCTGGCTGTTTGCGCCGCATCTCCATTCGTCCCAACTCAGTCCACGCCGCAGTCAGCTTGGGGTCCTCTCTGGCGGCCTTCTCGAACGTTTCGCGCGCTTCGTCGTACGCCTTCTTGTCGGAAAGCAAGAGACCCAGATAGGTCAACGCCATCGCGTCGTGCGGTGCCAGGCGCGCCGCCTGACGCAACTCTGTGACACCGCCGTCAATCTCGCCGGTCTGGCGCAGCGCCGCGCCTAGGCTAACGTGAAAGCTGGCATCGTTGGGCCGCAGGCGCACGGCCTCGCGGTACGACCCCACCGCCTCGGCTGGCTTGCCCTGAGCATCGCGCACGTGGCCAAGGTTAGAGTGGGCGTCGGCGTACTTCGGGTCGGCACTGATGGCAGCCTGGATCTCCTTCTCGGCTGCGACGGCGTCACCCTTGTCCAGCAGCATGGCGCCCAGGTTGTTGCGCGCGGGCGCGAACCGCCCGTCGCGGCCAACCGCCTCGCGGTACGCCCTCTCCGCCCCGGCCAGATCATGCCTCTTCTCCAGCACCACGCCCCGCAAGTAAAAGGCGCGCGGGTCCTTGGGATCGGCCTTGGCCGCCGCATCGAAGGCCTCCAGCGCGCCGGCCAGGTCGCCCGACTTGACAAGCTTCTGCCCTCGTTCCAGGTGGGCCGCAGCGGGATTTGCCTTCTGCGCTCCCGGCAGCGGCCCGCCCTGCGCAAGCATGATGATTGCGGCAACACCAACGAAATTGAGCATGGGTGCAAGTTCAGCCCCAGTGCGGGGCGGTGTCAAGGGACCGGTAGCCGGATCCGGTTCCGGATCCGGGTCCGGCCACCCGCCACGCCGCCGTCAACCCGGCCGCCCAACCAGTACGAACTTACGATAGGTGGTACTACCCTTTTCGACCCGCTGACCCCGGCAGCCCTTTCTTGAGCGCATCAGCCAGCGCGTTCAGGCGCGCCGGATCGGTCAACTTCCCGCCCGTGGCAATGTCCCGGACATAGAAAATGTCGGCCACCCGGTCGCCGGCCACGCCCACCCGCGAGCGGTGGATGTCCAGGCCGTGCTCCGCCAGGGTTCGCGTGATGGTGTAGAGCACGCCCGGCTTGTCCTCGGTGAAGATGTCGAGCACGGTGAAAATCGCGCTGATCTCGTTATCGACGCGCACCTCGGTGGGTGGTACCTCGGGCTTGGCCCGATCGACGATGGACGGCGCGCGTGGCCGCCGCGCCAGCAGCGCGTCGACGCTCACCTGCCCGGCCAGCACGGCCTCCAGGTCGGCCCGGATGCTCGCGATACGGCGCTGGTCGGTCACCGCACCGTCCGGCTCCTTGCGGATGCGGAACAGGTCCAAAGCCTCGCCCTGGCTTTGGCCGGACACCGCCTCGCGCGAATAGATGGCCGCGTCCAGGATGTCGATGCGGTTGGCAAAGAGAACCCCCGCCACCCGGGCCAACAGGCCGGGCACGTCCTGGGCCACCAGCACCAACTCCGAGGAGGTTCCCCGCGGGGAGTGGTTCACTTCGATGGCACAGGGCCCTTTGCGGCCCAGCGCCAGGCGCATGTGCACGGCAATCCGGTCGGCTTCGTTCTCGGTAAAGTAACGGTCAGGCAGACCGGCGAAAAGGTCAGCCAGCACCGACCCCCGCACCTCCCCAGCGAGCAGGAGCGTCGCCTGCCTCTGCCTCTCCTGCACCAGTTCGGCCTGCTCGGCCTGCAACAGGTCCGCACCCCGCCGCATGAATTTGAGTGTGCGCTCGAACAATTCGGCCATCAGTTCGTTCTTCCAGTGGGTCATGGTCTTGGGACCCGTGGAGGCCAGGTCACAGAAGGTCAGCAAGAAGAGCTGGCGCAGTTTTTCTTCGTTCTCGCATCGCTTGGCGAAGTGCGCGATGAGACTCACGTCCTCCAGGTCGCGACGTTGCGAGGTGTGGCTCATGAAGAGGTGCTCGCGCACCAAGAACTCCACCAGCCGCACGTCGGCCGGGATGAGACCCAGGTGCGCAGCAATGCGTTCGGATAGCACGGCGCCCTTCTCGTCGTGAGGCGAGCCGAGTGGCTTGCCCACATCATGCAAGAGCACGGCTACGAACAGAGCCACCCGCCGCGTGACCGCAAGGAACTCAGCCGAAACCTGCGGGTACTCCACCGCCATCTCGCCCCGAGCGATGGCCTTCAAGGTGGCCACCGCGTACAGAGAATGCTGGTCCACCGTGTACACGTGGTAGAGGTCGTGCTGCACCCGTCCCACCAGCGGCTCCCACTCCGGGATGAGCGCGCTGATGAGTCCCAGGTCGTGCATCTGTTCCAGGCGCGAGGGCGTGCCGGCATCGCGCGTGTCGACCAGAACTTGCAGGAAACACGCGGCAGCTTCGGGATCCTCGCGCAGAGCCGCGCCTCGGGTTGCGGCGTACTCAGCCACCAGGTCGGCCGTGGGCCGACCCACGACCAGATTCGACTCGATCGCAAGTGCAAAAAGCCTAATCATCTCCGATGGTTTGTTCTCGAAGATTGAGTTCTGCTTTACCTCAATCGCGCCGTCCGAGATCTCGAAGCTATGCTCTCCCTTGCCGCCCTTGAGGATACCGTGCACGGTCGGCCGATGGCTGCGATCTGTGCAGACTCGAGTGAGCAGACGCTCGGTCTCCCGGCTGACCGCGCGCGCGTGGCGCTGAAAATCGTGCATGAGCGCCTCCACCGCAGGCGCCACGGCAGGTCGAACTTCGCCCGGCCCCGATGTGGCGTCAGAGTGGAAGAGCGGCGCAATGCTCTCCTGGAGATCGAAACGAAGCTGCTCCTGGCGCCGGCCAGCGGTCAGGTGCACGGCCGCGCGCACCCGCAGGAGCCATTCCCGAGCTGCTTCTATAGCCGCTGCCTGACGGGCCGACATCTCACCGATTTCATGGAGCTTGTGCGGGTCAGCGGTGGCAAAGCGCACCTGGGCCGCCCACCGCCCCACGCATAGATCACGAATTCCACCCGGGCCGTTCTTCAGGTCAGGTTCGAGCATGAATATCGTGTCACCGAAACGAGAATGGCGGCTGTACTGTTCCGCACGCAAGCGCGCCACGAAGCTGTCCGGCGAGGCCTTGGCCACTCGTGTCTGGTAGTTCGACAAGAACCGATCCGCGAGGCCTCGGTCGCCGGTCAGGAACCGCGCATCGAGCAAGGCGGTGGCCGCAGCCAAATCCGTGGCCGGCAGGGCCAAGGCGTCGGAAACCGAACGCACCGCGTGTCCAGCGTCTACCTTGGCGTCCCATAGGGGAACCAGGATGGCGCGGGCCAGGTCTTCCACCGCGCTGTCCGGCGCCTTCGCGCAAAGAAAAAGCAAATCCAGGTCCGAATAGGGCGCCAACTCGCGCCGGCCGAACCCCCCGGTGGCCAGCACCGCGATCTCGGATGAGGTCCCCTTGCGCACGCGGGCCAAGTGAAAGTTGAGCAGCTCGGCGATGACCGCCTCCACCTCATGGGACAGGCGCTCGGCCAGCGCCACGCCAGGCTGGCCGGCGCGCAATCCCGCCGCAGCCTGGCCGCGGGCCGCATCCATGCGGGCAGAAATCCACCTGGCTGTGGGTTCGAGCGAATCAGGCATGGCTTGGGACGAATCCATACCCGCTTGTTGCCAGAATGTCGACCAGATGAACGACCGGACGTTGACGGAAGGCTTTGGCTGCGGCACCGTATGGGCCATGGCTGAAATCGAGCTCGGTCCGCTGTCCGATCGCCTTGACGATGACGAGATGAAGACGCTGCACAAATTGGTGGAGCAGGCCGGCGCCCGCTTGGCGGCGGTCGACGATCACACCACACATACCATCGCCAAACGCCTATCCGAGGACGCCATGACCGAGTTTCTCGACCGCCTGGAAGCGCACGACATGGCGGCTGACATCTATCTGCCGGTCGAGTTCGACGGCCGCCTGCATGTGGGCGACTTGCGGGTCGCCTCCGCGGTTGTGCTGTCCGAAACCCTGGAGGAAATGAAGGAAGAGCTGGCCATCGAGGATGAGGACTTCGAAGAGGAAGACGAAGAGGAAGACGAAGAGGAAGAGTTGGAGGACGGTACGGTGATTGAAGCCCAACTTCGCAATATCTGGCAACTCGTGTTCGATGCATGTGGCGAGGCGCTGGACAAGAAGGTGGCCCTTCACCTGAAGGTTTGACATGACCGATTTGGTACTCACACTCATCGGACCTGACCGGCCTGGCTTGGTCGAAGCGGTGGCTGAGGTGATCGCTAGCCATGGCGGCAACTGGCTGGAAAGCCGCATGGCCCACCTGGCGGGAAAATTCGCCGGCATCCTCCGTGTCGAAGTCCCGGCCGCCCGGGTGGCGCCCCTTTCCGCGGCGCTGGCCGCGTTACAGGAGCGCGGTCTGCGCGTTGTCGCCGAACCGAGCGACGGCAGCGAGCAGCCTGCGCCGGACGAGGCTCGCACCATGGACCTGGAACTGGTCGGGCTCGACCGACCCGGGATCGTGCGCGAGATCTCGCAAATCTTGGCCCGCAGCGGCGCCAACGTGGAGGAGCTATCCACCAACCGATCGAGCGCGCCCATGTCGGGCGAGATGCTCTTCTCCGCCAAGACGCGCGTCCGCCTGCCCCCCCATGCTGACGTGGCCCGCCTGCGCGCCGGGTTGGAGCGCATGGCCAATGATCTGATGGTCGAAATCAGGCTGGTGGAGACCGCCCTCGAAGCCAAGGGCCGAGCCCGATAGCGCTGCCCGCTTCGGGACCAGTACCGCCTCTCGAATCCCACGGCGGTGGAATGCCTTTGCGAATGTATTTCTAGTAAGCTAGAATACGAGTTATATAGCTAAGAATATTCTCATGGGTACCGCACGAAGGTGCGGATCCCGAGGGGGTTCTTCTCAATGAAGCTCGCCTTTCTGCCGATATTTTGCCGGGTGAGACCCTTCCCACGCCGGCGGGCTCCCCACGCGACTAGGCTACGGACGAGACTGTTTGTCCTGGTAGCCTTGGGCAGCACGCTGACCTGGACCGCAACGCCTCAGCATGCCGACGCGCGGGTGAACCCGCTGGTGGTCATCGAGCGCCAGATCCGCAAGGCCAACATGCTCATCGTGCTCGACACCTCGGGTTCGATGAACGGCGTACCGGGTGGCCAGTTCCAGAACAGCGCCGAGTGTGGCGTCGACTGCGACAACGGGGTGAACTGCCGCCAGGGCGGTCTGCTGGGTGTCTGCAATGCTTTGCGGACGCGCACCTGTCAGTCGGACGATGACTGCCGGCACGGCTACTGCAGGAAGGACAACACCATCTGCGCCAGCGACCTCGACTGCCAACAAGACCCGGGGACCTGCTCCTATACCGGCGGGTCATGTTCGGGCGCCGACGGCGGCTGCCCCAACCAGCCTGGCACCTGCGCGGCCAGCAACGCCTACTGCGATATCAATACCCCATGCGCGTCAGTCGGCTACTGCAAGTATGGGACAAAGATCCTGTGCACCAATCCCGGCGGCAAGTGTACCAACATCGGCACCTGCTCCACGCAGAGCAGCCTAACCTGCCAGCAGAGCAGTACGTGTCCACCAGCCACTAGCGGTGGGACTTGCTCGCGGGGTAACACGCCCCACGATGGCTGCAGCATGACCAGTGACTGCCCCTTGACCATGAAGTGCCAGGTCAGCGGCGATGACTGCGGTCTGGAATCTGACCAACCACATTGCGTCGTCTATACCGGCAACATCTGCTACGGCTCATCCCACTCGCCAAGTCACCATCTCCAATACTGTTCCCACGACAGCGATTGTAACGGCTCCGATCACTGCGTGTCTCCGCCGCTCAACCAGTGCACCGGGACGCCCAATGTGTGCAACCTGGCGCCGGGCGTATGCAACAACCACACCGACAACAATTGCACGGCCACTAGTAACACCTGTTCCGCGCCCTCCAATGTCTGCAACCTGCCGCCGGCCAATACCTGCCAGTTGCCTGGCAGCGCGACCGACACCTGTGTGGCCAACTCGCAGCAAACCCCCGGGCCCATCCGCATGTGCAAGAGCGTGCAGACGGTGTGCTCCAGCGACTCGAGCTGCCCTAGCGGCGACCTATGCGGACCCGCCACCTCGCGCACCGTGGTCGCCAAACGCGCCATCAGCAAGGTCGTCATGAACAACTACGACCTGGTCAACTTCGGCCTCATGACCTTCTGGCAGGACGGCTACTACCCCTACTACAGGGTCGCAAGCAGCGGTAGCACCGACACCGTTACCGTGTTTGAGAACGAGAACCAACTGCGCAGGGCACACTGCTACACCTGGAACAGGCAGACCCACATAGGCGGCCCCACTGCCACCTGCACGATTTCCGGCCACACCATGACCCTGCGAGGCAGTGCTGACAGTCGCTATCGGGTGCGCAAGGGTTGGTCATCCTGGAACCGCTACGACGTAGCCTATTGCGGCGACTCGTGCGAGATGCCCAACAATCTCGGCTGGGGCGACTACCAAGGAAGTTACTACCAGTACGACAGAGCGACCCAACCCACGACGTCAACCCTACTCACCCGCAACACCTATGACGGCCAAGACATCACCGTCAACGGCGTCAACTACACCTATTACACGCCGCGCACCGACTACTACAACGGTGGCCCAGCCCCGCCCATCGATGTAGCCAATTGTGGCTCCGCCTGCAGTGCCACCTGCGGCGGGCGCTGGGATACTCAGCTTGCGCCGTTCCTAGATACTTCCGACAACCCGGCCAACGCCCTGGCCGCAGCCCAAGCCATCACCGCCCAGATGGACTACGCCGCCGACGGCGGATTGATTACCTATTGGGGCACGCCCACGGGCTGCACGTTGGAAAATGACGTAGCCAAGACCCCACAGACCAGCGCCTACGACTATATGAGTGCGGTAATAAATGCCGATCCGCTTAACCATATTAGCAATACCTGCCGCAGCAACTTCGTGCTACTGATTACCGATGGCCAGGCCAACGGGCCGGGCGACGTGGACAGCCAAGGCAACAATGTCTGCGCCGATGCAAAGTGTGCCCAGGACGACCCGGTGACGGCCGGTTGCCACTGCAAGTCGGTCCTTGCCGCGTACCACCTCAAGCACAACCTGGTGCCAGGCGTGACGGTCTTTGTGGTGGGATTCTCAGGCGACGCAAGCGCGGGCGCAACCGCGGTGGCCAACAACAACGTGGCCAAGGCGGGCGGCTCCGGCTCTGCCTTCTTGGCCACCAGCGAAGACCAGTTGGAAGACGCCCTACAACTGGCGGTCTACACCGCAATACAGGGCAACTACTCCTCATCGGCCGGCAGCACCTCAGCAGGTACGCAGCAGGCCATCACGGTCGTCGAGGGCAAGTATGCACTCGACTCGCGCATGGAGTTCCCCTCCTGGAAAGGGCACCTATACGCCTACGACGTCAGCGGCACCACACCCACGCTGGCCTGGGACGCCGGCGCCCAGCTTTCGAATACCAGCAACTGGATGAACCGCCGGGTCTACACCTGGGACGGCACCAACATGGTCAAGATCCAGGTCAATAGCTCGACCGGCGCCATCACCAACAAGGCGGCGCTGGCGGCCCTGGGCTTGGGGGCGACCGCGGACGAGGCCGAGGCCGTGGCGCAATGGGCCCTGGGAAGTCCTGCCTCCGGCAACCCTGCGGTGCTGGGAGCCATCGTGAACTCGACACCGATCGACGTGGCCAGCCCGGGCGACCTCCCGCTGCCCGGTGGGCACAACTTCTTCCTCAAGTATATGAACCGGCCCCATCTCGTGTACGTCGGCTCGTCGGACATGATGCTGCACGCCTTCTTCCTGGAAAGCACGAAGGTGGGCACCACCACCTACGCCGCCGGCAGCGAGGCATTTGCTTTCATCCCGCCCGACTTTCTCACCAATCTGCGCAAGCTCTATTCGCAAGGCGGGCAAGAGCTCAATCCCTTCAAGCATGTTTTCGGATTGGCAGACTCGCCCAAGGTCAAGAGCCTGTGTGTCTCGGGCTGCACCGACAACAGTACGGCAGTGTGGAAAACGCTACTCGTCATGCCCGAGGGCTATGGCGGAAGCAACACCTTCATGCTCGACGTCACCAACCCATTCGGCACGAACGGGTTGAACGACCCTCCCTTCAGAGTGCAGTGGCACACTGGGGTCGGCGCCAACGCAGACACCTACAATGACGTTCTGGGCAACACGATTTCTCTGCCCGCGTTCTTTCTCAACAAGACCACGAGCCTCAACGACTACCGCCTCATCTTCAGCTCCGGGTACGCAGTCGCCGATGGCAGCCTCACGCAGGGACGCACCCTGGTCACAACCTCGGCCCTCAACGGAACTATCGTCGCGACCAACAGCATGTCGCCGGGTGCCACCTGCGTGCAGGAATACACAGCCCTGACCGATGTGGCGACTGCGCGCGACTTTGCCAAGAATCAGAGCGACAAGCTCGTGGCAGCCTACTTCGGCGACACTGCGGGACAGCTCTGGCGCTATACCCTGTCCGGCGGCCTGCGCTTGGCCTACGACTTCACCTGCAACCAACCACTGCACTTTTCACCCACGGTGGTGCAACTCGACCGAGACAGCGTGGCCTCTAGCCATGCACACGAGATCTACCTGGTCCAGGTGACCAACTCGAATCTCGACCTAGACACGGTGAACCTCCCCGCTTCGCAGATGATCTTCGCCAAGGAGCTAGCGCAAGCCGATAACGATGGCAACATCACCGGCGTCGTCACAGACACATCCTGGGGTACCGGTGGCCAAATCGTGCTCACCACGGGCACCAGCCAGATCTGTGGCAAGACCCGCGTGGCAAGTGATGGCACTTTAGTCTGCGAAAAGATCCTGCCCACCACCGCGCGGCCCACCTCGACGCCGCTCGGTATACTGAAGGCTGATGGGAATGGTTTTCAGGTAGTGACCATGTGGTACGCCTCCCCAGCAAGTGTTTGCGAAAAAGGCGAAACCTACCTGACCATCCACCAGATGGCCTCCAACGTAGTCACCCAGCGGCTCGGCTACCTGGTCAAGAGCACGAACCCGGCCACCTCGCCCGTGATCATAGGCGGACGCGTCTACGTGTTCGGAGGAACTAACGCCTTCGACGACGTCACGCCCTTCCTCCCGGACACGATCAGCGCAGGCAGTGCCGTGCAGGCATCACCCTATTCTGGCCAGTTTGCGCGTTTCAATTGGGCCGAGGTTCTCGACTAGCAAAGCTCCGCCTCCGATTCACCGCGCCAGGTTGACCTCAACCGGTTTGAGCCCAGTCGGGGCCGAAATCTCCACGGCAACCAGTTTGCGCTGCTCCGGCACGAACACACCCACGCGATGCACGCCGGCCGGCACAGGCACGCGGCTGACCGGGCAGAGCAGACCGGTTTCGACCTCGTCAATGAACACCGGATACCTTCCCGGTGTGCGACAAACCACGTTGAGAAAAGCGTCGCCGCGCACCGGGCCCACCACAGGCTCGAGGGCAAGACGAATCATGGCGCCTTCGCGTGCATCAAAGCTGCCGCGAAACATGTGGTATCCCGCAGCCACCAGCACTAGCCGCTTGCCGCCCGCGCCGGCTAGCACGTCGAGTGGGGTGTGGCCTTTCCAGATGCCGTCGACCCAGACCTGCGCGCCGTGAGGCTGGGTGTCGACGAACAGGTGGTTCGGCACACTCTCGGGCGTGGGCGGGTCCGCCGCTTCGACGACAAAGCGCCCGGCCGGGAACACCGGAATGGGATCGTTCTCAGACGCCCGCAGAGAAGGCGCGTCCGAGGATCTGGTTGGGCTCGCGTCAGGCAAGGGTGTGGGAACCGCGGGCAACCACGACTCTGGGGAACGCCGACGCGAGGTCAACTTGAGTTGGGGTTCGACCGGTGGAGTCTCGCCCGATCGGCGCTGTGCAATGGCGACGCCCCGGGCAGCGCGTTTCGCAGCGAAGGTCCGCGCCAGCCGGAAGGCAAACAAGCCCAGCCCTGCCACGAAAAGAATGCCGACTGCTGCCACTAGCACGACCAACCAGCCCGGGCGCGGCGCGCGGCCTTTGCTGACCGCAGCCGTCCGGGAGACCAGACCAGCCTCCGTTGCTTGCGACGCCACCGAGTCGGCAACTGCTGGCGCCGAAGCCGCAGTATCTCTCTCCGCATCGCCGCGCCCAAGATCGCTGCTAACCGCCTTGCTAGCGACAGGCGGGTTCGCATCAGCCACGGCCGCGTGGCTGGTCAAGCATTCGCTCAGCCAACTGGCGGCCTGAGGCCGGTCCTCGGGATCGGGCGCGGTCAAGGCGCGGATGGCAGCGCCCAGGGCGACCGGCACGCCGGGGATGTCGCGCAAGATCTCCCAGGTGCGGTCCGAAAGCTCTGCCAGCGATCGAGCCTCGCAAGGAGGCCTGCCGAGCAGCAGGAAGTGCAAGAGAGCCCCCAGCGAATATAGATCCGCAGCCACGCCGCGGGCGGGGGTTTCGGGGCCAATCGCCACGCCCAGGAGTTCCGGCGCTACGAACCACCATTTCTCGATGGGGTGGTCGACCAACCCGCGCACGGACGCAAACAAGCCGAAGTCCAGCACCACGACCTCGCCCGTGGGAGTGACCAGGATGTTGCCTGGACAAAGGCCCAGATGGAAAAGCGGTGGTTCGCTCGCGTGAGCGTACGAGAGCACCCGCGCCAGGTGCCCGCCGACCACGCTGACCATGGCGGGGGCCAACCCCGCGCAACCGGGAGCGGCTTGTTGCTGAGCTGCCTGCAGCAGTCCGACGAGGTCGACGCCGGCCACCCAGCGAGACGTGACAAAAGCCCCTGCCGCCTCCTCGCCGACCTCGACCACGCAGCCCGCCTGCGAGGGCGTAGCTGCAAGCAACCGCCGACCAGCCGCAAGAAACCGTGAAGCCAGTGGCGCCCAGGCTTGCCGCTGGACGCGGTCCGCACGCAACAGCTTGACCACGAACAACTCGGCTTCGCCCGCCGCGCGCGCATCGCCGTCAGCCCGGTGGGCGCGGTAGCTCTCGACGACTCCCTCAATCCCGAGCCGGAAGTCTAGTTGGTACTTTCCGAGACGAGGCAAGAAGGACACCGGCTTCCATCATAGTCCCATTCCAACAAGTCTTGTGGACCTTGGCTATCCAAATGTTCAGGTATCGCAGAGGAGCCCGTTGCCGCAGTCTTAGATGAGAACCCTAAGAGGGTTCGCCTCGCCCTTCGGCCCCCACCTGCCACCCCCTCCCCGCTCGCTTCCCCCTGCGGGGACTTCGGGACCTGCACCTTCCCCCACCACACCCGCTCGCTACGCTCGCGCCCTCGCGCTCGGCCTCGCCATGCCCTCCCGCGATGGTGCGCCACGCGCAGCGCTGGCCAAGCCGGCGGGCTTCCCACGCGCTTTGCGCCGCGAGATCGACAGGCCCGGCCACAGGCTTGCCGCTTTCTGCTGAGTTTGTGCTAAATACGCGGACGAGAAAGTCCGGTGCCGTGGCCAAGTGGTAAGGCAAGGGTCTGCAAAACCCTCATTCCCCGGTTCAAATCCGGGCGGCACCTCAGAAGAAGTGACGGGGATCACAACTCGTGTGCACCCACCCTGGAAAGCTCGTCACAACCTAATAGTGTGCGGGCGCCACTCACTGGCTATACTGGAGTAGTCTGGTTCTCGGTCCTCGTTTCCCAGCAGAAAAATGGCCCGTACATCCGCCGCGCTACTTGTCGACTCAGACCTGAAGGGCCTCGAATCGCTCGTCTACGGCTTTCAGGGCGTTGACTGGCGCAGTACGGCTTGCCCTGCCCCAGAGATGGCGGCCCTGCTGGTCAAGGCATCTGCTGCGGACATCCTGGTAGTTGCCGCGCGTGAGCCGCACGACAAGACCTTGACCCTGCTTCGCCAGCTCCGCTCCAGCGAAGAAGCTCGCAACCTGCCTTTGTTGGTCATCGGCCCCGCCAGCCTGCGCACCAGCGTGCTCGACTGCGGGTCGAGCGATTTTCTGCCCACGCCGGTCTTCGTGCGTGACGTGATCGTAGCCAGTCGAATTCTCGTCGCGATCTCCAATCAAGATGCGCGCGAGCCGGGCCGCGAGCCCAGCATCGACGGCACCCTCGCCGACTTTGGACTCTTTTCGATCCTTCGCGTGATGAATGGACTGCTGCGCTCGGGTGTGCTGCAAGTTGCACGCGCAAATCACCGGGGCGAGATCCTGTTTTCGGAGGGCGAGCTAGCCGGAGCCCAGGTGGGATCGCTGCAGGGCCCGCCGGCGATCCATCGTCTCCTGCTGTGGGATGACGCCAAGGTCGAGCTGCGCTTGCGCGCGGTCGCCCGACGGGCACAGTTCAACCAGCGATTTGACCAGATCATGGACGAAGCGGAACGCTTCGTGCGCGACTACAACCACGCCATCCAAGGCATCGGGCCCACCTCGTCAGTGTACGAGAAGAACGAAGCGAAACTGGCCAGTGCCACGGTGCCTGCTGAGGTCGCGCCGGTGCTCCGTCTGTGCGACGGGCTACGCACGCTGACCGATATCGTAGACGACAGCCCCTTCCGCGTTTTCGACACCGTGCGCATCCTCACCCGCCTGGCGGATCTCGGGATTCTGGCCAGGCGGACGCCGCGGGACAAGACCTCCGCGCCCACACCGCCCCTGCAGAAGTTCTGGGAAACCGCCCGCATCGCTGGCCCTGAGGACGTGTCCGCCTCGGCGCCGAGGCCGGCTGCCGCACGTGTCGGCTCGATCGACAACCGAATCGGTGAGCCGAATCGTCGGAAGATCCAACGTCGCACGTTGGCTGAGACGCCTGTGCGCGGCACCCCCCTGATTGACATGGAGGTGGCCAAGACCCCCGCGTCTGGTGTGCCCGAGGCCGCGCCTGTCGTGGCGTCCGTCGCACAAGCCACACGTGCAAGCAAGGCCAGGGCTTCAGGCAGCATCGACCTTCGGGCGACAGGCGACCGGCGTCAGGCCAAGCCCGATCGGCGAAACCGGCCCTCAGTGACCATCGACTCGTCCCTGGTCGAAGCTGCCACCGTGCCGACCCCAACCACCGCTCCGGTCGAGGCCGCGCCCGGCGGGTCTGCAGCACGCACCGGTCGGGTGACGGGCACGATGCAGGTGGTGCCCTCGTCGGGCCGCCGGCATTCAGCCGCGCTCGCGCGGACCCCCGGTGGTGGCATTTCGGTCGAGATCGATCCTGGGCTTGCGTCCGAGGCCCACTCGCTAGCCCAGGCAGAATCGCCTGCCGCACCACTCCCACGGTCGGTTGCACCGGCTGCCGCCCCCACGATTGCGAAAACAGGGATCAGCCCCACCCCTGCCGAGGTCGTTCCCACGACCGCTCCCCCCGCGGCCTCCGCCGTGGCAGGGCGCGCTCCCGCCTTTTCGCAAGCCTCCGGGGCTACTCCCGCTGCCAGTGGGTTGGTTTCAGCCGCTGCAGGCGACCGGGATCGCACCGCCAGGGTGACCGGCACCCTTTCCATCACTCCCTCGCAGCGTTCAACCGCGAGCAAGACCCCGGGCCAAGGCGCTTCCGTCCAGCTCGACCCTGTCCTGATGGCCGAGCTCGGCCGGCTGGAAAAGGCTACCACACCCATGGGTCCCCCGGAGTCAGCGGAGCCACTGCGTGACGGGCCGGCCCCCACTGCCACGCGTGCGCAGCCGGATGCCGCAAGCGCCGCTACCGCTGCGGCGGCCTCCCCCTCTTCCCCGTCGAAGTTCAGCCACGCCGCCAAGGCGACGGGCACGCTTTCGGTCTCGCCGTCCTCGCGCTCTTCGGCAAACGCCCTCAAGACCCCGCAGAGCGGCCTCTCAGTCGCGCTCGATCCTGCTCTCATAGCAGAGGCGCAGAAGCTCGATGCGCCCAAGCCTCGGCCGGCAGCCGCGCCGGGGCGCGGGCCGACCGGCGTGGCCGATCCCCGAACCGGCTCCCCGGGCGCGGCTTCGGGCAAGAGCCAGCCCCGCGCAACAAGCGGCGACGGAACCGCAGCCCGGCCCACGCCCGACAGCCACCGCGAGACAGCGCAGCCGGGCAGGACCACAGGCCGGATCAGTGGCACCTTCAGCGATGTCGAGCGTGACTTCTTCGCCCGCGAGGCTGATCTCTACAAGCGCGAGACCGAGGACAACTTCGCCGACCTCGATGAACCTGCAAGCCGAGGCAGAGCAAAGGGCTCGCCTGGCCGTGGGCCATCCAAGAGACACGCCTGACCTAAGGGCAGCCTCAAGGCCGCAACCAACGGGTGCTAGGTGATTCGTCCCGTCAGCCACCCGCCGCCGCCCAGACTAGTTCAATGCGGCCCATCGGGCTGGCAAACCGCAGGACGAGGCGACCACTTGCTGGACCGGCAAAAGACTGTCCGCCACTGCTAAGGCGGGCGAAGCTGATCTCATAGCTGCGCGTGAACTCGGTGTGGCTAGGGAAGAACTGGCTCTCGTAGATCTCGGGCAACTTCACGACCTGGATCGACGTGGGCCCCAACTCGGCCCCGGTGGCGTCAAGCAAGGTCACGCGCCAGGGCGTGTTCTTGCGCTCCAGATCGTTCCACTTGTCGGTGGTCGTCTGCACAGCTACGTGGAATTCGTAGCTGGCCCGCGACGAATCGAGCTGCGAGCGCGTGAGCGCGGCTCGATCGCTGTCCTCATAGATGCTCGTGTAGTACGCCACATAGGCCTGGCGGAAATCCCAGCTCTTGTAGGTCGCCCACGCTTCAATCACGGTGCCTACGTCCACTTCCACCAGCTTCGCGTGTCGTGTCCATTTCTCGTAGACCGACGGGTAATCAGGCGACCGATAGTCCCGCGTGGCCTCGGAAAAATCGACAGGCTTGGACGCCGTCCCAGCACACCCGACCAGCGCCGCAGTACACGCCAGCGAGAGCCTCAGCGCCCTACTGCGCAGGCGGATGGAGGGCATTAGATGAACTCCCTCCGTCGGAAGAGAGTCTGCAGCGGTGCCTCCCGCTCCAGTGCTTCGCGGCCACCTTCTTCGCGGTCCACCAGACCGATGATCAGGCTGACCTTCAGGCCAAATTCGCGCGCGCGCGCAACCGCTTTGAGGGCAGAGCCGCCCGTGGTCACCACGTCCTCAAGAATCGCGACCGGCATCCCAGGACGAAGCAGCTTGCGCCCCTCCAACCACTGCGCGGTGCCATGGCCCTTGGCCTCTTTGCGCACGTAGAAGGCGTCCAGTGGCCGCCCGCCCAGGTAGCTGACCGTGGCCACCGCCGAGGCCAGCGGATCGGCACCCATGGTCAAGCCCCCCACCGCTTCCACCTCGGGGGCGTTCTCGGCAATCACTCGGTTGAACAGCCAACCCACCAGGAAGTGGCCCTCGGCGCTCAGCACCGCCTGCTTGCAGTCGATGTAGAAATTGCTCTTCTGCCCTGACGAGAGGATGACTTCGCGCTCCTCGTAGGACAATCGCTTGAGAAGATCGAGGAGGCGAGCCCGGTTGCGTTCGAAAAGCTCACGGCCGCTCATGGCAGCGTTTTTACCACAGCGCAACCCGCAAGAGGCTGAGATCCTGATCTTGCTAGCGCTCCTCGATCGCCTGTGCGCCATGCTCGCGCCCCTGGCCCACATGGGCGACCCGCTAGCCGCGACCCAGCCTGCCCGGCGGCCCCTGGCTAGAGCCCATCGAGCGGGTCGTTCGAAACCTGCTTCTTGTCCTTGATCAGCTTCTGCACCGTCTCGGGCTTGGAGGTGGTGTCCTTCGGAGAGCGCGTGCGGGTCGCAGCGGCGGCGGTCGCACGGCGCGAGTTGGCCTGCTCGATCTGTTGCCTCAGCGCCTCGCGGTCAGCCTCGCTCTTGGCCTCGCTGAGCTGCCGGGTAAGCTTGGTGATTTGGGCCTGGAAGGCCAGCTCCTGTTCCTGCTGCCTACGCACCAGTTCGTCGCGTTCCTTCTGGGCCACGATTCTTGCCTGTGCCTCGGCAGCCGAATGGTCTGCTTTGATCTTGGCCACCACAGCCGCTCCGATGACCAGCACGCCGATCACGATTCCAATGATGAGGCCCTTGGGCGCGGGCTTGCCCTGGGCCGCCGCCTTGGCCTCCACCTCAAGCCGCATGCGCTCGTGCTGCAGCTTCATCTCGGCGTCGATACGTGCCCGGCGCTCGGCTTCCTCAACCCGCAGCTTCTCCTCTCGCTCACGCGCCAACTTCTCTTCTTCAGCGCGCTTCTTGCGGCTTTCCTCCTCGCGGCGGGCCTGCTCGGCCTCCTCTTTCGCCCTCCGCTCAGTCCCCTCCCTCGCCTGACGCTCAGCCTCGGTCTTTGCCTCGGCCTTTGCCTTCTCCTGTTTTACCCGCTCTTCTTCCTGTCTGCGAAGTTCCTTGAGAGAGGTAAGGACCGAGTTCTCTTGTGCCTCAGGCATGTAGCTCCTTGCACTGTGCTGCGTTCACTGGGAAAAGTAAGCCTGTCGATCCAATATCTAACACAGATTCAAGCGCGCGCAGCGTGAACCCACGCGCGCGCCGCCAACTCGACCGGGCCGACGCTGGGCGCTCGCGCTGTGCGCGAGCCAGAGAGGCTACTTCAGGCCGCGCAGCAACGCATCAACGGACGCGTCACTCTTCTTGGTCGCTTCCGACGGCTCTCCGCCGCCGAGCTTGGGTATGTTCGCCCTTCCTGCCTTGTGCCCAGGCTTGTGCCCCTTCTTCTTCTGTCCGGCCTTGCCCGAATCCCCTTCGGATCCGGCGGACCCGGCCTTGCTGGCGTCGTCTCGAGCCGCAACTGGACCCGCGGCCTTGGCTTTCTCGGCTGCGGCGGCCGCTGCCTTGGCCTTCTCGGCGGCGGCCGCTTCCAGCTTCATCTTCTCGACCTGGGCGGCAGCCTCCTTGGCGCGGGCATCAGCCGCCCGAGCCACTGCTTCCTGCATAGCCTGCTGCTTGTGCACGACAACGAGAAAGATCACCGCCATCAGCAACACCAGAACACCGCCGCCAATGACGGCAATAACCGCCCAGTGGGTCTTCTGACCCGGCAAGTCCAGACGTGGCAGGACGACCTTATCGCTCATCAAACTTGTGCCTCCCAACCCGCTCACTCTGCGATCGCTTTTCGACTTTGCGCAAGCCCCAAGCGTACGCTGCGCACGTTTTCTTCCTGCAACCAGCCGGTAGTAAAAGAAACCCTCAAACCAGCAGCGAATTCGCTATTGTCTCACGGCAAACTCCGTGGTGCACTACGTCGATCTACATTCTCACTTCCTTCCCGGCCTTGACGATGGAGCCGACAGCCTCGCCACCTGTCTCAGCATGGTGCGTGCCTTGGTCGAGATTGGCTTCTCTGACCTATGCGCCACCCCCCACCAGTTCGCGGGAAGTTTCGAGCCCCCGCTCGACCAGGTGAGGCTCACCTTCGACCAGGTGAGCCGCGAGATTGCGACCGAGTTGCCCGAGGTACGACTGCTGCTCGGCGCCGAGAACTACTGGGATGATGTGTTTGCCAGCCGACTGCGCCAAGGAGAGCCACCCTGCTACGATGGCGGCAAGGCATTCCTCTTTGAGATCAGCCCGGTCGTCATGCCGCCTCGCCTTGAAGCGACCCTCTTCGACATCCGGGTGTCCGGCCGCCTTCCTGTCCTGGCCCATCCAGAACGGTATCCGGCCGTGCAACGCGATCCCGCTGTGGCCGAAAGTCTGGGCCGCCAAGCCGCGTTGCTGGTGGACCTAGCCGCATTGGCCGGAACCGGCGACCGCGCTGAAGTCAAGACGGCCCGCCGGCTGGTCGAGGAAGGCATGGCCCATGCCGCGGCTTCTGACATGCACGACCCCGAAGACGGCCCGGCCATTGCCTCAGGATTGGGCTGGATTCGGAAACGTCTCGGCGAGGACGCAGTCAAGCAATTGCTCAGCGAGAATCCCCGCCGTATCTTGGTAGGCCAACTCCCCTGATGTCCGCTGCGCCAAGAGGCATACCTCCTTGAAGCTATTCGTCAAAGTTCTCTTGTCCCTGCTCGTGGGCGCGCTGTGCCTGTGGCTGGCCCTTCGCAAGGTTGATCTTCTGGCCACCGGCTCGGAACTGCGCCGCTTGCCACTATCCGCCGTCCTGGTCTACGCGGCCACCATAGTCCCCACGCATCTGTTCCGAGCTTGGCGCTGGAAGTACCTGCTGCGTCCCATCGGCGTTTCCCTGAGTTTCGGCCGCCTGATGATCGTGTCGGCGGTGGGCTTCATGGCCATCCTGGCTCTGCCCTTCCGCCTCGGCGAATTCGTGCGGCCGTACTACGTCGTGCGCAGCGGGCAGTCGCGCATGAGCGCCCTTCTGGGTACGGTCGCGGTGGAGCGAATCGTCGACGGGCTGGTGATCTCCATCCTTTTCTTCGTCACCTACCTCTTGGCTTTCCGAACGGGTGGGCCGGGGTACTCCTCGGTGCTAGCCGGGGCAGCCTGGCTGTCCCTGATTGGCTTTCTCTCTCTGACCATCTTTCTCGCCTGCGCTCTGCGCTGGCCCGAGAAGACGATCGGGCTCGCCCTGACCGCAACCCTCGTCCGGCACTTTGCCCCTGCCCTGGCCGAGCGGCTGACCGACAAACTGCGCGCCTTGATCCACGGGTTTCGTGCCTTGCGTGAGCCGCGCGACATGATTCCGTTCCTGGCCCAGACGATGCTCTACTGGTTCTGCAACGGATTCGGGATGTGGCTGCTCGCCCGCGACATGCAGCTTGCTATCCCTCTCACTGGCGCATTCGCGGCCATGGCTTTCACCGGTGTGCTGATTTCCCTGCCCAATTCCCCGGGTCTGGTGGGCCAGTTTCATGCGGGCGTTCTCATTGCCTTGGGAGCCTACCTGCCTGCGGCCACGGTCAGCTCTTTCGGAGGGGCCTACGCCGTCGCTCTCCATGGAATCCAATTCGTGTGGTACGTGGGATTGGGCTTCCTCGCCCTCTTGGCGGTGGGCGGGGGTTCCCACTCGCTCCGCACCATTGTGGTAGAATCCAAACGCGCCGCTGAGGAGGGAGATGCCGCATGACCCGAGGCGTGCTGCGCACAGCTCCCCTGCTCGCGCTGATGTTTGTAGGGCTGTTCTTGGGGCTGCCCACCGCACAGGCACGCGGCGTGGGTACGGTCCCGTATCCGATGGCCAATGTGTGGCCCAGTGCCGTGCGCTTCCTGCGCATTGATCGCAATTGCGTGATTCGCGAGAAGGACGAGGCCACCGGCTACATTCTGTTTGACTACCCGGAAGGCCAGAAGCTCCACAAGGGCTCGCTCGAACTCATCCGAACCAGCGACAGCGACGGTCGCGACATCACGCGTGTTGTGGCCTCGCTGCCCGACTTGCCACACTACATTGAGCAACTCTTGATCGACAAGCTGGCCGTCAAGTTGCGTGAGGACCACGGCTCACCCGCGCCTCCGCCGCCACGCAAACCCGCACCCGACGCCGGCGAGTAACGCTGAAAATGGTTAGTGAAGCTGGAAGGGCCAGGGGAAACTCATCGCTTCACAGGGAGGGAACTTCGCGGTCTTGGCCGCGGCTTCCACGCAGGTTCCGCTGGGCGTACCCGCAAACTTGCCGGTTACTGTCGCCGAGGCGATCCGTCCCCCCTTGGATACCGAAATGCTGACATTTGCGATGCCCGGAAGCTTGTACTGGTTGTAGCACTCCTTCACTCTGGGCTGCACCGCCTTCATCGCACTGACGATGTCGCTTTGGGATAGGGTCGGCAGCGCCACCTGCGTGGCTACCTTCTTGGGCCTAGGCTCTTCGCCGCCGCCCTTGTTGGTGCCTACCTGGTTCAGCAGGTCGTCGATGGAGCCACTCTTCTTCGGCTTGGGTGGCGCAGGGGGCGCAACTGCAGGCTCGGGCCCGGGCCTAGCCGACGGCGCTGCTTCGGTCGGTCCTTTGGCCACGGCCTTGCCGCTCTTGCCTGGCGTCTTCCTCTTCTCCGCCGCACTCTTCTCCTCGCCCGGCTTTTCCTCGGTCGGAGCCGCCTTGGCCGGCTCAACCGGCGCTTGGGCACCCGGGCCTGGTGCTGCCGCCGGAGCAGGGACAGGCGGTGTCAACGTGGGGACAACGATCTGTGGTGGCGCCGGCGGTGCCGGAGGAGGGGCCGATATTACCTTGTAGATGCCCACGCCAAGGCCGAGCATGCCGAGGGCCAGGACACCCAGAACTGGGTACACCCACTTGGGCGGACCGCTCGACGCCATCGGCAGTAGCACCGGAGCCACAGGCGAGAACTGCGGCGTCGAGAAGGTTGGCAAGGCGTCCGAACCGCCGAATGCGTCGCCCCGGCCGGACTCACCGATGGTTCTTGCGGCCATCGAGCGAATGTCGATCAGGCCGGAGCCCTCGGTGGTTGAACTTGTCGACGGCGCCCGCGCGCTGGTCGACGAACTCGGCACCGCAAGCGCTTCCAAATTGGCCAGCGAGAACAGGACCGAGTTCTCGTTGCGCTGACCAGTAAGGTGGCTCTGCCCGGCGCCGTTGCCTGGGGCCCTGGCCGCAGGCTCAGGGGCCGGGGCAGCCGCCGCTCCAAACGCAAACGGTGACGATGCGGCGGCTGGCCCCTCGGCCGCGGCGGTCGAGAACCCGCCGGCGAAAAGATCGGCTGATGCACTGGCTGCCGGGGCAGGCTTCGAAAAAATATCCTCAGAAGGAGCCGCTGTTCTCGGCGCTTCCCTGGCCGAGCCATGCGCGCGCATGCGTGCGGAGTCGCGCCGGACAGGCGCAGCCTCGGCCGCCGAAACCGAGGCTGGCTGGGCAGCCGCTGCCGCTTGCAGCGAGGAAGCCTGCACCAACTCGGGGACCGCTGACAGCTTGATCCAGTCGGCAAAACCCTCCTTCCAGACCAGCGTCTCACTCGTGATCTCACCACGCGCCAGGCGGGCCGCGATATCCGGCTCGGCCAGCGGCCCCACCTGCTCGCCCTCCACCACGATGTACCACGTGCCTGGGGCCTCGGCCGGCGCGGGCTTGGACTCCGCCGCAGCGCCGGGGCCGCGCGCACCGCCGCTCCTGACCACGATGATGTGATTGCACTTCTTGCATCGGATCTTGAAGGCCTTTCCCTGGACTTTTTCGTCCGCTATCGAGTACTTAGCCTGACAAGCGTCACAGACGATTTTCATTGGGCCCTCATTTGCGCGTACCACGAAGAGACAGTAACCGCGCGATTATAGATGCCAGTCTCCGCCTGGCAAGACGGTTTCTGCCCCCTTCCCGCAGGTAGCACCGCGCACGACCCCGACGGCAGATCCGCGACGTGCCCGCCGCGGTAGGTTGCGTGCGATGAGTTAGCTGACATTCCTTGCCACGAATGGGTTGTTTCTCACGATGGTTTCGTCGCGCCCTGGCCCGACCGAAATCAGGGCCAGCGGCACGCCGACCAGTTCGAAAATCCGCGCGATGTAGCGCTCGGCCGCCGGGTGAAGCCGCGTCTTGCCCGATGCCGTGGCGTCGCCAGCCAAGAGCACGGGCCACCCTGGGAGCGTCTCATACACCGGCTCTACCGCAGCCAGGTCGTCGGGATCCAGCGGCATTTCGTCGAGCGTCTTGCCTGCCAGCCGGTACTGCACGCAAAGGTTGGCCCTATCGAGACCCGTCAAGACGTCGAGCTTGGTCAAGGCCAGGGCCCGGATGCCGGAAAGCCGGCAGGTAAGGCGCAGGGCTGGTATGTCCAGCCATCCGCAGCGGCGCGGCCTGCCGGTGGTGGAGCCGAACTCGGTCCCCACCTCGCGCAGGCGGTCGCCCATCTGATCGTGCAACTCCGTCGGGAAGGGCCCGTTACCCACACGAGTGGCATATGCCTTCACGATTCCGACGACCGTGTCAATGGACGTCGGCCCGATGCCGCATCCTGCACAAGCGCCACCGGCTGTCGTCGACGAAGAGGTGACGAATGGGTAGGTTCCGTGGTCCAGATCGAGCAAGACGCCATGCGCGCCTTCGAACAACACGTTGCGGCCTGCGCAGATCTGGTCGTAGAGGAAGCGAGAAGAGTCCCGCACAAAGGGGCGAATCTCCTCGCCCAACGCCAGGTATTCCTTGACCAAAGCGTCTACCTCGGGAAGAGGGGCGCCGTACCGAGCTAGCGCGCCCGACACATGGCGCACGTTGCGCTCAACGTTGCGCCGAAACCGCTCTGGCCGCAAGAGGTCCTCGACGCGGACACCGGTACGCGAGGCCTTGCTCTCATAGGTCGGTCCAATCCCTCGACGAGTCGTGCCGATGGCGCCCGGTTCCTCTTCGCGCAGACGGTCAAGCTCACGATGGTATGGGAACGTCAGGTGAGCCCGGCCGGCAACCACCAGGTCCGTGTTCCTTGCCAGCAGGCCGTGGCTGCGAAAGGCGCGCATTTCCTCGACCAGAGTGCGCGGGTCGATGACCATGCCCTCTCCCAACACGCAGGTCACCCCAGCCCTGAGCACACCAGAAGGAATCAGGTGGGTAACGTATTTCTTCCCCTCGACCACGATGGTATGGCCGGCGTTGGCACCCCCTCCCCAGCGCGCCACGACGTCCGCATGCTCGGTTAGGAGGTCTACGACCTTCCCCTTGCCTTCATCGCCCCACTGGGCTCCGACAACAACTACGACGGCCATTTGTCTCTCCGCGTCTGGACGAGCCCGGTCCTCGCTCTCGCAGTTCTGCCGACAACCTCGGCCAGGCTTGCCCCGCGTGATCGCCGACCCTGGGCACCATAATCCTTCGTTGGCCAGAGAAATTCGAGCATCGAAAAATACGGCCCGGCTTGGGCCTGAGGGTTTCTAGTACAGGTTCATTTCGGGGTCCAATCCAAACGTCGCAGAGGCGAGTGTGGTTCCCATGGCGCCAAGAATCGATTATGTTTGTGCCCCCTATCCAACGGAGGCCCCATGAAGAAACGCGCGTTCAACTTTGCTGCCGGTCCCGCCACTCTACCCTTCGAGGTTCTCGAAGCCTCTGCCGCTGCCCTGCTGGATTTTCAGGGCAAGGGTTTTGGAATTGCGGAGTGTAGTCACCGGGGCAAGGAATTCGATGCGGTGCTGGATGAGGCCATCGCCCGTTGCCGCGGCCTGTTGCAGATCCCCGACACGCACGACGTGCTCTTCCTGCAAGGAGGCGCAACCCAGCAGTTCGCCTTGATCCCCATGAACTTCCTCAACGGCGTGGCCGAATACGTGATAACCGGTGAGTGGTCGAAGAAGGCCGCAGATACCGCCAAAGGCATCGCCCCCGACAAGGTGCGCGTGATCGCGTCGGGTGAATCCACTGGCTTCGACCGCCATCCGACCGGCTGGACCGCCGACCCCAACGCCGCCTACTTGCACATCTGTTCGAACGAGACCGTGCACGGCAACCGCTTTGTCGAGTGGCCGAAGCACCCGACGCTGATGGTAGACGCCAGCTCCGAATTCATGTCGCGGCCGCACCCCATCGCTCGCACCGCCATGGTCTACGGTGGCGCGCAGAAGAACCTGGGCCCCGCGGGCGTCGTGCTGGTCATCGTACGCAAAGATCTCTACGACCGGATCGGCAAGAGCGTGCCCAAGATCTTCAACTACAAAGTCCACGCCGAGGCCAAGAGCTGCCTCAACACACCGCCCACTTTCGGCGTGTACGTGTTGCTCGAAACCTTCCGCTGGATGGAACGTCAAGGCGGCCTGCCGGCCATCGAGAAGCGCAATGCCGACAAGGCCAAGCTGATCTACGACGCCATCGACGGCTCGGGCGGCTTCTACAAGGGCACGGTGGCCGATCCCGCCGTGCGCAGCCACATGAACATCACCTTCAAGCTGCCCAGCGAGCCTCTGACCGAGAAGTTCCTCAAGGAAGCCGTCGGCAAGAGCATGCTGGCGCTCAAGGGCTACCGCACGGTGGGCGGAATTCGGGCGTCGGTCTACAACGGCATGCCCGTGGAAGGGTGCCAGTCTCTGGCCGACCACATGCGCGAGTTCATGAAGGCCAACGGTTGAGCCTCGCCCAGTTCGCCGACGCACATTTCAGTTATCCTGGCACCGAGATCCTGGCTGGCGCCTCTCTGCTCATCCGGCCAGGCGACCGGCTCGCCCTGCTTGGCCCCAACGGCACGGGCAAGTCCACCGTGCTCAAGCTGCTCGCTGGCGAGTTGCAGGTGGACTCGGGAGACGTGCGCATCCTGGGCCGGCAGACCGTGGCCTACCTTCGACAGTCGCACCAACTGGGGGGCGAAGGCACCGTGCTCGATGCCCTGCTGGAGCCATTCGCCCATGTGCAAGCCATGCACGAAGAA
Source organism: Myxococcales bacterium (assembly GCA_003153015.1). Taxonomy (GTDB): domain Bacteria; phylum Myxococcota_A; class Polyangia; order Fen-1088; family Fen-1088; genus Fen-1137. The sequence goes on from PMBS01000113.1 coordinate 26,403, forward strand.
TTGCAGCGCCTCGAGACACGGCTGGCCGAGGCTTCCGAGACGGATCTCAAGCACTACGGTGACCTGCAGGAACGCTACCGACTGGAGGGCGGCTATGACCTGGAGACGCGCGTCCGCGAGTTGACGGAAGACGTGGGGCTGTCGCAGGCCGACCTGGGCCGATCGCTGGCCACGCTGTCCGGCGGCGAGCGCGGCCGGCTGGAGCTGGCCAAGGTTCTGGTGCGCCAGCCCGACCTGCTTCTGCTCGACGAGCCCACCAACCATCTCGATCTCGCGGCGATGGAGCGGCTGGAGGAGCGCCTTGGCGAGTATCCCGGCGCCTTCGTGCTAGTGTCGCACGACCGCGCCTTCATTCAACGAACCTGCCGCGCGATCATCGAGCTGGAGGATGGCCAGTTCGTCCAGTATTCCTTTGCGTACGACAAATACGTGGTGGAGCGCGACGCGCGGCTGGAGCGGGCGCGCGTCGAGTATCAGCGCCAGAAGGAACACGTCGAGAAGACCGAGGACTTCATCCGGCGCAACCTGGCCGGGCAAAAGACCAAGCAGGCGCAAAGCCGGCGCCGCATGCTGGAAAAACTGGAGCGGCTGGAACGCCCCGAGGACAACTGGCAAATGGCGGGACGGATCGCGCTCAATTTCCAGACCGGAGGCGATCTGGGTGGCAAGGAGATCGTGCGCGCACCAGGCATCAGCGTGGGCTACCCGGGCAGGCCGATTGTGACCGACGTGACGGTCAACATCTTCCGCGGAGATCGAGTGGGCATCGTGGGCCCCAACGGCTGCGGCAAGAGCACCCTGCTGAAGACCCTAGTCGGCGAGCTGGCGCCACTTGCCGGGATGGTGGAACGCGGGGCAGCTGTGCGATTGGGGTACTTCGATCAGAAGCTGAGCTCACTTTGCGAAGACCGCACCGCCATCGAGGAAATCCAGTCGGTGCGCAGCGATCTCTCTCCCGAAGTTGTCCGGCAGTATCTGGCCAAGTTCCGCTTCTTCGGCGACGATCCCTTCCGTACCGTGCGCGGTTTCTCGGGCGGCGAGCGCAGCCGCCTGGCGCTGGCCAAGATGCTGCTTTTCCCGCGCAACGTGCTGGCGCTCGACGAGCCGACCAACCACCTGGACATTCCGGCACGCGAAACCCTGGAACACGCGCTCGACGGATACGAGGGGACCCTCATCGTGGTCAGCCCCGATCGCTACTTCCTCGATCGGGTGTGCCGGCGTCTGCTGGTGTTCGAGAACGGCACGCTAGAAGCGCATCTCGGCAACTACTCCGACTGGCGCGAGTATCGGAAAGGCCAAGCAGCCACCCAGGCTGCGCCCGAGCCAGCGCCGCCGCCCTCCATCACCCAGTCGGCAACCGAGATGACCCGTGCCGCGAAGAAGGACCGCGAGCGCACGCAGCGCCGCCTGGAACGCATGGTCGAGTCGCTGGAAGCCGAAGTCTCGCGTATCGAGACTGAGCTCTCTTCGTTGCGCGCACAACTGGCCACCGACCACGGGGGCGACTGGCAGAAGCTGCACGCTCTGGCCGATCGCGAACGCGAGCTCGCCGAGTTGCTGGGCCGGCGCATGGCCGACTGGGAAAAGGCCTCGGCCGCGCTGCAGAGATTCCAGGAAGACGGCTAGGCTAGTACCGCCTCTCGAAAGTTCGTAGCTGGTTGGGCGGCCCAGGCGACGGCGGCGGGGCCGGAGGCCGGAGCCGGATCCGACGGCCGGTCCCGGATTCGGATTCGGCTACCGGTCCCAGCCCCGGAACCGGCAACCCGGACCAGTCACGAGTATCCCCAAGAAGGTACTAATCCTCGTCGTCTTCGTCGACCGAGGAGCGACGCTTTGCGGAGATGCACTCCAGGTCCAGCTCCTCGCCGAAGACGGTATCGATCATCTCATCAACCGAGTTGCCCACAGCTTCCATGCGGCGAAGCTCCTCTCGCTCGAACTCCTCGAAGGTCCGGTAGATCCTCATATCGCCGTAGCTCATCGTGTTGCTCCTTTGGTTGCAGGGAAATCTGCTACATGTAGGTTCAAGTAGTATTCCAACCTTCATCCCCGTCAAGTTTGTGCTTCGCTTTTCTGCGCAAGGGGATCCGTGCTCCTAGCTGGCCTGGTTGAAACAGCGGCCCTATTGATGCTAGGAGGGTGAGCCCGCTCGACGGGCTCAGAGCACCATGGGCAGGGTCATCGCGGTCGCGAACCAGAAGGGAGGCGTCGGAAAGACGACCACCGCAGTCAACCTGTCCGCTTCGCTGGCGGTGGCCGAAAAGCGCGTGCTCTTGGTGGACATGGACCCACAGGGCAACGCCACCTCGGGGCTGGGCCACGCCCGGCAAGCAGCAGGTGCGAAACAGGGCAGCGTGTACGACGTGCTCATCGGCGAGAAAACCGTCGTGCAGGTCACCCGCGCCACTGAGCTACCCTTTCTCAAGCTGGTGCCGTCGGGGCAAGATCTGGCGGGTGCCGAGATCGAACTCGTGTCGGAGCCCCTGCGCGAGATGAAGCTGCGCGAGCCTTTGCGCCTGGTGACGCCTGACTACGACTTCATCATCATCGACACCCCACCCTCGCTCGGTTTGCTCACCCTCAATGCACTCTGCGCCGCTGACGGGGTGCTGGTCCCGCTGCAATGCGAGTACTACGCGCTGGAAGGTCTTTCCGACCTGCAAGCCACGGTCAATCTGGTGGGCCGCTCGCTCAACCCCGGCCTCGACATCGAAGGTATTCTCCTTTGCATGGTCGACACACGCCAGAACCTGACCGAGCAGGTGGCCAATGAGGTGCGCAACCACTTCGGCGGCCGTGTGTACCACACACCCATCCCACGCAACGTGCGCCTGTCCGAGGCGCCGTCGTTTGGCAAGCCGATTCTGCTCTATGACGTCGCCTCCAAGGGCGCCAAGAGCTACATGGAGGCTGCGCGCGAGTTTCTGGCTCGCCACGCGCGACCCAAAGCGGAGGCATCGTGACCACTGGCGGAAAGCGCCAGGCTCTGGGGCGCGGTTTGGCCGCCCTGATTCCGGCTGCGGCAGCTCCTGATCCGGAGGAGAGAACGCGGGTCAAGTCGGACGGTAGCCTGCGCGCGGTCGACATCGAGAATATCCATCCCTCGGGAAGACAGCCGCGCAAGAAGTTCGATGACGCCCGTCTAGGTGAGCTGGCCGAGTCCATCCGCAGCCAGGGCATCATTCAACCGCTGGTGGTGCGCGTACGACCGGCAGGCGGCTTCGAGTTGGTCGCGGGCGAGCGGCGCTGGCGAGCGGCCCAGCGGGCCGGGCTGCATCAGGTGCCGGTGATCATCCGTGAGGTGGCCGAGGCACAAGCCTTCGAACTGGCCCTGGTCGAGAACCTGCAACGCGAGGATCTCAACCCCATCGAAGAAGCTGAGGGCTATCAACATCTGGTGGCGGAGTTCGGCTACACGCAGGAATCGCTGGCCGCGCGCGTGGGCAAGGAACGCAGCACGGTGGCCAACGCTCTCCGGCTGCTCAAGCTGCCGCCCTCGGTGCGGGCCATGGTGGTCGAGGGTCGCCTTTCCATGGGCCATGCCCGCGCCCTTCTCGGTCTGGAAGACGACGCGGTCATCGAGCGACTGGCGCGCCAAACCGCGAGTCGTGGGCTTTCCGTCCGCCAAGTCGAGGCGCTGGTCCGCCGCGAACGTGAAGACGGTGGCCGCCCTGCCCCGCCGCCGGAAAAGCCATCGCCAGCCGCGCGCGACCTGGTCCTGCGCCTGCAACGTGCCCTGTCGGCGCGAGTCAAGCTGGTCGAGGCCGGCCCGAGCCGCGGCCACATCGAGATCCACTACGGCTCGCTCGACGAGTTGGACGCCATCCTGGCGAAGATCCTAGGCAGCTAGAGCACCGAACGGTTTGNNAGGCGCGAGGAGGGAGAATACTCGACGTATTGGACCGACGAGCAACGAAGGGATGCGACGCAAATCTGCGATTTCACGACGGGAGGCAAACCGTTCGGTGCTCTAGGCTCCCAACCCAGAATCGCGCAGGACGCGATCCCATCCGCTGCTGGCTACCGTTTGATCTTGCGCGAACCGTCGGCTTCGAATTCCTCGTCCGATGCCAGCTTGCCATTCTCGTCCCATCGTTTGGCCGTGGTGAGTCTATCGTCGACATAGGATTCGACCGACGCCGGTTTGCCGTTTTTCCACCAGCTCTTGCCAGTCCCTTCCCGTCGGCCAAGCCGAAAGTTCATCTCCCGCTTGGGTGCGCCGTTCTCGAAGTAGGACCGATGCACGCCCTCCTCACACCAATCGCGATAGCCGCCGTGATCACACATCACGAACCCGCCCTCGCTCGAGACCGGACCGGTGTCCCAGAAGGTCTTGCTCTGCTTCTTCTTGCGGCCGTCGTAGTTCTCCTTGAGCTTGGGATTCCCGTTCAGATAGAACTCGGTCAGTTGTTTCAGCTCGCCCGCCTTCCAGAGCATTTCCTTTGTGACCTTCTTGCCGTCATCCGCGTACTCCGTCTCCTTGCCCTCCTTGATTCCGCGATCCCAGTTCACCGTCGAGGCAAGCTTGCCGGCGGGGCCGACCATCCGCTCCTCGCCTTGTTTCTTGCCGTCCTTGAACCCAACCTCGCTGCGCGCGGCATATTCGCTGGTTCCCGCGCTCTCCTTCTGAATCACACCGTCCTTCCAGGTCTGCACGCGGCTCACCTTTCCGGTGCCATCGTAGATCGACGTGGTCACCGCCCCCCCGAATCCACACAACTTTCGCAATTCCGGATCGTCCTTCGCACCGGGTGAGCAGCGGAGGTCGTAGACCTTGCCATCTTCGTGCACCGATAGATTGGCGGTGCCGTCCGGAAACTTGCGCGAGTACTTCGCGAGCACACCGCTGGGGAAAAACTCCTTCTCCCAAACCCGCTGGCCATTGTCGTACCACTCGATCGACTTCACTTTGCCGTTCTCGATCGTCTTGTGCTCACCGTGTTCCTTGCCGTCGCGGTAGGTGATGCGATGGGTTCTCTTTAGGTCGTAGCGAGTCAGAAAACCGGTCGTCTTTCCCTTCGCGATTTCGAGATCGATGACGACCTCCCCATCCTTCCAGCACTTCACCTTGGCGTCCGGCTTGCCGTGGGCAGAAGCGCTATCGCCATACTGGTCGAATTCCTCCTTTTCACCGTTGACCAGGCAGTAGGTCTTGGTGTTGGTCACGGGATTGGGCAGTTGCGCAAGCTTGTGCCACTCCTCGTCCTGGTAAGGGTCCTCCGATCCCAGCTTGAGCGAAATCTTCACCAGCGATTCGAATTCGCGCCGACTGCGCAAGTGGGACTTCCTCTCCTCGAAAGCGCGTCCGACGGTGATCGTGCCTGCCGAGAGGGTGAGCGAGCCGGTGGACCCGGGGACGCCCTTGCAAGCCACCTTCGAGATACGCGCCTGCTTGACTGCGGCCTTGCCGGAGTCCGTCCGGCACGCGTACCAGATGTAGCGAAGAGGCTCCTCGCACTGCAAGCGTCCGTCGTTCTGGTCGTGGGCGATGTCCTGATTGTTCTTGCGCAGCGAATCCCCGTCGTAGGTCACCGAGAGGGGGAAGCCGCAGGCTAGAATGATCTTGGGCAGGACGTCCTCTTGGACCCGACGTAGCGCCTTCTCGGGATCGTTGCCGGCGTGGGAAGATCGCGCGACCGCGAGCAGAGGACAGACCACGGACAGGACCACGGCATTCCGAGTTGACCGCCATTCCATGGGTTGCTGCTCCTTTGTGAGTGGTTGCGGTTGGGGTTCGTCCAAGCTTCGGCCCGGTCATACACGCGATCGTCACCGAAGATCAAGGCTGGGAACCAACGTCATTGTGCCACCCGTGATGGGATTGCATCTATCTGCAAGTTATCGAGAGGCGGAAAACCCGGCGGCGCGCAGGCGTTTGGCGTGCTCGACCATGAGCGCGTGAAACTCCTGATAGCCAGCAAGCGAGTAGGGCAGCTTCCGTTCGCAGTAGGCCTTGGCCGCGGCGTAGCTGGGGTGCGAGCGCTGGTAGCCGTGGTGGCGTAGGACCCTGAGCGTGTACGCGTCGACCACCATCTCGGTCTGCGCATAAGCGTAGAGCAGGATGCTGTCTGCGGTCTCCGGCCCCACCCCCCACACCTGCAAGAGTTGCTCGCGCGACGGCGGACGGCCAGATAGCCGCAGGCAGAATTCGCAGAAGGCGCGCAGTTTGCGAGCCTTCGCGCGAAAGTATCCTGAGGGACGGATGGCCTGTTGCAAGCGCTCTTCGTCGACCGCCAAGATCTCGCGCGGCGCCAGCAGGCCCTGATCGGCAAGCGCCTGCAGCGCCCTTTCCACGTTGGGCCAGGCCGTGTTCTGGGTGAGGATGGCGCCGCAGCAGATCTCGAAGCGCTGCGTGTCGGTGCGCGGGTAGGAATAGTCGGCCGGGTGGTAGCCAGTCAGCCGCCCGGTAAGCGTGGGGTTGCTGCCCCGGTGATCGAGCAAAGGCCACCAACCCTGCGGCCCGTAGGCCGCATAGAGCCGTTCGGCAAGAGCGGCCAGCGGAATCCGCCGGCCAGGAACCAAAGGCGCTTGCCCGGACAAGAGGGGTCTCGTCACAGGGAAAAACCTATCAGGGAAGGAGCCCAAGTTCCTCTGCGTCCTCCTCTCTCCCCTCTGCGTTCTCAACCGCGGGTGGCTATCGAGCTGAACACGCTAACCCCAACCACTGCCGCAACGCTGCATTCCTGCAGAAAACTGCAGGAACCGCCGATGATGAGTGAATGGCCGCCTACCAGGGCGACGGAATGCAATGAAACTCGGCGAGATTCTCATCCAGCTCGGACAGATCACGCCCGATCAACTTGACGCCGGCCTGCGCGCGCAAGAACTGGCCGGTGGCAGGCTGGGCACCCATCTGGTCAAGCTGGGATTCATCGGCACTGACCAGCTTTCCCTAGCCCTGAGTCGACAGATGGGGGTGCCCGCAGCCTTGGAACGTCACTTCTCGCACGCCGACCCTCCCATCGTCGCCCTGCTGAAGCCAAATCTGGCCGTGCGTTACCTTGCCGTGCCGCTGGCCGCTTCGCGCAACGGGGTCAAGCAAGTCGTGGCGGCTATGGCCACACCGCTCGATATGCTGGCAGTCGAAGACCTGTCCTTCGCCCTGGGCGCGCGCGTCGAGCCGCTGGTGGCGGGCGAGATCGCGATCGCCCACAACATCAAGCGGCTCTACGGCGCGGAGGTAAATCTGAAGACCCGAAAGTCGCTCGACATGTCCGTGCCGTCAGAGCCCGTCACCCCAAGAACGCGGACTCCCGCCGTCACTCCGTCCGCCTCAACCCAAACCTCGGCTGCGGGGATCCCCGCGTCTGTGCCGTCTGAGCGTACGACCGGCATGAGGCACACCGTGGCGCCTAGCCCGAGTCCGCTGCCCGCACGCGACCTGGTTTCGCCGCTGGCGCCCGCGCAGCCCCGAGCGCGCCCGCCCGGCCCCGCGTTGAGCCTGGAAGATGCCGTTCATCGTCTCACCCTGGCCCGGCACCGCGAACAACTGGCCGACGTAGTGATGGACCTCATGCGGGGCTACTTTGGTTGCGGCATGTTCTTCCTGGTGCGCGACGGCCAGGCGCGCGTTTGGCGCGGTTTTGCCCCCGGCATCCAGGAAGCGGCCATCGAGACCATCGCGTTCCCCATCTCGATGCCATCATGCTTTCAGCTCGCCCACGATCGTCGCACCCCATTCCGCGGGTTGGCTCCGGCCGAGGGTGGCAAGCTGCAGCGCCAGATCTGGAAGTACCTGCACTGCGCAGAACCGTCTGAGGTTCTCGTGGTGCCGGTCCAGGTGAAGAACCGTGTTCTCAACCTGGTCTACGCACATTCCTTTGACGGCGGTCCGCTTCCCGATGGACCGGTCATTGACCTGCAGGCCCTCTGCGCCGCCGTCAGCAGCACGTATGTACGGATGATCCAGAGGCTGAAAACCGGGGAGCTGGCGACGAGCGCGCTTGGTCGGTAGAGCCCCGCATCGGTTACGGCCGAAGGTTCACGTTGGGTCTCTTCGCCGTAGGCCAGGCGTGCGCCCGAGTCTTGACAGAGGTTCGGCAATCGGAGATGAACGGGTCGTGTCAGCAGCGGAACCGGTCGCTCACCAGCCAAGACAACCTGGCTCGTCGGCTGGACGCGAGGGCTCGGAAGGAGGCTCGCGCCTGATCTCGGTGGCCGCGACCTATCCGGGCGGGCTCGCTCTCGCCCTAGGGTTCCGGGCGCTCTACCTACTTCGATTCGGCGGCGAACCGTGCTCGATGAACGTCAACTTCCTTCTCGAAGCGAAAGCGATGCGCTTCGGATACGACGTGGAGCTGCGCATGCCGTTGTTGCGGGTGCTCCTGTCGGCGCTGCGAAACGCGGGCGCCAGCGCGACCGTCTCTCTCGGCATCCTGTACGTGACGGCGCACGTGCTGCTCACGCTGGGGGTCCTCGCGCTCGCCCGCACCCTCTTCGGGCCGAACCCCCGAGTCCGGGCCAGCGTGGCGCTGGCGGTGGCGGTCCTCCCCGCTTTCGCGACCAGTTCGGGATACCGCAACATCTCTTGCACGGTGGCCGCGGCTCTCTTCGTCGCTTTGGCCGCGCTGCTGGTCGGACGGCGCCCACACCTCGCACGCCTAGCGGCGGCGTTCGTGCTGGCCGTTGGAATCACCATCTGTCGCCCCGAGGGCGCCCTCTTCGTGGTCGCGCTGACCTGCGCGCTCGCCGTCGGAGGACGCCGATTGGGGGCGGGTCGCGTGGGGGCGGCGGTGACAGCCGCGGGGTTGCTGGTCGGCCTCTTCGTCGCGTCCAATCACACCGTCAGCGCCGATCACGGGCCGTCGACGCACGTCTGGGGATTCTATACGTTGTACAATTCAAGCCCCTTTCTGTGGCGGCTGGTGCAGAACCTGCGGCATCCGGGCTCGACGGCGACGGAATACTTGCGCTACGCAGAAACCGTTCGTTCCTTCGGCGGGTTCGAGGAGAACGGCGGCAGCATCGTGCGCGCGTTGCTCTCGCACCCAGGGAAGGCGGCGCTCTGGTTCGCGGCGAAGCCGGCCGATTTCCTGATCACGATCGTAGTTCGCGACTCCTTCACGCCGCTCGTCTTGGTCCTGTTCTATTTCGCTGCCCGTCGGGTTCGCCGTGAGGGATGGGTAGGCATGGGGTCGCGCTGGGTGCCGCTGCTGGGCGCCTTCGCGGTGCCGCTCGGGTACAGCATGCTCTTTTCGCAGGGGGGGCATGCCCCCTACCTTCTGTTCGTCGCACCGCTGTTGCTGTTTGTGGCGCTGTGGGGAATCGAGCCCTGGATCACCGGTGCGTCGGCGGTTCGGCTTCGGCGCCTAGGGATGGGGACGCTGGCCGCGGGCGCGCTCGTCGTCGCTCTCATGGGGCCCGATATCAGCACATCCGCGGTGTTCGACGCGTCGGCGCGCTGGCTGCAAGCCCGTTGTGGCGAGGAAGGATGCCTCGTGAACGTGGTGCCGGAGGTGCTCGACGCGCAGACGTGGGCCAATCTCCAGGCGGGAGCCCCACTGCCCGCCAAGGACAAGCGCGCCGAATGGCATGTGTTCCGGCATTTTCCCACGGCGTACCTCAACCAGGTGCGCTGGGACCGTCGAGTTGCCGAGGCCAGCGCCCGCGGCTGGCGCGGCCCGATCTTGTACGTGCGTTCGACCACGAAGTCGTTGCAGAGCTTCAGCGAAGATTTCGATCCGGAGCATCGGCTGGAGGGGGAGCCGGATCTGGGTGGTGCCACCGTCGCGGCGACCTTTCGGGATGGCCCCGATCTGGTCGAGGTGTTCGCGCTCGGACCTATGAATTCTCCAGGACCACGCCCTCTATGATGTTGGCCACGTCCTCAGAGCGGTCGGTGGCGGTTTCCAGCAGCTCGTAGATCTCTTTCCACTTGATGACAAAGATGGGGTCCTTCGCCTCTTTGAACAGCTTGGCGATGGCCGCCCGCAACTGCACGTCCGCTTCATTCTCCAGCCGGTTGATCTCGACGCATTTCTCCAGAATCAGGTCCGGATTCTTCAGATTGCGCAACCCCGACAGCGCCTCCAGCACGCGTTCCGCCCCGTGCAAAAGCGTGCGCGCCAAGTCGGCCAACTCCGGGGTGGGCTCGTGGATGTCGTACACTACCAGGCGCTGAGCCGCCGCCTCCACGAAGTCCATCACATCGTCCATCTTCGAGATCAGGCGGAATATATCGTTGCGATCGATGGGCGTGATGAAGGTCTTGTGCAGGCGCGCAACAACACCATGCGTGATATGGTCGCACTCGCTCTCGATGGCCTTCATGCGCGGACCGACCGCCGCGCAGTCGCTGCCACCCTCGGCCATTTCAAGGAAGGCGCGGCAGCCCTCCACGGTCTTTGCAGCGTGCTTCTCGAAGTCGTCAAAAAAGGACTCTTCTCGCGGCAGCAGGCGCATCTTGTGGGGCTGTATCGCTGACCCGGGCCGCGCTGTCAACCTCATGAATCTTCCCCGCAAGAACTGGGCAAGGGGCCGCTTGCCTTGTCCCGGCTGGCGGCGCTGGCATGATCGTCATGACGGATCGGTCTCTGCTCGCTCGCATCTCCTCGAACCGCGACGTCTTTGGTGGCAAGCCAATCGTGCGGGGAATGCGCATCTCGGTCGAGATGATCGCCAATCTGGTGTCGATGTCGCTACTTTGGAAGATCCGCAACCATGACCGCATCGTGGAGGGTGATGTAGAGCTTGCCGGTCGATGAATCGATCGCCACGCCGACCGGAGAAACTATGGAGGCAGGAAGAGGGCCTGGAAAATTGCCCGCGCTCACCGGCACCGCAACACCCACGATGGTGGTCACCACACCCGAGGTCGAGATCTTCCGGATGGTGCTGTTGCCCGTGTCGGCGACGAAGACGTTGCCCGACCCGTCCACCGCCACGCCAGAGGGCCCCTTGAAGCGCGCGGCGGCCCCCGTGCCGTCCGCGCTTCCGCTCGAACCCGCTGTCCCGGCAAATGTGCTCACCACGCCAGCAGGCGTGATCTTCCGGATGGCGTTGTTTCGAGTGTCGGCGACGAAGACGTTGCCCGCCTTGTCCACCGCCACACCAGAGGGGAATCTGAAGCTGGCGGCGGCCACGATGCCGGCCGCGTTTCCTACGCCAGATGGAACTCCAGCAAAGATGGTCAATTCGGGAACGATCGTACCACCGGGATCGTCATCAAAGAGAGGCACCATTTCGCTCCAGCACCGCCGGCATGGCGTTACGCATACTACATTTGGGCCCCGCGTGCGCAACGGAAACCCAGATTGATGCTGCGGTTGCCAGGGACAGTCCTACCGCGGTTGGCCGCGCGGAACCAGGACGGATGATTACCGTTCCACCCCCCGCCACGGTCCACGCGGAGCAACTCCACGCGCCCATATCTATGCTGGTTCGAGTCGTTCGCCTCGCTGTAGCTAGCAAATTCATCCCCGGTCCATTCCCAGACATTCCCGGCCATATCCAGTACGCCAAATGGGCTGGCGCCCTTGGGGTACTTTCCCACTGGCGCGGTGGCTGCCCAGCCGTCGTTGTCTGGGTAGATGGGGTTCCACGTCAAGGCCAGGCGTTCCTTCGCCATCGATGCGCACTCGGGTCCACATGCATTCAACCTAGTCGCGTCCGGCTCCTCGTCGCCCCAGGGATACTTGCGGCCGTCCCTGCCACGCGCCGCAAATTCCCATTCCGCCTCGGTGGGTAGGCGACCGCCGGCCCATACGCAGTACGCAGTGGCCTGGTTCCAGTCCACGCAGTTGATGGGGTGCTGGTCCATGCCGCCTCTACCCCAGGTGCAGAACTGGCTCCACTTTGTCTTGTCTTCGGGCTTGAGGTCCTTCCACTCGATCGTTGCGCTGGGGGGCGCGCATTCGCCGGCCTGCACGCAGGTGCGGAACGCCGCGACGGTAACTTCGGTCTTGTCGATGCAGTAGGGTGACAGCTTCACCTTGTGCACGGGCTTTGAATCCTTATCCAGGTCCGCGTCGCCCATCCAGAACGTCCCGCCTGGAATGGACACCTGGTTCGCAGCGCAGCCGCTTGCGGGTTGGGGCGCCGGGCGAGGTCGTGCAGGCGCCGGCTGGGACGCGGGAGCTGCGGGCGATGCGAGCGGTGGCGCGACAGGTACGGCAGCATTCTGCGCGCGCTGCTTTTCCATCTCGTCGATCCAGCGTTCCACCTCTTGCTTGTCGTCTGCGGTGATGTCGTTCTTCTTGTGAGCCAGGTAGTCGCGCAGGTTCGACAACGCAGGCTCTGGCCGCCGCATGTAGTAGTAGCAAGCGCCCAAGTTGCGCTGCAGATTCGTCATCTCCGGATGGTCCACCGCAAGCTCGGTGAGCAGCTTTGCCGCTTCCTCATACTGTCCCTGCTTGTAGAGCCGCGTTGCCTCCTTGAGGGTCGCCTTGCTGTTTGCATCCAACCCGGCGGCAAGAACCGTCGGCTGAAGTGGCGGCAAACTGGTGCCCACCGCCACGATGGCAATGAACAAGGGCAGTCGCAGTGCTAGTGCCATAGCTGCTGGTCCTCCTCGGGTTTCTTGCTCGGCAGACGTCTCTTGGCTGGCCGATGGGTGGAATTCGACTCCGACTTCTTCGTTTCCGGTTCAGGGACCGGCTTTGCAGGCACAATGGTCGTGGCATTCTTGGCCTCGACTTGCTTCTCCTCATGGTTGATCTCGGGTGGCGGCGCCGCCACAGGCGCGACCGCCACAGGCGGCGGAGCAGCCGAGGGCGGACTGGAAATCACGGGCTTGGAAGGGGGGCTGGGTCGAAGAAGCAGGAAGGCAAACAAGATCAGTCCCGCGACCGCCCCGACGGCAGTTTGCTCACGCCGCCCTGGCAGAAATTCGTAACGTTTCAAAACTAGCCCGCGGCTTTGGGAGCGGCCGTTTCAGCTTCCTTGGCCCCTCCAAGTAGCAGACCAAGGCTTCCCGGATGTTGGCCATGGCTTGCCTCTTGGTCTTGCCCATTGATGCACAGCCCGGAAGATCGGGGATGTAGACCGAGTAGCGACCGTCCTCTTCGTGTTCGAGCACCACGGTGTAGGAAATCATCTTGAGGCTCCACAACGAAGCGTAGCACACATGAGTGGATGGACATGCAGATGGCAGCGAGTGGCCAGGCCCCAACACCTTCCGCGCGCAAGCCCCGCGCCTGCGAGGAAGGCTGCACGCCGAGCACCCCCGACTTGCCTGGCAGCAAACATCGGCACGCTACTTGGGAAGAACCGCAACCATGACCGCATCGGGGAGGGTAATGTAGAGCTTGCCGGTCGATGCATCGATTGCCACGCCGGATGGGGAAAGTATAGAGGCGGGAAGAGGGCCTGGGAGATTGCCCGCACTCACCTGCGCCGCAACACCCACGATGGTGGTCACCACACCCGAGGTCGAGATCTTCCGGATGGCGTTGTTGCCCGTGTCAGCGACGAATACGTCGCCCGACCCGTCCACCGCCACGCCATGGGGCCCGTTGAAGCGTGCTGCGGCCCCAGTGCCGTCCGCGCTGCCTGACGAACCTGCTGTCCCGGCAAGCGTGGTCACCACGCCAGCAGGCGTGATCTTCCGGATGGTGCTGTTGCCCAAGTCGGCGACGAAGAGGTTGCCCGACCCGTCCACCGCCACGCCAGTGGGGAACGAGAAGCTGGCGGCGGCCCCCGTACCGTCCGCGCTTCCATACGAACCTGCTGTCCCGGCGAACGTGGTCACCACGCCACTAGGCGTGATCTTCCGGATGGTGCTGTTGCCCCAGTCGGCGACGAAGACGTTTCCCGCCCCGTCCACCGCCACACTTTCAGGGGAGTTGAAGCGGGCGGCTGCTCCCGTGCCGTCCGCGCTTCCAGACGAAGCCGCTCCGGCAAGCGTGGTCACCATGCCAGCAGGCGTGATCTTCCGGATGGTGTTGTTGCCCGAGTCGGCGACGAAGACGTTGCCCGCACCGTCCACCGCCACGCCAGAGGGCGAGCTGAATCGTGCGGTGGCCCCAGTTCCGTCCGAGCTTCCAGTCGAATCCGCTGTCCCGGCGAACGTGGTCACCGCGCGAGTAGGCGTGATCTTCCGGATGGTGTTGTCACTGTCGGCGACGAAGACGTTCCCGGCCCCGTCCACCGCCACGCCAGAGGGCCCGTTGAAGCGGGCGGCGGCCCCAGTGCCGTCCGCGCTGCCCCACGAACCTGCTGTCCCGGCAAGCGTGGTCACCACGCCAGCAGGCGTGATTCTCCGGATGGTGTTGTTGCGACTGTCTGCGACGAAGACGTTGCCCGACCCGTCCACCGCCACGCCTTCGGGCCAGTTGAAGCTTGCGGCGGCCCCCGTGCCGTCCGCGCTGCCAGGAGACTGATCTGCGCTGCCGGCAAGCGTGGTCACCACGCCCCTAGGCGTGATCTTTCTGATATTGTTGTTGCCCCAGTCGGCGACGAAGACGTTGCCCGCCCCGTCCACCGCCACGCCAGAGGGGGTCCCGGCGAGGAACGAGTTTTGGGCAGGGTCAAAGGACATGCTGAAGCTGGCGGCGGCCCCCGTCCCGTCCACGCTTCCATGCGAACCCGCCGTCCCGGCAAGCGTGGTCACCACACCCGAAGCCGTGATCTTTCGGATGGTGTTGTTGTACGAGTCGGCGACGAAGATGTTGCCCGTCCCGTCCACCGCCACACCAGTGGGGATGCAGAAGCTGGCGGCGGCCCCCGTCCCGTCCGCGCTACCGCAAGTCTGATTTGCACCGCCGGCAAGCGTGGTCACCACGCCACTAGGCGTGATCTTCCGGATGGTGTTGTTCCACGAGTCGGCGACGAAGACGTTGCCCGACCCGTCCACCGCCACGCCTTCGGGGTTCCAGAAGCGTGCGGCGGCCCCAGTGCCGTCCGCGCTGCCTGACGAACCTGCTGTCCCGGCAAGCGTAGTCACCACGCCAGCAGGCGTGATTCTCCGGATGGTGTTGTTGTCCGTGTCTGCGACGAAGAAGTTGCCCGACCCGTCCACCGCCACGCCAACGGGCCAGTAGAAGCGTGCTGCGGCCCCAGTGCCGTCCGCGCTTCCCCGGCCAGATGGAACCCCAGCAAAGACGGCCAACCCTGGAACGATCGTACCTCCGCTGCCCATGGTTCCGCCGGTACTGACGATCCCGCCGGTGCTTACCAGCCCGCCCGCGCCACTTGTTCCGCCCGAGCCAACCAACACGCACTTCCAATCAGCGGTGCACGTGTACCCGGTCTGGCACAGGTCCTGGGGCGAGCACACGCTCCAGTCCCGCCCAGTGCCCACAGTTCCACCGGTGCCGACGATCCCGCCGGTGCCTACTACCCCGCCCGCGCCAGTTGTTCCGCCAGAGCCAACCAAGCCACCGCTGCCCACGATTCCACCAGAGCCAGTCAACCCGCCACTTGCGAAGACTCCTCCAGAACCGACGCTGCCACCCGTGCCAACGATGCCGCCAATTCCAGAGGTTCCACCAGAGCCAGTCAACCCGCCGCTTGCGGTGGCTCCTCCAGAACCAACGCTGCCACCCGTGCCAAGGACGCCGCCAATTCCAGAGGTTCCACCAGAGCCAGTCAACCCGCCGGTTGAGGTGACGCCCCCAGCACCACCCGTTCCTGCTGGACCGCCAGCGTCGCCGGATGCACTTGGGGTGTCTGATGTGACGCCCGTATCGCCGGCCCGGCCATCACTTGGGCTGGAGGCGTCTGCGCCCAATTCGGTCGTCCGACACGTGCCGTCTTTTGCGCAGTGGTAGCCAGAGGGGCAGCCGTTGTCGCAGGGGAGTGCCCCGTTCTGGGGATGGGGATTGAATCCGCATGCAGCCAAACCCACCAACAGAATTGACCAGAAGACTCGCATTAGAATCCTCCTCGGACGGAAAGCCCGGCAGTTCTCGGTCCCAGGATGGGAGCCAGACTCACCTCGGCGGTGGTGGCCTGAGAGTACCCCAGCAGATAGAGAGCAGCTCCCGTGACCAGCGCACCCGCGCCGACGCCGTAGAACACCCACTGCATCGTCTCTGCATCCTTGCCTGCTTGGTAGTCGGATGGGCTTGCGGGATTCGCGCCTGTGACCTTGTCTGACAGCGACGTTGCCCGAGTGTAGTAGTAGATAGCCGTTCCAATCGACGCTAGGCCCAGGGCACCGCAGGTTATGCCAGCGATGCGCAGCCCGCTTCCCTTCGTGGTTCCAGAAGACTGTTGTCCACCTGAGACGACCGACTCTTGAGCAGTCGGCGGGGACGGCTGTTGTTGGGCCTCAGGCCGAAACGGTGCCCCCATCTTGGGGTCCGTGGGCTGCAACGCCGGCGGACTTGGCACCAGCGCGCCTGGTGATGGTGAGATTGGGGGCTGAGGCGCCGGTGTCGGCGGGGGCAGCTTCGCCGCCTCTGATGGCTGCAAGCCGGGGCGGCCGTCAAGGTGTGGTTGCGGCCCGCGAGGCCTTTCTGCGGTTGGCGGTGGCGCGACAGGTACGGCAGCATTCTGCGCGCGCTGCTTTTCCATCTCGTCGATCCAGCGTTCCACCTCTTGCTTGTCGTCTGCGGTGATGTCGTTCTTCTTGTGAGCCAGGTAGTCGCGCAGGTTCGACAACGCAGGCTCTGGCCGACGCATGTAGTAGTAGCAAGCGCCCAAGTTGCGCTGCAGATTCGTCATCTCCGGATGGTCCACCGCAAGCTCGGTAAGTAGCTTTGCCGCTTCCTCGTACTGTCCCTGCTTGTAGAGCCGCGTTGCCTCCTTGAGGGTCGCCTTGCTGTTTGCATCCAACCCGGCGGCCAGGGCCGTCGGCTGAAGTGGCGGCAAACTGGTGCCCACCGCGACGATCACAATGAACAAGGTCAGTCGCAGTGCTAGTGCCATAGCTGCTGGCCCTCCTCGGGTTTCTTGCTCGGCAGACGTCTCTTGGTTGACCGATGGGTGGAATTCGACTCCGACTTTTTCGTTCCCGGTTCAGGGACCGGCTTTGCAGGCACAATGGTCGGGGCATTCTTGGCCTCGACTTGCTTCTCCTCATGGTTAATCTCGGGTGGCGGCGCCGCCACAGGCGCGGCCGGCACAGGCGGCGGGGCAGCCGAGGGCGGACTGGAAATCACCGGCTCGGAAGGGGGGCTGGGTCGAAGAAGCAGGAAGGCAAGCAGCCCCGCAACCGCCACGACAGCCAAAACCCAAGCCCATCTTTTCGACGACGAAGGAGGGCTATCGAGGGCATCATCCATTTCACCTGCGGTCTGAGTGAAGGTGGTTGACGGATTGGCCCTATCCTGCGTGCCGGTGTCCGGCGCAGATCGGGGGCGCAATCCGATGCTCGGCTGCAGTGCTGACGCCGCGCCGGCTGATGCCACTTCGAGGGCCGCCGCAAAACCACCCACGGTGGGGAATCGTTCCGTCTTGTTCTTTGCCAAAGCCCGCAGCAGAACTTCTTCCACCCGTGGATGAAGTCCAGCCACGCTCGGCAGCAATGGTGACGGCGGCTCATGGACTATCTGGAACAGAATCGAAGGGACGTTTTCACCGACGAAGGGGCCTCGGCCTGCCAGGCATTCCCACGCGATACAGCCCAGCGCCCACTGGTCCGTACGCTCGTCGATGTCCTCGATCTGACCTCTGGCCTGCTCTGGCGACATGTAATTCGGCGTTCCCATGACCGACGACGTTCGCGTGAGCTTGGTCGAGGCCGTGCGCACCTTGCTGATGCCGAAATCGAGGACCTTGACGAAGTCCTTGGTACCCGCGATGTCCAGCAGGTAGATGTTCCCGGGCTTGAGGTCGCGGTGGACGACCCCCTTGGCATGAGTGGCAGCCAGGGCAGACGCGACTTGCTTGACGACGTGGACCACGTCGGAAATCGGCAAGCGTCCAACCCGGCGCAGGCGGTGGTCCAGGTCTTCGCCTTCGAGAAACTCCATGACAAAGAAGGGCTCGCCGGTCGGCGTGGCGCTGAAATCGAAGACCTGCACGATGTTCGGATGGCCCAATCCACTCGTCACCCGAGCTTCCCGGCGAAAGCGTTCGAGAGCTTCCTGGTTTGCGGCCAATTCGCGCGCCATCACCTTGACGGCAACGGGCTTGTCGAGCCGGAGTTGGGTCGCACGGTAGACGGCTCCCATTCCTCCTTCGCCCAGTAGGGTCTCGATGCGATACGAGCCGTCGAGAACGACACCTACCAGGGCGCATGCGGCTTGGTTCTCGTCAACCACCTGGTAGCCCCCTCGCACCTAGTATCTGGACAGACGAAGACCGCGTTCCATCAACTACGAATGCGGTACTCGCAACCCGTGGCATTTCGAGCCACGACTATATACTGATGAGGCGTCCGGGTGCATAAGTGGCAAACGGGTATTGGCCGTCTTGACTCGCAGCGCCGCCGCCTGTCAGGTGAAACGCGAGCATCTTTGCGCGGCTACGGGAGGGTATGAGAACCCTTTCAGGGTTCCCATGATCGCGTTGGCGGAGGCGGGCTTTGCCCGCCGGAGCCAGAGCGCGGGAGGGTTTGGGAACCCTTTCAGGGTTCCCATGTCATAGTGCGCTGGTGAGCGAGACGGGCAAACCAGCCGTAAACCTCGAGGGCCGTGTGGTGGCCCTGCGCCGCTACCGCGCCTATCTCGACCGTGGCCGTCTCAGCCGACGCGCCGACGCTCTCTTTGCGGCAGCCGATCCGGTTGGCGCCATTCGCGCCCTGCCGCCCGACGAGTTCTTCTACGTCCTGCACGAGCTGGGCTTTCCAGAAGCCCTTGACATCATGGTCCACGGCACAGCCGAGCAGGTGCAAGGTGCGCTTGACTTCGCCATCTGGGACCGCGACCGGATTTCCACCGAACGCGCCGACGAGTGGCTGGCCGCCATGGCGGAGGCACCCCACGAAACCGTGGCCGCCTGGGTGCGGGGCCTTGACATTGAACTAGTCGCCCTGCTGGTTCGCCAGCGGGCTCGCATCTACGACTTGTCGCTGGAGGAACCGCCTGACGAACCCGAGGGCAGCCTCTTTGACACACCGGATCGCCTCTTCACCCTGGAGTTGCTCGGCGATGAGCAGACCCAGCGGACAACTCAGCACCTGGTGGAAAACCTCTATCGCGCAGACCAGTCCATGATGCGACGGTTTCTGGTCGGCATGCGCTCGGAACTCGACGCGGAACTGGAGGAGACTGCCTCGCGCTGGCGATCCGGACGCATGGCCGACCTAGGCTTTGTGGACTTCTACGAGGCGCTCGAGGTCTATCGCGAGCTGGACCCGGCCAGCGTGCGCCTGGAACCAGGCCCGGTCGCCCCAGCCCGGCCGGCCGACCAATCGGCCGCAGACAGCCATCTGCGCCTGCCGGTGGTCATGGCCGATCGCCTCGCAGGCGCAACACCGTTCGCCAGTGCCGTGGCAGGTCTGACGTCAGCGGCAGAGGCAGCCGACTTGCATTCCGCCCTAGTGGCACTCTGCAACCGGGTGCTTTCCGCCGACCGGGTTTCGCCCGGAGACGACCCAGCGGTTGCCGCCGTACTTGCGCGCGTGGCGGCCACACTCGACCTGGCGGTGGAGTTTCTCAGCCGAGGAGACGATGCCGCTGGCGTGGCCGCTTTGCGACTAGTGCCCTTGCCCAGACTCTTCCGTCTGGGCGTCAGCCTGGTTGGTAAGCTGCACAAACTCGCGCTGTCGCTCGTGCGTGACAGCCCCTTCGCCGCGCTTCGGCCCGCGGTCGACCTGTGGGAACCCGAGGACGCCGAGGTCCTGGCTGCGCTGACCAGGTTGCGGCCGCTATTCCCCCGCCTTCTCGACAATCCGCCAACCGCCGGAGAGCGTCCTTTTGGAAGCCTGCATGACCTGGCAGCAGCCACCGCCGGCCTGGAGCGGGCCGCGGCGGCCATCTCCCTGGTGGTGGGGCTGGGCGTGCGGCCCGAACATGTCTCGCCCGAGCGCCTGTCCACCATGGGCGTCGCCGATCCCGCCGTTCTGGATGCCGGCCTGCTGGCGCGAACGGTTCTCGTCCACCGCCTGCTGGGACGGGCCCCCAGCCCTATCGAGCCCCTGCCGGCTGAAGCCATTTCATCATTCAAGGAGCAGTTTAACAGCAACCGCCAACATATTGAAATAATGGCTAAATATGCAGCTGCTATCCTTCAATCTGCCGCTCCCGGGGCGCATTTCACGCCCGCTACCCAAGCGGTCGCCGCTCGTTGGCTGCAGGGCCTTGCGCCACTTGGACCAGTCCTGATTGCCGACAGGTCCGACCCCGGACGGCGATAAGGGCGCGCCTAGTCGCGTGGGGAGCCCGCCGGCTCTGCCGGCGGCGTACCATCGCGGGAGGGTTTGGCGAGGCCGAGCGAAGCGAGCGGGGTGGGGGCGGTAGGTGGGGGGCCGAAGGGTGAAGCGAACCCTTTCAGGGTTCCCATGTCAATGCAGCACCGCCTCTACCCTTGACACCGATGGCCAGGCCGCAGTACGTGGAAGCGCTACCAGATCGCCTGGGGCCGGCAAGTTGGGAATAAAGTCCCGGCCTGTGCGGTTTGCCCGGGGTATCGCATACGGCTCCGACCGAACAATTCAATGAGGATCAAATGCCAGAGCTGATGATTCAGGTTGAGAACCTCACCAAGTTCTACGGCGCCACGCGCGCCGTGGACGACGTCACGTTCAACGTGCGCAAGGGCGAGGTGCTTGGGTTCCTTGGCCCCAACGGCGCGGGCAAGTCGACCACGATGAAAGTATTGACCTGCTACCTGGCGCCGACCGCTGGCCGCGCGCAAGTGGCGGGCTTCGACGTGTTCGACAACTCGTTGGAGGTGCGCAAACACCTGGGCTACCTGCCTGAGGACACCCCACTCTACAAAGATATGACCGTGCTCGAGTATCTGCAGTTCGCTGCGGCCATGCGGGGCATGGCTTCCGACCGGAGCGCAAAGCGTATCAAGGAAATAGGCGGCCGCTGTGGCCTGCACGAAGTGGCGGGCAAGCTGGTGGGTGAGCTGTCGCGCGGCTACCGGCAGCGCGCGGGGCTGGCGCAAGCCATGCTCGACGACCCGGACATCCTCATCCTCGACGAGCCCACCAGCGGACTCGACCCCAACCAGATTGTCGAGATTCGCCAACTCATCAAAGAAGTGGGCAAGGAAAAGACGGTCATCCTGTCGACCCACATCCTGCCCGAAGTCCAGGCCACCTGCAGCCGCATCCTCATCATCAGCAGCGGCAAGTTGGTGGCCGACGGCTCGCCCGATGAGCTGCGTGCGCGGGAAAAAGCCAGCCGCTACCGCCTGTTGGTCGAGGCCAACGGGGCCACCGCAGAGGCCGTCAAGGCGCGGCTGGGAAGCATCAAGGGCGTATCTCGCTGCGAAACGGTGCTCGGCGAAGTAGGGGCCCACGCCTTCAGCCTATACGCGGCTGGGGATGAGGATCTGCGCAAGGTCTTGTTCCGCGCCGCGGTGGACAACAAATGGACCCTGCTGGAGCTGCACCGTGAAGCCGCCAGCCTGGAGACCGTATTCCGCAACCTGACCACCCGGGAAGAGGTCAAGTCATGAACGCCGCCCTCACCATTGCCAAGCGGGAAATCCGCACCTACTTCAACTCGCCCATCGCGTACATCGTCCTGACGGTGTTCCTGCTGCTGGCGGGCTACCTTTTCTTCGGCTCGCTCTTCATTGAGCGGCAAGCCGAGTTGCGCTCCTATTTCAACCTGATGCCGCTCTTGCTCGCCTTTATCGTGCCGGCCATCGCCATGCGCCTGATTGCCGAGGAGAAAGGCAGCGGCTCGTTAGAGATGCTGATCACGATGCCGGTGCCCGACTGGCAGGTCATCGTGGGCAAGTTCCTGGCGGGAATGGCCCTGCTGGCGGTGTTGGTGGGCCTGACCTTGGTCTACGGGATCACTGTCATGCTGGTTGGGCCGCTCGACAGGGGGCCGGCCATCGGTGGATACCTGGGCGTCCTGCTCATGGGCGGAGCCTACATGTCTATTGGCGTCATGGCTTCGACCTTCACGCGCAATCAGATCGTCGCGTTCATCATCGCCTTCGCCATCTCGTTCTCGCTCTACCTCTTCTATCGCCTGTTGCCCTTTACCCCCGAGCTCATCCGGCCCGTGCTTTCCTACCTGAGCGTCGAGTCCCATTTTGAGGCCATCAGCCGCGGCGTCATCGATACCCGCGACATCGTTTACTACCTGTCGATGATGGTGGTCTCTCTGGTTATCGCCACGCTTTCCCTCGAGTCCCGGAAGTGGAAGTGAACCATGTCGACATCATCTAGCAGCAAGAAGCGCGCCTACGCCTCCAACGCCATCCTCTACGCCATCTTTATCGTCGGCGCGATCGTCCTGGTCAACTTGATCGGCACGCGGTTCTTCGGCCGCATCGATTTGACCGAAAGTAAGGTCTACACCTTGTCGCAGCCGTCACGGGATCTGGTGAAGAACCTGCCGGACTTCCTCACGGTCAAGGCCTTGATCTCGTCGGACTTACCCCCCGAGATTAAGACGTTGTCGCGCTATGTGCGCGACATGGTCGACGAGTACCGCACCAGCTCCAACGGGAAGTTCCGCTGGGAGGCGCTTGACCCGGGCGCGGACAAGAACCTGGAGCAGGAGGCCAATCGCTGCAAGGTCGACAAGATACAGATTCAGGTCTTGCGCGGCACCAAGTTCGAGATGGGCTCCTACTACTTGGGCCTGTGCTTGCTCTACGGCGACAAGATGGAGTCCATACCGCAGATCGGTCGGGCCGAGGGTCTTGAGTTCCAGATGTCGTCGCTCATCAAGAAGCTGACGGTGAAGAAGAAGAAGATCGCTTTCACCACCGGCCACGGTGAGTCAGAAACCAACCAGGGCTTCCGTGCCTTGAAGGAGGTCCTGGAACAGGAATACGACCTGACCACGGTGAATCCGTCGACCACCGAGATCGCGGCGGACGTGGACGCCCTGGTGATCGGCGGCCCCAAGCAGGCCATTGACGACAAAGGCCAGCGCGAAATTGACCGATTTCTGATGACCGGCCGGGGTGCAGTCATTCTCGATGACGGCATGGCGGTCAGCTCACCCCAGCAGTTTGCCCAGGCTGGTATGGGCCAGATCAAGATGGTGCAAATCAACCAAACCGGCCTGGACAAGGTTCTGGATGCCTATGGCTTCAAGGTTTCTCCGGATGTGATTGCAGACAATGAGGCGGCCATGCCCGGCCTCATCGACATGGGGGGCGGACGCCGGGGCCTGACCCAGCTCCCGATATGGGTGGGGGTGCAGATCGCCAAGAACCAGACGATCTCGGTGCTGGATGGCATACGGGGTCTGGTCTTCCCGCTGGCCAGCCCGGTTGACCTGGTGGGACCGCTGGCCGACGGCAAGGTACCCGCGGGAGGCAAGCTGTGGAAGTTGGCTTCTTCGTCGCCGAGCAGTTGGAAGCACTCGGGGTTCTTCATCATCAACCAAGCCACCAAGCTCGAGGAATCCAAGGATCATGGCCCGTTTGCCTTCGGCTACGCCTATCAGGGACCACTCAAGAGCGCCTTTGTGACCGGCCCAGCAGCGGGAGTGTCCGTGGCCGAGAAGCAGCCCCTGTCCGAATCGCAGAAGCCGGTGCGCCTGGTGGTCATGGGCGACTCGGACTTTGCCAACGACGACTACGTCCAACTCTCGCGCGCATTCCCCTTCTACGAGGCGGGCGCGTTCTTGCTCCACAACGCCATCGGCTGGACCGTGGAGGATGAGGCTCTCATCCCGCTCCGCTCCAAGTCCGCGGGCAGCCGCCCCCTGAAGACGATTTCCGAAGCCACAGCCAGCACGCTCAAGTGGGTCAACGTTCTCGGCCTGCCGGTGCTGTTCTGCGCCTACGGGGTGGTCCGCTGGCGCCTACGCCGCATAGCCCGCAACTCCCAGACCATCTAGCCAGTCGAGGTAGCCCATGAATCGCAAGACCGTATTCGCCGGTGTGATCTTCGCCGGCTTGGTTCTCGTCACCATCGCCCTTCTGCGCTCACCTGAGAAGGGCACTCGACCTCCCGGGGAACGCCCACGTCCCATCCCCAAGCTCAAGGCGGGCGACTTCGACACCCTGGAAGTTACCAAGGGTGGCGCCACCACCGTCATGAAGAGACAAGGCGACAACTACCAGATCGTGAAACCGATCGACTACCTCGCCGACAAGGAGAGCGCCAAGACAGGCTTCGAAGCCATCGAGAAAATCGAGTTCAATGACATCCTTTCGGCGGAAAAAAGCCGACAGAAGGAGTTCGAGGTGGACGAGAGTGGTCTGCACGTGGTGGTGAAGAAGGGCGACAAGCTTCTGGCCGACCTGCACGTGGGCAAGACCGCGAACGACGAGACCATGGTGCGGCTTGAGGGCAAGGACCAGGTGTGGGCCACCACCGGATTCTTCCGGTACCAGTTGGACAAAGACACCCTCGGTTGGCGCGACAAGCACATCTCAAGATACGAGGAGAAGGATGCCCACAGGATCGAGGTTAACCACAGGACGCGCGGCCGAATCGTGATAGAGAGACCCGCACCTAGCGACGGGGGCCCGGCGCCGGAATGGCGCGTGGTCGAGTCCAGCATCAACGTCGAGCCCTTTGACAAGAGGATGGCCACTGACGTGGCCACGACCTTGTCCGCCTTGGCAGCGAGCGAATTCGCCGACAACGCCAAGCCCGAGGAGACCGGCCTAGACTCACCGGAGAACACCGTCACCGTCTCGCTCCGCGACGGCAAGCAGTACCGGATCCTGTTTGGCAAGAAGAAGGACGACGACAACTTCTATGTCAAGATGGCGGACAAGCCTCAGGTGTTCCTGATCCGGAAGTTCCAGGTCGAACAGATCAACAAGCGTCCCATCGACTTCCGCGACAGGACCATCTGCGACCTGGCCTCCGCCGAGATCACCGAAATCTCGGTGGCACGGGACAAGGATCCCTTTGTGCTGGTGAGGCCCCCCGGCAAGACTGGAGACGACGCCTGGAAGTTGACCAAGCCGGCCGGCACGCCGCCAGATATCTCGAAGGCCAATGCGCTCGCTGGCTTCTTCCATGACTGGAAGGCGCAGAAGTATGCCGAAGACAATTTGCCCAAGTCGGCCGGCCTGGCCAAGCCCGCGACCACCATCAGCGCGAAATCAAACGTCAAGGGCCATGTCTGCACTCTGAAGGTCGGGGGCGAATCCGCTGACAAGAACAACTACTACGTCGTCGCGAGCAACCAGCCCCACGTCTTCCTGGTTGCCAAGTCGGATATCGATCGCATCACGGTGAAGCTCGACGAGGTCAAGCGGAAGTAGGGGACCTGTTTGATGTTCTAGTGGGTGCCGGGAGACATCTGACCGGCATAGATGCAGTCGTTGTCTTTGTCCGAAGTGCACCCGGCTGGGCATCAGCCGTCGCCCGGGATACAGGTTGTGATGGGGGTGTGGGTACAGACGACGTTGCAGGGGGTGCCGCCCAGGGCATCGGTGGTGCAGGGGTCGCCGTCGTCGCAGGAGGTGGGGCAGGGAGGTTGCGGGTCGCCGCAGGTCTCGCCGGGTTCCATGACGCCATTGCCGCAGACCGGTGAGCAGTCAGAGTCGGTGTTGGCGTTGCACCCGACTGGGCAGCATTTGTCCGTCGAGGCTAAGCTACAGCCCTTGCTGGTGTGGGTGCACACGACGTTGCACTTGGCGCTGCTGCCGGTCATCTGATCGATGGTACAGGGGTCGTTGTCGTCGCAGTTGGTGGGGCAGGAGGCTGGCGGGTCGCAGGTCTCGCCTTTTTCCACGGCGCCATTGCCGCAAGTGGGTGAGCAGTCAGGGTCGGTGTTGGCATTGCACTTGGCTAGGCAGCAGCCGTCAGCCGCGCCACAGGTGGTGATGGCGGTGTGGGTACAGGCGACATTGCAGGTGGCACTGCTGCCAGTCATCTGATCGACGGTGCAAGCGTTCTTGTCGTCGCAGGAGGTGGGGCAGGAGGATTTCGGGTCGCAGGTTTCGCCTCTTTCCACGACGCCATTGCCACACTTCGGTGCGCAGTCAGAGTCGCTGTTGGCGTTGCACCCGGCTGGGCAGNNGTCGCCCGCGACACAGGTGGTGATGGCGGTGTGGGTACATGCCACGTTGCAGTTGGCCCTGCTGCCGGTCATGTGATCGATGGTGCAGGCGTTGCCGTCGTTGCAAGAAGTGGGGCAGGACGATGGCAAGTCGCAGGTCTCGCCTTTTTCCACGACGCCATTGCCGCAGGTCGGTGAGCAGTCGGAGTCTTTGTTGGCGTTGCACCCGGCTGGGCA
>PMBS01000358.1 GCA_003153015.1 Myxococcales bacterium
TACGTCGAGTATTCTCCCTCGTCGCTCGTTGCAGCCGGGGCTCCTCGCGACGCGACGGCTCGGTCCAAATTTCAATCAGTAGTGCTAGCGGCCCATTGATCTCTTCACTGCTGCCCCACGCACGAGGTAGGCGTGGCCCGTGTTGGTGGCTGGATCGGCCGAGGTGATGCCGGGTGGCCCATCAGCCTTCTGGGTGATCAGCGCGCCCACGAGTAAGTCGTCCAGTCCGTCGCCGTCCACGTCAGAACCGGCAGCAACCCAAAATCCAACGCTCTCGCCAACCGCGCTGGCCGGGCATGAGCTGGTCATGCGGAACGTGTTCTGGGACAGGTCGATGTTCCCCAACAAACGATTGTGCGTGCCAGGCAGCACATAAATGGCTCCATTGCCATTGTCGTCATGGGGAGCGCCCGCAACCAAGTCGAGGATGCCGTCGCCATCCACGTCGGCCGAGGCCAATGCGTAGAAGTCGGACAGGGTCGCGTCCGCCTGGTTGGTTTGGGCGAGCAGATCGGACCGGCCATAGAGGATGTGCGTGGAATAGCCGGCAGTAGACAACGTCGTGAATGCCAGATCATCGAACCCGTCGCCATCCAAGTCACCCAACGGGGACACGAACGTGTCCGAAGATGTTTGGTCCCACCCAGGAAATCCGACCTCCACGATTCCCTCAATGAGCGGCACGGCCGGGATCTGGAGGCTGCCGGCCAAGTCCTTTCCGCCAGGCACCATCCACACTTTGCTGTCGCACGCGCCGGTGGTGCCCGTGGGATCTGTGCACGCGTTGGCAAACGCGCCGATGACGAAGTCCGCGTAGCCATCACCGTTGAGGTCACCCACGGCGCGAAGCACGGGCGTGAAGTAGTTGGCGCCGTCGGGAACCGACACGCTGGCTCCGGCCTGGTCGACTGACACCTGGCCCACGAAGCGCTTTGCACTCCCAAAGAACACGAGTGCGGTCGGGGTGCTTCCGACTGGGTCGTCGTCATCAGTGTTTGCTGCGGCCAGGTCAGCATAGCCA
This sequence comes from Myxococcales bacterium, assembly GCA_003153015.1. Lineage (GTDB taxonomy): Bacteria > Myxococcota_A > Polyangia > Fen-1088 > Fen-1088 > Fen-1137. The sequence continues at coordinate 1,022 of PMBS01000358.1, forward strand.
TCGCCATTTATGTCCCCGATTCCATTCACCCTTCCGCCTACCCCGACGAACAGTGACGCAAGGTCGGCGATTCGTTGGCGTCCAGAGAGCCGCGCAGGCCCACCATAGACCAGGTAGGTCAGCTCCGAATGGTTCGCCATCACCGTGTAGCTCACGAGAAAATCCGCATAGCCATCCCGGTCCACGTCTCCTGCTGCGGCGACGGATGGGCGAAAGTACTCGGGAATAGCATGTCCAACCATGCCATCGGTCATAGCGCTGCTAACGCTACCAGACCCGCAACCCGCACCGAGGTTCGGATCGGACGGAATTAGGGTGGGTTCCTGTTCCACCTGTACGACGTGAGGCCAGGTTGGTGAGCCGTAGATGACCTCTACGCAGAGGCTGTTGACCACGACCAGGTCGGCATAGCCATCTCCATCCAGATCCCCAGGCATCACAGATCCTCTTTGGTACTGCTCAGGGGTTCCACCAATGTCTGCACCATTCGCAGAGAGGTTATTCTTGATGGTCACGTTTGCCGGGCTCGCCATTTGCGTGACCGTCGCCGGCTCATCGAGCCCGGTGTCGCCCCCGGGATGACAGCCGGGCAACAGCGGGACGAGCAAAATCGACATTGCCTTCAACCACTTGGTTTTGAGCATCTGGTGCATGGTGGACCTCCTGTCTACAAGAGACCTGCCGCCCGGTTTTCGGCTCAGCTTCATCACAAGCTCATCCCCAGCGAAAGAACGCCACGCACCCAGGAACCCTCAAAGGAAAGCACGCGCACGCCACTGATGGTTCCTCGTGCAGGCAACAGGACGAGTCCGCTTTCCACCCCGGCGTGCACAAAGGCAGAGCGCCAGATTCGTACCTCAAGATCGAGCGCGAGCAGCGGACCTGTCCACAGCGCGAACGCGGTCCGGCCCGCGCGCAGGGTATCGACCGGCTCGCCCGCAAGGTGCACCAATCCGAGCCGCCAGCCGACCCCGGCTGCGGCCAGCAGTCGACCCAGGGTAGTGCGCATGGCCAGAAGCGGCGCGACCGACAACCCCGTCGCGCTGGCGTGTCCGGTGTCCGCGACGCTAGCTTCGGCGAACCCCAGATCAAGGTCGAGACCAGCACCGAAAGAGGAGTACGATTGTAGCCAGTGCACCGTGCGGAGCGCAAGCCCTGGCTCGACCAGGCCCGACCCGAACCAGCGCAGGTCAGGCCCGGCCGAGATCTGCCAGCGGCCAGCGCCGTCTCTCGATTCGGCTGTTCCCTGCCTCATGTGCTGCTCGGCGATCTGCGTGGCCTGCCGACGAACATCGGGGGATGCTGCTGTCCCGGGCGAGGGCGCAGCAGGCACCGGCGTGATGGCCAGCTCGGCCCAGCTTGCCAGCACGGCCTCTGAGATGGCCAGTCCCAGCAGACGAGAACGCGCGTCGCGAGGCTGGTCGGGCAAATCCAGGGTACGGCTGATCATCTTGCCTGTGACCGGATCGTCGATCACAACCTGCACCTCGGCATCCCGACAGTCCGCGTGCACCACGGTGGTCGTGCCCACCGGCTGCTCGTCGTCGAGCGTCCCGCCCAGTTCCAGAGCCGCCAAACGGCGCACCAGCGCCTGATCGGTGCCTGTGCACGGATCGATCTCCAGGCGCAGCGGCACGCGAGCAGCGTGGGCGCCTGCTACGCCGAAGACGGCGCCTAGGGATGCTGCAAGAGCGGGACGTCGCCGCATTACTCTATTCCGCCAAAGTGGCGGACCGCACGCTGGCGGCGGCCCTCAGGCCACGTCTTCACATACTCCTCAGCGAGCGCGCGAGCCCGCTCCTTGTCGCCAGCCCGGAAACGAGCCTCCACCTCCCGGGCCAGGGCGTCCTCGGCCAGCGGTCCCGTGGGCGCGGCGGCTCGCGCCCGGGAAAAAGCAGTCGCGGCGCGAGCGGGATTCTCCAGATCATTCAGGAGGACACGGCCCAACGTGAACGCGGCGACAGCGGCTCGCGCATCGGTCGGGTACAAGACGAGCGCCCTCTCCAGATAGGGCAAGGACGCGGACGCATGACCGGACATGCGAGCCACGTCAGCCGCCAGCAGCAAGTCCTCCATCGCGTTCAGACTTGCAGCGCTATTCCGCTCGCTGGCCATGCGGTACGCCGCCCGGTAGTCGCCTCTTTGCGCGAGCCCGCGCCAGTCTACCTCACCGCGCGCCGGTCGACGCGACTGCAGAGCCGGCGGCTCGGCATCCGGCACCGGCTCGATCGCCGGCTCGGCCGTCGCATCGGCGGCTTCCACGGGCGGAAACCGTCCCCGCTCGCCAGGGTCGAGAATCTGCTGGCCGCGCTCCCACGTCACGCGCACCCGGCCGCGCTGGACCTCCACCTGCGAGCGTTCGCCCTGACGCCTGATCACGAACCGGGTGCCCATCACGACGACCACGACCCCGCCTGCGGAAACTCGGAACTCGCGACTTGGGTTCGGCACCACGTCGAAATCTGCCGCACCGGACAGGAGTTCCATAACCACCAGTTGAGGCGAAATGGTCTTGGCCAAGAGAAGGCTGCCCTGGTCAAGCGGGGTTACGATGGAACCGTCTGACAGGCTGAAGGGTGCCACACGAAGAGCGGGCGCCGGGGAGACACGCGCGGCCGTCTCGGGGCGTGGGCGAGCGAGCACCCAGATTGTGCCAGCAACAAGGCACAGCAGACTGATGACCGCACCGGCCGCGACCCGCCGGGCACGCCGGCGGCGCAAACCCGCGTGCAGGTGGGCGAGAGCCGAAGCCGTGCGATCCGGATGGTAGCCCGCCTCGATCTGCTCTCCAATTGAGCGAATGCGTTCAGCCAGGTCAGACATCACCGATCTCCTTGTGAATCCGTGCGTGTGCCGAAGTGATCCAGCGCTTGGCCGTGGCCAGCGAGCAGCCGCACAGCTTGGCCACATCCTCCAGTCGCTCGCCATGCACGTGGCGCAGCGACCATGCCAGGCGCTCGCCGGCCGGGATGCGATCGAGAATGCGATACACTTCGGCCATGAAGGCCGCGTCTTCGGGCGAGACTCGCCCGTGGCCCGCCGCCTCGGCGTAGTCGAACGAGCCTTCCAACCCCAGCGTCACCCGGAAGCGACGCAGATGCAGGCGCCGCCAGGCCAGGCGCACGGTCACCTTCACCAGCCAAGCCTGCAGCGCGCCCGGCTCGCGTAGACGGGGCAACCACTTGCCGGCCTTCATGAATACGTCTTGCACGAGATCGTCGGCCTCGTCACGCCGGCCCAGGATGCGTAGCGCGAGCGTGGCCAGCCGCGGAGCATGGGCGCGAAAAGCTTGGTCCAGCGTAGGAGGCTGCGCGATAGGACTCGCTTGGATAAGTCGGAGATGACTCGGAGCCAACATTGACCCGCCCATTATGAGCCTCGACCCCGAAAAAACGGCTCATGAATTCTGGTAGGCAAGCGGTCTGTGCGGGCCTTCAGACCATGATGGCTAGTAGCTTTCGGTTCTCGAGGCCACCTTGCGCCGACGATAGTCCCTCGCCCTGCCGGCCACGCTCCGCTAGACTCCGGCGCAACTTCAACAATTGGATGAATCATGCGCTCACTCGTCCGTGTCGGTCTCGCTCTGTTGCTCCCGCTCCTGCTGGCGCCGCTCGCCTGGGCTGGCGACGGACTTGCCCTCACCCCACCCATGGGCTGGAATAGCTGGAACAAGTTTGGCTGCAACGTCAGCGAAAAACTCATCCGGTCAGCGGCCGACGCGCTCGTGTCGAGCGGCATGAAGGACGCCGGCTACCAGTACGTGGTGATCGATGACTGTTGGCAGGTCAGGCGAGATGCGGCGGGAAAGATCGTGGCCGACCCCGAGCGATTCCCCTCTGGGATCAAGGCGCTGGCCGACGCCATCCACGCCAAGGGCCTGAAGTTCGGAATCTACTCGGACGCCGGCAGCATGACCTGCGCCAAGCGGCCGGGCGGGAAGGGCCATGAGGCGCAGGACGCGAAAACCTATGCCGAGTGGGGCGTCGACTACCTGAAGTACGACTGGTGCAACACCGAAGGGCAGGACACGCGCGACGCTTACGCCAAGATGAGCCGAGCCCTGCGCGCGAGCGGACGGCCGATCGTCTTTTCCATCTGCGAGTGGGGCAACAGCAAGCCGTGGACCTGGGCCCAGGGCATCGGGCACCTGTGGCGCGCGACCGGCGACATCCAGGACTGCTGGGACTGCGGCGCCAGTTGGGGTGGCATGGGTGTGGTCCACATCATCGACCTGATGGCCGACCTTTACGCCTATTCAGGCCCCGGCCACTGGAACGACCCGGACATGCTCGAGGTCGGCAACCGCGGGCTCACCCTGGCCGAAAATCGGGCTCACTTCAGCCTCTGGGCGCTGTTCGCAGCACCCCTGATGGCTGGCAACGACCTCCAGTCGATGAAGCCCGAAATCAGGGACATCCTCACCAACCGCGAGGTTATCGCAATCGACCAGGATCCGCTCGGTATGCAGGGTCGCAGGGTGCGCGACTACGGCGCACACGAAGTGTGGGTCAAGCCGCTCGCTGACGGCTCACGCGCCGTCATCCTGTTCAACCGCGGCAGCGAGGAGAGCCCGATCGCAGCGGCGTGGGAGGACATCGGTCTCTTTCCCGGCGGCAAGGCCGTGGTCCGCGATCTCTGGAAGAAGGCCGACATCGGCAGCTTCACTGGCCGCTTTGAGGCCAAGGTCGAGCCACACGGCGTGGTGATGCTCAAAATCACGCCACAGTTCTAGGGTATCACCAGAGCATCGAGAACGTGAAGGTATTGTGGAAGATGTCGAGTGCGCTGCTGCCCCAAGCCAGAATGTAGTCGCCGCGGCTGCTGGTAATCGGATCCTCCAGTGTCTGGATGCGCTTCTCGATGTCGCCCCGTCTGGAAGTCGTGGGATTCTCGATGAGGAAGTTCTTGTACAGGTCCAGCTACTGATGACCATCGCCTCTCCCGCGCCCACGAATTCGCCCGACCCTGCGTCGGTTCGACGTGCGGTAGCGTTCGTGGTCAACTTGGGCGCCTTCCTGAGCCCGTTCATGGCGGCCTCGCTGAATCTGGGGTTGCCCGCCATGGGACGGGATCTGCACATGGGCGCCACCACCCTGAGCTGGGTGGCCGGCGCCTTTCTGTTGAGTGCCGCGGTCTTCACCGTGCCTTTCGGCCGCATCGCCGATATCTACGGCCGTCGGCGCATCCTGCTCTACGGCAACGCTTTGTTCGCCCTGTTTTCCCTGCTTGCTGCCTTTGCGCCCTCGGCGACCGTGATGCTGGTCTTGCGGGTTCTGCAGGGCGTGGCTGGCGCCATGCTCATCTCGACCGGCACAGCCATCTTGACCTCGGTGTTTCCCCCCGGCGATCGCGGACGCATTCTGGGCCGGAACGTCACCGCAGTCTATCTGGGGCTGGCGCTGGGGCCATTCGCCGGCGGGTTTCTCACCCAACACTTCGGCTGGCGCAGCGTCTTTCTGGTCAACTCTTTGCTCGGGCTGGTGCTGGTCGCAACCATGCTGGCGAAGCTGCACGACGAATGGGCCGAGGCACGCGGCGAGGTTTTTGACAGCGCCGGCGCCCTCATCTACGGCACCACGCTGGTGGCCTTGATGTACGGGTTCTCGCGCCTCTCGAGTACGACCGGCTTCTGGCTTCTGCCCCTCGGCCTGCTCGGGCTGGGCGTGTTCATCGCCTGGGAGATGCGCAGCCGGAGCCCGGTCCTCGACGTGTCGCTCTTCCGCGCCAACCCGGTGTTTGCTTTCTCGAGCCTGGCGGCGCTCATCCACTACTGCGCGACGTTCGCGGTGACCTTCCTCCTCAGCCTCTATCTGCAGTCAATCCGGGGCCTCTCGCCGCAACAGGCGGGCCTGCTGCTGGTGGCCCAGCCGGTGATGATGGCCCTCTTCTCCCCCCTGGCGGGCCGGCTTTCGGACCGCATCGAGCCGCGCGTGCTGGCCTCGATCGGCATGGGCGTGACCGCGGTAGGGGTATTCCTGCTGTCCTTTCTGCGCGCTGGGACGCCCACCCCCCTGGTGGTCGCCGACTTGGTCCTGCTCGGTATCGGATTCGCGTTCTTCTCGTCGCCCAACACCAACGCAGTAATGAGCGCACTCGACAAGCGCCACCTGGGCGTGGGCTCCGGCATCCTCGGCACCATGCGCCTGCTCGGCCAGAACCTGAGCATGGGCATGGTGATGATGATCCTCGCGCTGCACCTGGGCTCACGCCCGCTCGGCTCCGATATGCAGGTCCCGTTTCTGCGCAGCCTGCACCTCATTTTCCAGATCTTCTCGCTCCTGGGCGTGGCCGGCGTGTTTGCCTCACTGGCACGCGGGCGTATGCACTAGCGTGAATCTTCCTGTATCGATGGCATATCCTGGGATTCGGCCAGGGCCGCAAGGTTGCGCCGCGCCTGGGGATAGTCGGGTCTATACCGGAGCGCCAGACCATAGTGCTCGCGGGCCTCATCTATACGGCCCAGCCGCCGCAGGACCGTCCCCAGATTGTTGTGGGCTTCCGGATACTCGGGCCGGTATTTCAATGCCCCTTGGTATGCGGCGACGGCCTGCAACAAGTCCCCGGTCTGCGCATATGCGTTCCCCAGGCTGTGGTACGCGACGGCATCATCCGGTTTGATCATGATCACTCGCCGGTACTCGCCAATCGCATCGGTCAGTCGTCCCGCTCGTCGCAGTGCCACAGCATAGTTGCCATGCGCCTCCGCAGATTCGGGCTCCAATCGCGCTGCCGCTGCAAAATGTTCGACGGCCACTTCCATCCGTCCGGCTTTCGAATAGGCGTAGCCGAGGTTGTTGTGTGCTTTCGCGTCCCGAGGGTCGACACGTAAGACAGTTTCAAGCTGCTCGATCGCTTCGGCAACCCGTCCAGTACTTAGCAGAGCAATCCCCAGGCTGCGAGCCGCATCAGAATCATCTGGCTGCAGCTTGAGCGCCTCTTGGTATAGTGGAATAGCAGTCTCACCGTGCCCTGACTGCACCAGCGCGTCTCCCTTCCCTCTGAGGGCCTTGAAGTAGGCTGGGGTGATGCGCAAAGCTTGATCGAACAGCTCGACTGCCGCAGGCGCCTGACCCATCTTCAAGAGAGACTCGGCCTTGTTGTAGTAGGCCATTGCGTAATCTGGTTTCAATTGCAGAGCCTTGTCGTAGCTCGCAAGCGCTTCTGACGTCCTTCCCGCGCTGTCAAGGGCATTCCCCAGGTGGTTGTGGGCCCGCTCATTCTCCGGACGTTTGGCAATGGTATCGCCCCAAAGGCTAACCGCGCTTCGGTAGACGTCATTGCGCCGCACGGTACCCCAGCCAAGCAACGATGCCACAACCACCATCACCGCAAGCCCCACATTCTTGTTGGCCTTGGCGAAGAGTCCGACTGCCGCGAGGGCAACCACGGGGATCAATGGCAAGTACATTCGATGCTCCGCCATGGTTTGCGTGGTCAGCGGAACAACGCTGGAGCTCGGCGCGAGGATTCCCAAAAACCAACAGCCTGCAAATCCCAACCTGGGCTGACGAACTGTCGCGTACACCGTGGCCCCCAACAGCGCCAGCACAATGCATGCCTGAGGCCATACCGCGGTGAAGTCCCGAACCACCGTCCTGCCGTAGTCGAATACCAACCCCTGCGGCCAGACTGCCAGGCTGAGGTAGCGAACCATGGCGTAGCACTGGGTCAGAGCATAGGCCCACCACGCCACCCCATGCCCGAACCCAACGGTTCCGTTTCGATCGCTGCTCAGGAAGACAAGCAGGCCCAGCAGTACCCAGGTTGCCGACAGGCCAACATACAGTGGCCACCGTTGCATCAACGACTTCCTGAAGGAACCTGAAAGGAATGCCCGGTCGTAGAGCAACACCATGACCGGTGCCGTGGCCATGACCTCTTTGCTTGCCATGCCGAGAAAACAGGCTGCGATGGCACAGCCGTACCAGAAGACCTTTCTGGTCGAGTTGGATGAACGGAGGACGGCGTAGAGGGTGGCGAGATAGAAGAAACCGACGATCAACTCGCCGCGCTGGATCACAGAGGTTACTGACTCGGTGAGGAGCGGGTGAACGGTCCAGAGCAGGGTTATCGCGAGTGCAATGTGCCGCGCTTTGTCTGCAAACCGTTTTCGCAACGATGGCAGCCGCAGGGTTCGTAGCACCAGGCTGAAAAGCACCAACGCAGCCGCGACATGAAGGAGGAAATTGACGACATGGTATCCCGTGACGCTGGTGCCGCCCAAGGCATAGTTGACTGCCAGGGACAGGTTGACCATTGGCCTTCCGACCGCCCCAGCCGAGTCGAGCGGCGGAGTCATGGCCCGGGTGATGGGCCACAGGTGCCTGATGGATGGATTGTCGACGATTGCCGGGATGTCGTCGAACACAAAAGGACCGGAAAAACTATTGTGATAGGCGACGAAGGCCGCGCAGATGATGACAAGGAGACAAGACCACACTGCCAGGGGCGACTCACGAACCAGAGCTTGTGGTTCTGCCATCGGCGCGTGGCTGGGATGTGCCTTGTTGAACACCACTTCTGCTGTGGTCGATCCAAGCATGTACCACCGAGGAAGGGAAGTTCTTCCTCCGTAGTTCCGCGATAGCCGCAGAAGGTCGTGGCCGTAGACATCGTCGTGGCCATGGCCGGAGTGATCGCCGTCGGCGGTCGGTGAATCGAAGAACGCAGTAGGGCTACTTGCCGGGACTGGCTTCCAGCACCTTCGCGACCGTCTCCGCCAATGACTCCATGGTGTACGGCTTCGCAAGCCAACCCAGCCCCCGCTCCATCGCAGCCTGCACCCGGTCATTGGGCGCATGCCCACTCACCAGGAGACCGCGCTGACTGGGAAATAGCTGCCGAATCAGTTCGAAGATCTCAAGCCCATCCCGTTCTTCGAGCAGGCTCATGTCTAGAATGACGAGGTCGCACGGACTCTTGCCCGTGGCCGCGGCCCGCGCGAACCGCTGGTAAGCCTCCTTCCCGCTTTCCAGGGTCTCGACTTGGTATCCAAGGTGCTTGAGGACCCGTCGCCCGGTACGCAGGAGAATCGGGGAATCGTCCACCAGCAGAATCGTAGATCGACCGAGCGGCAACGGCGTCGGAGTGAGGGGAGCCTCGGTCCATTCCCCGGAGGAAAGACGTGGGAAATACAGAGTGAAAGTCGTGCCCTGGCCGCGCACACTGGTGACGTCGACGAAGCCGCCATGCTCCTTCACCACCCCATGCACAATGGCGAGGCCAAGACCTGTACCGCTCGATTCGCCCAAGGGTTTGGTGCTGAAGAAGGGCTCGAAGATCCGCCCCACATGTTCCTGCGCGATCCCCTTGCCGGTATCGCTGATCGAAAGGACCGCATAGTGACCTGGTTCGATGCGTTCGAACCCAACCATCGGTTCGGTCAACCGCTGCTCCCCGGCGCGGATGGTCAACTGTCCATCCCCCTCGATGGCCTCGACCCCATTGCGCATCAGATTGGAGATCGCGCGGACCAGATGAGCCTCGGATGCAAGTATCACCAGCGGCTTCGACGGCAGTTGCGCCACGATCTCCACGCTTCGACCCGTGGCCGATGCGACAAAGGCGGAGTGCTCGGCAACACACTTCGAGACAACCGCACTTAGATCCAGACGCTCTTTGCTGGCCCGGCCTTGCCCGGCCAGCGTCTGCAAGTCCTTGATGGTTTGTGAAGCACGCAGGCTGGCGGCCTTCATGCTCTCAAGGTCGGCACGCATCTCGCTTGCCCGTCTTTCGGGATCAAGTTCGGCGAGTTCACGCAGGAGAAGATCGGGAAGGGCAACGATGGGCCCGAGCGAGTTGTTGATGTCGTGAGCCACGCCACCCGCCAGAACACTGAGCGACTCCAGACGCTTGGCGGTGGCCAGGCGTTCCAACTCATCCCGCTCGTGCAAACGCGTTCTTTCTAGCAACTCCTGGTGAATCTGGATGCTCCGTAGCGCCACATTGAGCTGGTCGCGCAGAACCTGGTAGCCGTGGGTTTCTGGCAAACGCTCGAACACCGCAATCCCGAGACGCTGGGTCTCAAAGACCAGCGGGAATGCCAGCAGGGTGCGTCGGCGCGATTCGAGGTAGCTATCGGGTGGAAACAGCTTTTGCGCAGGGAATGCAAACGGCAAGGGGGATTGCGGTTGGCCATCCAGCATACAAAGGAAGGGCTGCAGTTCTTTCGCGCTGCCATCGGTGAATCGCGACAAGAATGCGGTTTGCACGCCCGCACCCGGGAGGGCTCTGAGCAGCGACCGCTCAAGCGATTCCCAGTCCCACGCGATGCCGACTTGCTCCCCGGTGACCAGGAGCTTGCGGTAGTTCTGGTCAATCGTCAGCCGGTGCTGGACCTGAATGGCCGCATCGGCGGTTGCGATCAAGGCAACTGAATCTGCCCACAGCCGCTCGATCTCCAGATCGGCGAAGTCACGCAGCTCCTCGCGCAGCCATTCAACTGCTTCCTGCAGCGCCCGGTATTGCGGGTAGCTCTCACCCGCCTGCTCGAGGAGCCTTTCCAGGGCGCGAACAAAGGACAGAGATTGCCCGCTGAGTTCGGCCGCTAGGGCTGCCACCAGAGTGTTTGCGGCGCGTTCGCGATCCATTCCGGCGGCGCGAAGGATCGGGGCCAGGCTTCTCGCAAGCTCGGCGCCATGGGTCTGCAGGTGCTCGCGTGGGCACGCCGACGCAGTAGCGGAAGTCGGTGCCTTGGTCCGACGCGCGCCTGGGCGGCAACCACACGACCGACGCACCACGAACTCGGTCACGAGCTGGGTTCGCCGGGCAACCGGTCGGCCCGCGATTTGATCGAGGACGGTCTCAATAGCCTTTTCGGCTATGAGCGCGAACGGTTGCGCCACGCTGGTCAGGGCCGGGTTGCCTATGCGGGATAGCGGCAGGTCGTCAAAGCCGGTAACCCGGACGTCGCGGGGTACGTTGCGTCCGTGCTTGCGCAGGGCTGCGATTGCGCCCAAGGCCATGAAGTCGTTGGCTGCTACGACGGCGTCAAATTCGATTCCCTGCTTCAGCAGCGCCTCGACGCCATCGAATCCGTCGCCGGGCATGAAGCTCCCGGGCACGATCAGAATTGGGTCGGGATCGATCTGGTGCCGTGCCAGCACCTCTCGATAGGCGAGCAATCGCCTCTCAGACTCTGACTTTCCGGGACTCCCGGTGATAAAGGCTACCCGCCGGCAGTGGTGGTCGTGGACGAGGTGCTCAACCACCGCGCGCATCCCCGTGCCGTCGTCCACCGTCAGACTGGGGATGTCGGGGATCTCAGTGCCGATGCTGCAGACGGGCAACTGAGAGTAGCGGCGCACCAGACGCAGAAGTGCCTCTGGACCGCACGGGCCGGACAGCAGCGACGAGAGAACGATGACGCCGTCAGCGCGTTCAGGCCCAATCATCTCGAAGATCGCGTTGTGCGCAGCACACCCGCGCAGGGGTTCGTCGAGTCCCCGGCCGAAGACCATGAGCAGGTTCAGATCGAGTTCCGTGGCCCGGTAGGAGAGTGCGTCCTGGATCTGCGTTCCGTAGCCACCTGCGAAGAAGTCCATATAGTCGAGCAGCACCGCAATGGTCTTGCGGCCAGGCTGAGCAGGACTGGCAGGTGGATCCACCTCCCTTGAAATACGGCGGAAAGCCCGGATTCTTGAGTCGCCAGGCTGGAGATGGTTTGCGGCATGCGGACCCGGCAAGTCCGGGGTATGCTCTCCCTATGATCAGGCGCAGGTGGCCCACGTTCCGACGGAATGTGGTCGGCGCGGTCTTGAGCCTGGCGCTGTTGCGAAGAGGAAGTCTTGCATTGGCCGATGAGGTGAGTCCGCCTCCTGCGCCACCTGCTGTGCCCGCTCCGGTTGTGTACAGCCCGATGGGTTCTACGCCTGCGGATCGGCCGGCAGGGCAGACTCCGACACTTCCTGCCCCAGCGAAGCGACCGGTTCCCGCTGTGCCCCCTCCGGCGGCTCCCGCCCAAGTGAACCGACCAGCCCCGACTGTGCCCCCTCCTGCACCTCCGGCCCCAGCGAACCGACCAGCACCGATTGTGTACAGCCCGATGGGTTCTACGCCTGCGAACCAACCGGCACCGATTGTGAACCCTCCGCCACCCTCTGCGCCTACGAATCAACCGGCACCGACTGTCCAGACTCCGATGCTTTTTGCGCCTGCGGATCGACCGGCACCGATTATGTACAGCCCGATGGGTTCTGCGCCTGCGGATCGACCAGCACCGATTGTGAACCCTCCGCCACCCTCCGCGCCTACGGATCTACCGGCGCCAATCTCTGTTGCCGCGCCCCCGGCACCCGCGACCTACGCACCCGCAGCCGTGCTCGTCGGCGCGCATGAGGATGCGGCCATTGCGGAGACAGTGCCGCTCCCAGCCACCGCGCCCAAATCACGGCACCTGCTTGGACTCGCGACCGACCTTGGTCTGCCTGACGGGGTCAATCTCGGCCTGGTGGTTCGTCCGGCTTCCTGGATCCGCCTGCATGCCGCGGGTGGGACCAACACGGCCAGCGTGGGCTTCCGTGGTGGTGCCACCGCTATCCCGCACTGGTTCTCGTACTTCGGGCCTTCAATTACGCTAGAAGCTGGTTACTGCCGGATGGGGGAGGTCAACGGCGTTCTTCGCACGTTCTTCCAAGTCCCTCCCTGGATGAAGGACTACGCGCAGGAGGCAGGGTATGCGTACTACAATGCCCATCTTGGCTTGGAGTTCGGTCGGGGCAATGTGACCGGCTTCATACACGCCGGCGGCAGCTACGTGGACGGCACTGTGCGTATGCCCAATCCGGTTTGCGTCCAGACGACGGGCACGCCCTGCAGCGGTGTCTCGCCCGATCAGCCACAACTAATCTTGGGCCAGGACGCCAAGGTCCGCGTGTACACGATTTCAGCCAAGGCAGGGCTCATCGTGTACTTCGGAGGGCTCTAATCATGCGTTTGGCTGCGCTCGTCTTGGCTGCTGTCCTGGTGGTTGGCTGCGCCCCCTCGGTGGAAATCGACGCGCCTGACATCGAAATCACTCAGCCCAACCTGCCGTTTCCCGCCGCCCCGGCCAGTGCCGGGCCCGGCACATCGGTCACAGCTCCATTCAAGTTCGCCACCAACAAGCTCGGTTCGTCCAAACCCGATGCTGGGACTCTCAAGAATATCGAGCGCCTGCAAATCACGCGGGTCGTGCTCAAGGCCAACTCGGGCATCGAGGACTTTTCCTTCCTGGACCACCTGACCGTGCTGGCTGCGAACAAGAGTGATACGACGCAATCGAGCCCCGAATGGCCGGTGATCCAGATCGTCGACTACCAGGCGTCCCCCGACGTCCAGGTCGGGGCTGAGTTGCAGATACCCCTGGACCCGCCGGTCGACATGCTGCCGCTCTGGGGACACACTTGGCTCTACCTCACCATCACCGCGACCGGCGATCCCCCGAAGACTAATTGGTCGGCTGACGTTGTATTCTCGCTGTCACTCAAGATACGTCAATAGACAGGCCCTGCCTTGACAGCCTCCATCTCCTCTCGTAAGTAGAGGGGATGGCTCGGGCTACGCACAGCGGATTTGCTCGACGCGACAGTATGTGCGCCACGAGCACCCTGTTGTTGGCTGCCCAGCTTCTTACCCTGGGCCATCTGTTGATCGTGCGACACACGATCTGCCCCGAACATGGTGAGGCAATTCATTCGGGATCGCCCAGCGAAGCTCGGGCGCTGCATCGGACCCATGAGGGAGGGGTAGCCGATCCCGCGCTTGGCGGCGGGGCGCCGCCAGCCGAGCATGCACACGACCACTGTCTGGCCCAGGCCAACACCCGCGAACGGTTCGCCTTGTTGCCGGTTCCCGAGTTGATACCCGCCCCGCTGCTCGTGGCGGCAACTTTCCCGTCGCTCGCAGGCGTCAGCATGGCACCAGCGGTGGCCGTGCTCCTCCTCGCGCCCAAGAACTCCCCTCCCTCGGCGTAGCCCAAGCAAAGCGCCACGGGCGCACAAGGGAGGCCGGGCATCGGGAGCGTCCCTGCTTCCTCGCTTTTGCCGCCACGTTCCCGTTTCAACGTATCGACGGAGGACGAGTCATGATTTCTTCTGCTGTGATTACGGCTTTGTTACTTGGGCAGCCGACCGAGGGCACAGTCCCAGGCCCGGGTGCGACCGAGGTTCCGGTGCAGCCGGCAGCGCCGGCCATAACCGAACCGATACCCGCCCCTTCCTACGACGACCTGCTTCGGCGCATCGAGGCGCTGGAGAAGACGGCGGAGGAGCGCACTCCCCCACCCGCAGCACGGTCAACCGCGGGAGCCTTCACTCAGAACCGCTTCAACCCGGATCTTTCCATAATTGCCGACGTCGCAGGTGTTGGCACGAGTATCACCGATCAGACCGCCCAGACCCTTGCCGTTCCCGGATTCCTTGACCAATCGGATCGGGGCGGGAAGTTGCGCGGGATCAACTTCAACTACCTTGAGTTGGCTTTCAATGCCGCGGTTGATCCGTACTTCGACTTCTTCGGCGTTGTCACGATCGCGCCTGCTGAGGTCAAAGTCGTCGATGTCGAGGAGGCATACGTCGACACCCGCCAACTCCCGTTCGGCTTTCAGCTACGCATCGGGAAGTTCCTTTCAGCTTTCGGACGCCTCAACGGAATGCATAAGCACTACTGGGACTTCTACGACCCACCCCTGGTCTACGAGGTCTTCATCGGCGCTGAGGGGCTCAAGAACCCGGGATTGCGGGTGTCCTGGACCGCGCCCGTCGATTTCCTCTTGCAGTTCAACTTCGAGGGTTATCAAGGCGTTGTCGATGAATCACCGACCTTCAACGCCGTTGGCTACGACCTGACCGCACCAAACGGGGCGGAATTCTCGTCCAAGGCTCCTTTTGTCCCGGGCCTGTATGTCGGCTCGATCAAGACCTCGTTCGATTTCGGGGACCACGTCTTTCTCGCGGGTGCGTCGCTGATGTACGGCCACTCGACCCAGACACGCATCCAAGACCCGCCGACTGAACCCGACATGGCTTTCAGCGCTCCTGGCACCATCCTGTACAACGGAGAATTGACCTACAAGTATCTCATCAGCTCGTACCGGAGCCTGACCTGGCAAAACGAATACCTTGGCCGCATCTCGAACGGGGACCTCGCACAGGTGTCGTCCGATGGAATCAGCCACGCGACGGTCGACAAGAAGCAGGGTGGCTTCTACTCCCAGCTCGTCTGGCGATTCGACGAGCCGGGCCGCTGGAGGATGGGCGCGCGCTTCGACCTGCTCACCCAGAACTCGATCACCAAAGATGGCGTTGCCTGGAATCCCTACACCGTCAATGGTGTGTCTCAGCCACTTCACAACCTGCTCCAGCGCTACACCGCCATGCTCGAATTCAGCCCCACCGAGTTTTCCCGATTCCGACTGCAGTATGCCTACGACAGGTCCCGCTTTCTGGATGGGGTGCAGAAACCCATCCACGAAGTCCTGCTGCAGATGAACATCGCCGTTGGCCCCCACGGGGCGCACTCGTTCTAGGAACCACAACGCCTCTCAATCGGAGAAGTTTCCATGAAACCCATGATGACAAGTTTTCTGGTCGCAACCGCGATCAGCTTCGCACTCACCGTTTCCGCCCAAGCCAAGACCAAGATCGTGGTCACGTATCCCTACATCGCGTCTCTGGTGGGGGAGATCGCAAAGGACCAAGCCAGCGTGACCACCCTCGCCAAGGGTGATGAAGATCCGCATTTCGTGGTGCCGCGCCCCTCGTTCATCGGCAAGCTGCGCCAGGCGGACCTTCTCATCATCAATGGCGCCTCGCTGGAGATCGGGTTTGTGCCGCCGCTCATCCGGCAGGCCAACAACCCGAAGATCATGCCGGGAGCCGAAGGGTTCATCGATCTCTCCCAATTCGTCGATCTCATCGAGAAGCCCGACAAGGTGAGCCGCTCGGAGGGCGACATTCACCCAGAAGGAAACCCGCACTTCATCCTCGACTGGCACAACGTGCCCGCGGTGGCGCGCACCGTCGCCGATGCGCTTGGGCGCGCTGACCGCGGTAGCAGTGGCGTGTACCAGAAGAACCTCGACGCATTCCTGGCGCGCTGGAAGGTCAAGTCCGCCGAATGGGACAAGCAGGCCGAGCCACTGCGAGGCAAGGCGGTCATCCAGTACCACCGACTCTTCGACTACTTTGTCTTGCGGACGGGAATGAAGATCGTCGGTGAACTGGAGCCGAAACCCGGCATTCCTCCTACCAGTCGACATTTGGAAGAGCTGATTGAATCGAATGCCACCGGCACGGTCTACATGGTCGTGACCGACCCGTATCACGAAAGGAAGTCCCCTGAAGGTTTGGCGAAGAAGCTTTCGGTCCCGTGGGCCGTGCTGCCCCAAGATGTGGAAGCGGTCCCGGCGGCTAAGAACATCTTCAGTCTGTACGAGACCCTGCTGGCGAGCGTCCTCAAATGATCGACATTCTTCTCAGCGCATTCCTCCTCTCGGTCGTGCTGCTCGGCATCCATTCGTACTATGGACTGCACATCATCGAGCGCGGCATCATCTTCACCGATCTGGGAATTGGGCAGATGGCCGCCTTTGGCGCCGCCATCTCCATCCTGGCTTTCGACGGCAAGTATATGTACCCGGTGTCGCTCGCTTTCTCGCTCGCGGGCGCCTTCCTCATTGCTCTGTCGACCAAGCGAACGCGCAACCATGAGGCTTTCATTGGGCTGCTGTACGCTTTCGGAATGAGTGCCGCGGTCATTGCCCTATCCCGGGCGCCCCGCGGTGCCGAGGAGATGCAACATCTGGTCGCCGCCGACATCCTCTTCGTGCCGATGATCGCGGTGCTCAAGACAGCGGGCCTCTATCTGGCTATTGGGGCGGTGCTTTGGTTCACCATGGGGCGACTGCGGGGCACGTTGAAAGAGCTGGTGTTCTTCGGAACGTTCTCGCTCACCGTCACCAGCTCGGTCAATCTGGCGGGAGTCCTGGTGGTGTTCGCCATCCTGGTGGCTCCCGCTTTCATGGTGTCGAGCATGAATTGCTCTTTCAGGGCGAAGCTGCTGCTCGCGTGGGGCCTCGGGACAGTGCTCAACCTCATCGCCATCACCGCGTCGTACTTCCTTGACCTTCCCACCGGGCACACTGTCGTGGCCCTCTATGCACTCGGCGGGATCGTCTTCACCCTCGTGCGCGGGGCGAAAAAGTCGGGGCAATCTGCGTGAAGTTGGCATCTCGATGAAACGTTTCGGGTAGAAACCGCGCAAGAAGCGCGCGATCGAACCGCGAAAGGCGGTCTTGGCCCCTGTTTCGTGAAACCAGGGGCCGGCGTTGTAATGGACTTGCCTGACGACGCATCAACTTCCCAACGCCACGGGCTGGCCAGCTCCGGATAGTGGTCAGCCCAACGGCAACCCAACCAACGGAGGAAGGACCGATGAAACCAACTCTTATTGCCGCTCTACTTCTGTCTCTCGTGACATTCGCTCCCGCGCACGCCGCCGACCAGCCGGCCATGGCTGCAGCCGGACCCACCTGCGGCCAGATGACGGCGGGCATGGCCGTTATTCCCGAGAAACTCGCCGCGGGTGCCACGGCAGCAGCCAACATGTGGGAGGCCCACGCCAAATTCATGTCTTCCAACAAAGACAAGGCCTCGCAGGCCGAGGTCAAGGGTCTGCGTGAACTGGCAAAGGACCACAAGCTGATAGCGGCCAGCCTGGAGAAGTCAGCCGCCAACATGAAGAAGGCCGCGTCCTGGCCGGCGGCACAGCACGATATGGCCAAGATGAAGGCTGACCCCGAATTGATGGCGGCCCAGAAGAAGCTGCTCGATGCCTCCAAGGAGATCATCGCTGAGTTTCAGAAGATGGTCGCCAACATGGAGAAGATGGAGAAGCCGATGAAGTAGGGCTGTCTCTCGAATCTGTGTCCTCAGTGCCCTCTGTGGTGATGGGCGGGATCCCCGCCACAGAGGCACGGAGGACACGCAGGGGCTACTCTTCAGCCCGCTTCAGCTTGTGCGGTCGCAGGCTCTTGACGACTAGGCCCAGGCCAGCGGCGATGAGGCCGAACATGACCAGAACGTCAAACAAGGTGGTGCCACGGAAGTAGATGTGCATGTTCATCAGGATGCCGGCTGCGATAAACAGCAGGCCACCCACGGTCAATACCCAGCCCAAAGTTGACTTGCCGTTGACGAAGAGCGTGCCGATGCCGAAGAGCAGCGGCAGCAAGCTAAGACCGAAGCTGTTGCCAAACGTGCCGAAGCCACTCGGGTGGCCGAATGAAGTCTGCATGTACACGTGGTTGGCCAAAAGGTAGAAGCCAATGCCGGCCAGGCCGACGCCGATGAAGAACTCGCCGAAGCCGCCGGGCGTTCCGCCTGCGCCTTCGAATTTCCGTCGCGGTTGACCGCCGAGACTCGCGCCAGTTTCGCTCATGCGAGGATTATGCTCCAAAGTCGGCTGTCCGGGCTACTCCCGTCGTGCGCTTGCATCTTTGCGCGCGGCCAGGTGTGCGCGCCAGCGGACGCGCCGCTCGTGCTTGAGGCGCAGCTTCTTCGATTGCAGAGCCAGTTCGTGGGCCACCGTGTCCTGGGGCGGGATGACCAGTTCGGGGCCAAGAATGGGCGCAGGATCCACGGCATCGCCCTTGACGTGAATCTCCAGGTGAAGGTGACTGCCCGAGGACTTGACCCCCGAACGACCGACGGCGCCCAAGCAGTCGCCGGCCTTCACCCGGTCGTTGATGTGCACGCGGTATGACGACAAGTGCATGTAGCAGGAGAAGATCCCTTCGGTATGGCGCACACACACGAATAGGCCGCCCGCCCCCATCGGCGGGCGCGGGGTCTGCCCCAACTCCTCGGGTGGCACCGGCTTGGGCCGCACCCGCCCAGGCAAGTCGAAGCCGGCGAACCACACCACCCCGTCGGCCAAGCTGCCCACCGGCTCGCCTGTGGTGGCGTCGATGTCCAGGCCGCGGTGGGCGCGCGCCCCCTGCTCGCGATCCTCGCCGGGGCCGCTGGGCGCCACGCGCGGCGTGCCTTGCAGCGGTGATACCACGGCAATTCCCAGCGACGTCGGATGCGGTGCTGGCCGCTTGTCCAGGTAGCGCTCGATGAGCCGCCGCCGGGCGGTGAAAGCGCGATCCTCACCGCCGGTGCCGCGCACCACATCGCCCCAGCCAAAGTGGGCCACCGCACTCCGGTGGGGCACCGAGCCTGCAAAAGCCTGGTCGATGCCCGGGTGTTGATCCTGCCACATGCCGAGGAGTGCCGCCCCCACCCGCAGGTGATGGCGCGGCTCTTCAAGCAGCATCGGGTGGAGTCCACCCCGCGGCAAGGGCCGCGTCCTTTCCGCCCAGGCCTCGCCCTGCTGCACCTGATAGACCAGCTTGCCGCCGTGCAGGTTGGCCGCGAACATGCGCGGCTCGATCTGCAACAGCCCGATGCCGAATGGCGTCTGCAGCCGTGGGTTGCAGCGGCTGGCCCGATACACCAGCGCGCCGAGGAGAAACGGGTCCACGCCCGCCTCGGCGGCAGCCTCGCGCACATTGTCGGCAACATGGCCGATGGCGCGGGCGGTGGCCATGCCCTCGCACAACCCAGAGAGGGCCGCGCGGAAACGAGAGGGATCAGGCGGGCCGGGCGGAGACACGGGCTCGGCGGGCCAGCGCCGGATGTCCTTCAATTCATGCACGCCGGGCCGCAAGCCGTCCTCGCTGTGACGCCTTCGCGCCGGCCAAGGCGTCTCAGCCACCGCCAGAACCTCAGCCGCGAGCAAGGCGGCTGCACCGAAAGGTGAGAGCCGAAGGAAGATCACGTCCCAAGTATTATACGCATCTCGGCGCCTCCTGTTCTCTCCCATCTTCCCGACCGCTGCGTCCAGAATCGCTGTATCGTATCCCGCGTGGTCGATACAGCGCCATCACCAGGCGGAAATTTCGGCAGGAGTCGCCCCGGCGTGGCACTCATGAAACAAAAGATCATCTTCATTGGCATTCCGGCGCTGGTGCTCGCGATCTACTTGCTGACTTTCATTTGGTCCTCCGTATTTCCACTTACCGCTGTGGGCGACTGGTACGGCAATCACCCCAGCGACCACCCTGGAGAAAGCCTTCTGCTTGCGAGCATCCCCCTGTACTACCTCGTGGCATACGGTCTGCTCTGCTTCATGCCCAAGCTCGCACCTTGGCTGAAGGCGATAATCTCGCTCGTGCTCGCCGGGGTGATCTGCGCCCTCTGCTTTGCGGACCTCCTCGCGCAGGGCTTCGGTGTCAGGCGAGGACCCCCACCCTTTCTCAAACCCTTCGAACTGCTCGGCGAGGTCACGACGAGCATAAGTGCCCCCTTGCGTTTCCAGCACTACCTCCGCAACTTCAACAGCCACAACAAGCGCTATCGGAACATAGCTCGTCTTGAGGTGCGCTGGGCGGGCGGCGGCGAGGCCCGCGGCAAGGGCGACGCACATCTGCAGCACCTCGTAACGCAGGCCTTCCGCGCAGAGACCGATGAACGCGAGCGGCACAATCTGGCGACGACGTTGGCCACGACCCAGCCCGTGGCAGCCTCGGTCATCCGGGAGCTCGCCGAGGGACTGAAGGCGACGGATCCCAGCGTCCGCAAAGACACAGCCGCTTTGCTTGCCCGACTGCGGACCGCGGAGCCCGCAATCCTCTCCACGCTGGTTGAGGCGGTCAACAACGACGTGGCCATCGAGGTGAGGTGTCAGGCTGCGCTGGCGCTCAGCGCCCTAGCGCCCAACGACCCTCGGCTCGAGCAAGCCCTGCTCCACGCCATCGACAAGGGCGAGCCGTTCGGGGCGAAGGTCCTGTTCAATATCAACCCCCACGACCCGAGAGTCATTGATGCGTTTGCGCGATTCTTGCGAGCCACAACCCCCGAGGTGCACTGCGCCTGGATGAACGCAATCGTCAATGTGGAAAACCACGGCGATGCCGACGCCGAAGACGTCGTCCCCCCGAACGGTGTTCGCCTGTCCATCGTCGAGGTCTTGAAGGACGCCGACACTCACCAGATGGACCTACGATCTCTGCTTGCCCGCGGCGTGAAGGACCGGAATGCCAAGGTCAGGACCGGTGCCGTCGAGGCTCTCGATCGCGCCTACGCCGAGGATCCCGCGGTTGAACTCTTGTTGGCGCCTATGCTCCAGGATCCTGACGAGGACGTGCGCCGCGCCGCCGTGTACGCGCTAGACGAGACCAGTTCCACGCACCCGTCCGAAGAACCCAGGAGGCACAGCCGCAAAGTCACTTTGGCGCTCGTCCGTGCGCTCGCGGACCCGAGCATCGCCTCGTTGGCCGTCAGGGCCCTCTCGGAAATGCGACTCCAGGACTTCGACATTCAGGCAGCGATCCTGACCATGTTGCGGGAAGGGAAGGCCAAGGCGAGCGACGTGCGTGAGGCGCTGAAGAACTCGAAGTTGGACAACCCCGCCATCCGGCAGCAGATCGCCGCGCTCCTGCGCCAGCCCGACGCCGATGTTGCCAGATGTGCTGCGGAGCTGCTCCAGGAAGGCACAGCGGCCGACGCCGAAGTCGATCGCGTTGACGTAGACGATAGGTGATACCCGGCTCGCTCATGCCGCACACGGCGCGCTGAACAGTGTTCCTTTGGACGGGCCGCTTTCTTCGTCGGCTCAAGCCGCGCTGAGAAAGCTCGCCACCACGGTTGGCCACAGCCTGCAAGCGGTGACCCATCTACAGTGTCGTTCAGCGTGGCTGAGGCAGCACTGACCCTAAACCCCCGACAATCACCGACAATCACGGGTGTGACGATCACCGCTGTTGAAGCCAAGTCGACCTCCGGTTAGGCTGGTGTCTGCGTGTGGCGGTGGCGCGCCTGGACGCGAGGCAGACATGGCCTAGCCTGGACTATTCGCGACGGATCCGGAGAGGTCAGCTATTTCACACAGAGAGCACGGAGAAACATAGAGATCGGAAGAGAAGAAGGAGTTTGGACCGAGCAAGACTCCTTTCCCTTCTCATCCGTCTCTATGTCTTCTGCGATCTCTGTGAGAAAAAGCTAGCTTCTCTCCCCCCTGCAACTGAACCTCGGAGAAACCCATGCGCAGAATGGCCCGTTTCCTGGTGGTTTTTCTCGCCGGTGTGGCCATCCTGGCCTACCTGGCATCCAGCGCGGTCCAGCGGACTACGCGCCGGTGGTTCGAGGCTGACATCTCCCAGCGCATGGCCGGGCTGGCCCAGAAAACCCAGCCCGCGCTGCTAGCACGCTGGAGCGCAGGCACGCGCGAGCCCTTCGAGGCCATGCTGACCGACCTGGCCCGCGACGAGCGCATCACGGCAGCCGGGGCCTGCAGCCAGAACAACCAACTGCTGGCCCGCACGCCCGCCTTTCCCCGCGATCTGGGCTGCGCCGAGGTGAGGCAGCGCATGGCTGCCGAGCGCGAAGGCCAGCCCACCGCGCCCGGCCTGGTCTGGGGCACCAACTGGTCCCTGCCCGGCGGCAACGTGTACCTCAGCGCCATACCCGTGGTACGCGACGGTACCTCGCTTGGCCTGTTGCTGCTGGTGCACGATCTTTCCGCCATCGACCGGCGCGACGCGCGCCTGCGCCAGCTTCTGCTCATGGTGTTCGCCGGCCTCGCTCTCTGCGCCGCGCTGGTCACGGTGATCGCGGCCCGACTTTCGTGGCGTGGTTTCCGCAAGGAACTGCGCCGCTTCATTCTGGGGGAGTCGCGGCGCAAGGAATTCTTGCCCATCGTGGCTGACGTGCGCGAGCTGGTCGAGCGCATCGCCGCCGAGCGCGAGATGGACGGCCCGGCCAGTGCGTGGAACCCGCAACATCTCAAGCAGGCGTTGGTGCGCCACTTCCCCGGGGAAAAGGTGATGGTGCTGGCCAACCGCGAGCCCTATATCCACGAACGCGGCAGCGATGGCGCGGTTGTGATTCGCCATCCCGCCAGCGGCCTGGTCGCCGCCATCGAGCCGGTGTTGCGCGCCTGCTCGGGCGTGTGGATCGCCCATGGCAGCGGCTCGGCCGACCGCACGGTGGTGGACGACAAGGATCACGTGCGCGTGCCGCCCGGCGAGGAATCATATGTCTTGCGCCGGGTGTGGCTGTCCGAGCAGGAAGAACGCGGCTACTACTACGGCCTGGCCAACGAGGGTCTGTGGCCGCTGTGCCACTTGGCCCACGCGCGGCCCATCTTCCGCAGCACCGACTGGGCCACCTACGAAGCCGTCAATCGCCGTTTCGCCGAGGCGGTGTGCGACGAAGCCGAGGGCGAGGACCCCGTGGTTCTGGTGCAGGACTATCACTTCGCCTTGGTGCCGCGCCTGGTGCGCGAGCGACGGCCACGCGCCACCATCATCACCTTCTGGCACATCCCGTGGCCCAACGGCGAGCACTTCGGCATCTGCCCTTGGCGGGGCGCGATCCTGCAGGGCATGCTTGGCAGCAGCATCCTCGGCTTCCACACGCGACAGCACTGCAACAACTTCCTCGACTCGGTGGATCGCTACCTGGAGGCGCGCATCGATCGGGAACAGAACGCGGTGGTGCAACACGGACGCGCGACCTTGGTGCGGCCCTACCCCATTTCCATCGAGTGGCCCAACCGTTGGGTCGCGAGCGCGCCGCCGGTTGCCGACTGTCGGCGTGGGGTGCGCCAGGAGCTGGGTCTACGCGACGATGCCCTGCTCGGCCTGGGCGTGGATCGGCTCGACTACACCAAGGGCATCGAAGAGCGCCTGCTCACGGTGGAGCGCTTCTTGGAACGCTTCCCCTCCTACGCCGGCCGCTTCAGCTTCGTGCAAATGGCAGCGCCCAGCCGAACCCTCATCGAACGCTACCGCCAGCTCGACGAAACCGTGGAGCGAACCGCGGCGCGCATCAACCAGCGCTTCGGCGAGGGCGCCTATCAGCCCATCATTCTTCTGCGTGCCCACCACGAGCCGCCCGAGGTCTTCCGTTACTACCGCGCCGCTGACCTGTGCTACGTCAGCAGTCTGCACGATGGCATGAACCTGGTGGCCAAGGAATTTGCGGCGGCACGCGACGACGAGCGCGGCGTGCTGCTGTTGAGCCAGTTCACCGGCGCCGCGCGCGAAATGTCGGAGGCTTTGGTGGTCAACCCCTATGACCTGGAAGAAGCCAGCGCCGCCATGGCGCGGGCGTTGGCCATGCCCCCCGAGGAGCAGCGCGAGCGCATGCGTGCCATGCGCGCCTTCTTGGCCGAGTTCAACGTCTACCGCTGGGCCGGCCGCATGCTCATGGACGCGGCCCGTCTGCGCCGCAAGGGAAGCCTGTTGAGCCGCAGCAGTGACGAGGTTTCGCTTATGCCCGGCCTGGTGAAATGAAGTCGCTCCTCGCACCACAGAATCGTCCGGCCCTACGCCGTTTGGTGCGCGGCCGCGTGCTGCTCGCCTTCGACTTCGACGGCACCCTGGCGCCTATCGTGGCGGATCCAGCGCGCGCATACTTGCGGCCGCAAACCCGCCGGTTGTTGACGGATGTGGCACGGAAGTACCCCTGCGTGGTGATTTCCGGCCGCAGCCGCGCGGATGTGGCCCGTCACCTGGCCGGAATCCCTTTGCGCCAGGTGTTCGGTAACCATGGCATCGAACCATCGCCCGCCTTGCCCGCAGCACGACGGGCGGTTAGGCGCTGGCTTGCTGGTTTGCTGCCAAGGCTTGCGCGCGTGCCTGGGATTATCTTTGACAACAAGGGCGCGACTCTGGCCATCCACTATCGAAAGGCACGCAATCGGCCCGCCGCCCTCAAGGCGATCTCGGCCGCCATTGCCGATCTTGCTGACGCCCGCGTGCTCAAGGGGATTCTAGCGGTGGATCTTCTTCCGGTGGGTGCGCCCAATAAGGCCACGGCTCTCCAATCAGAATTGCGACGTTTAGGCTGTCAAGCCGCTCTGTATTTGGGCGACGACCAGACCGACGAGGATGTCTTCGCACTCAGCCGGCGGCTGCCCCTGCTGGCGGTCCGCGTGGGGCACAAGCCACGCAGTCTTGCGCCGTACTACCTGCCTAGCCAGGACGACGTGGATGCGCTGCTGGCGAAGCTGCTGGATCTGCGATCAGCATGCGACTGAAAGGGCGCTGAAGCTGTTCGCCCCAGAATGGGCGAAGGGCGGGCTCAGGACGGGCACCTTTTGCTGGAATTCGGAGCAGGTGCGTCTCGCCCGCATCACATCTTGTGTGGGGGCGACCTGCGGTCGCCCCACCGGCGCCCGCCCCCCGCTCCGCGCAGCCACTGGCCTCCCCGTCTGGAGTGTCGCAGGCTCATGAGCAGGCCCGTGCCTCCCACGACTAGTCCGAGCAAGAGTGGAAACAGTGAGCGCTGGGGTGGCAGTCCGAGTGCCAGTCCCAGGTTGGTCGCGGCCCCGCCGCAGCTATCGCAGTAGCGAGCGCCTGCTGCCATCCGGCCTTCGCGGAAGGCAGGCCAGAAGAGCTGCGAGAACGGCTTGGCAACTTCGTCGGGCGTCATCGCGTACGTGCTGACCGCGATCCCGGTCAGCAACACCCCGCCCAAGAGTGCGGCCAGGGCCAAGCGCCGCAAGAAACCCCAAAGGACATCGAAGAGGGGAGCAAGACCCAGCGCGAGAAAGGGAAGCGCGATGGTCAGGTGGCGAGGCCCGTAGGTGTACCCGCCTTGCCAGTAGGCATAGGAGGCGTTGAGCAGGATCGTGTAGGCGATCACCAGCAGACTCAGGATCGCGACCCTTCGCCCGCGTGCGCGCGCGATCGAAATCCCATGCCCGACCAAACCAAGGAGCAACAAGGGGGCAGTGTAAAGGAGGCTGCGCGGGCCGATCAGCAAGCCGTACAGGGCATCGGCGCGCGGCCGGGTCACGCCGAACAGGCCCGATCGCATGCCGTCAAACAACTGGACGCTGGCGTAGCCCAGGTGAAACGGCGATCCAAACGCCGCCAGGTTGTAGGCACCCAAGACCAGCGCCGTGGCGGTGGCCGCCGCGGCGTACGCTGCCAGTTGCAGGACCCAACGCGACCACGGCCGCAACTTCCAAACCAGAAATATGGTGAGCAAGACCGCCGCCGGCGCGGCTGGGAATTCGGTGACCACGGCCCACCCTGTCGCCAGCCCGGCCAAGAGCGCCGCTCGGGTGGCACCTTTCAGCGGCGGCTGCCGGGCAAGGGTCATGACTCCCTTTGCGCCATAGAGGAGACAGAATGCCGACAATACATGGCCCCAGAAGAGCCCAGCGTAGGCCCATATGGGTGAGGTCAACCCGAGGGCCACGGCCGCAAATGTGGCGCCCTTGCGGGAAAAACCACGGCCGATGGACCAGTCGAAGAGCACAAGGCACATGAGCAGTGCAGGCAAGGTTGCGACCCACGCGGTGGCGAGGTGCACTTGCGCCAACAAGCCCGGATTGCTGACCGCATCGATGCCCAAGAAGCGCAGCCCTACCCTTGCCAACGCGAGGACGGGCAAGGCGGTCAGGGATGAGCCAGGAGCCTTCTCGGAGTAGTGATGGCCACGGTAAAAGGCCTTGTCGATGGTGTTGTCTTGGTAGGAGTCGATGGAGACCTTGGCCTGCTCCAACAGGGCGCGATCCAGGTCAAACCGTGAAGCCTGGTTCGGCCCGCCACCTGAGTAGAAGTAGAAGAACGCGAAGCCGAGGAGCAGAGCCAACCACGCCCGTGTGCCAAGCCTGAGAAAGCGCCTATACCCAGCGGCTTTCTGGCAGGGGTTGGTCGTCTTGGGCTCGGGCATGTGGTGGCGTCGCGAACTGCAAAGACGCGCCACATGATAGCCCGAGAAACCGAGTTTTCACCAAGGGGAATCGATGGGCAAACCGCGCCAGGTGTGCGCCAGCGCACAGGACAGTTTGATGGCCGCAGCCGCGCGCCCGGCCACGACCTTCTGCGGCTATCGCGGGACTTGGGGGCTAGCGCGGGGATTGCTTGCGCGAACCAGGTTTGGTCTACTGGGCCCCCCTGTACCGGGAGGAGCGACGAATGTCTATGACACCTGCGACCGCGGAAAGTGAAAAGCTCTCGTTCAAAGAGAAGTTCGGCTACGCCCTAGGCGACACGGCTTCCAACCTGTTCTGGATGACGTTCGTGTACTTCGGCACCTACTTCTACACGGACGTGTTTGGGCTGGCGCCAGCGGCGATGGCCACCCTGTTCTTCGTGACCCGCATCTTGGACACAGTTTTCGATCCGGTGATGGGGATGCTGGCGGATCGGACCAACACGCGCTGGGGGAAGTTTCGGCCCTACCTCTTGTGGATGGTAGTGCCCTTTGGCGTGTGCGGCTCGCTGGCTTTCATCACGCCGCCCTTTGGCGCGGGCGGGAAGCTGGTCTGGGCCTATGTGACCTACGGACTCATCGGCCTGGTCTACAGTGCCATCAACCTGCCCTACTCGGCCATGCTGGGTGTCATCTCACCCAGCAGCGTGGAACGCACCAAGGCTTCCTCGTTCCGCTTCGTGGGCGCCTACTCCGCCGGTCTGGTGGTCAGCCTTTGCACCATGTACCTGGTCGACTTCTTCGGCGGCCCGAGCAAGCAGACTGGCTTTGCCCTGACTGTCGGCCTGTACGCCCTGCTCGGCATGGTGATGTGGATTGTGTGCTTCGCCACCACGAAAGAGCGGGTCAAGCCCCCGGCGGGACAAGCGTCGTCGTTTCTGCGCGATCTCGGCGACGTGGTGACCAACGTGCCCTGGCTGGTGCTCTTCGTGCTCGGCATCGCCACCCTCAGCTACGTGTCCATCCGCAACGGGTGTTTCACCTATTACTTCAAGTACTACGTGGGCCAACAGACCGTCCTGGGCATGAATCTGACAGCGAACGACATGCTGGGCGCTTTCCTGGTGGTGGGATCGCTAGCCACCCTGTTTGGGACATCCCTGGTTGCGCCGGTCGCCCAGCGCATCGGCAAGAAGCCCCTGTACATGATCATGATGGGGATCTCGTCGGTGCTCACCATCTCGTTCTATTTCCTGCGGCCGCAGGACGTGATCGCGATGTTCGTGCTGCAGATTCTGGCCAACCTCATCATGGGCCCGACCGCGGCGCTGGTCTACGCCATGTACGCGGATGCGTCCGACTACTCGGAATGGAAGACCGGTCGCCGATCGACCGGTCTGGTGTTCGCGGCTTCGTCGTTCGCGCAAAAGATGGGCTGGACCGTGGGCGGCACGGTCACCGGTCTGATTTTGGCCGGATTCGGCTATCAGGCCGAAATCAAGCAGACCGCCGAGACCCTGACCGGGCTCAAGCTACTGGTCAGTTTCATTCCCGCGGTGGGCAGCCTGCTGGCCACAATCCTGCCGCTGTTCTATTCGCTGAACGACAAGCGCATGAAGCAGATCGAGAAGGAACTGGCCGAACGGCGGGCTGGCCTGGCCGCGTCGACGATCCAGCAACCGAGCTAACCGGGGCGCCGTCATGAGCAGCAAGAGCAAGGTGCTTTCGAATCCCTACGGCTACTTCGATACCGAGACGCGCGAATACGTCATCACCCGGCCCGACACGCCCACGCCTTGGTTCAACTACCTGGGCGAGGGTCGCTACGGCGGCATCATCTCGAACGCGGGAGGCGGTTTTTCCTTTGATCGCGATCCCAAGAACCGCCGGGTTTCCCGCTACCGCTACAACGCCATCCCCATGGACCAGCCGGGCCGCTATGTCTACATCCGCGACATGGAGAGCGGAAAGTTCTGGAGCCCGACCTGGCAACCCACGCCCGGCGTGAAACTGTCGTCCTACGAATGCCGCCACGGCGCGGGCTACACCTGCATCGCCAGCACCCACAACGGCATCACCGCCAGCCTGCTTTGCTTCGTTCCGCCCGCGCCCAAAGACGAATCCTGCTCTTGTGAATTGTGGGTTTTCAACATCAAGAACACCGGCAAGAAGCCGCGCAAGCTGCGCACGTTTTCCTATATTGAGTTCAGCTTCAGCGACGCGCTCGGCGACCAGCTCAACCTCGACTGGTGCCAGCACATCCTGGAGGCCAGGGTCACAGACGGAATCATCACCTCCAAGACGCGCTTCGCGCCGACTACCAATTTCTTCGGTTCCAGTGTCAAGCCGGCTGGCTTTGATACCGACCGGGAAGTATTTGTCGGCCGCTGGCGGGATCTGTCGAACCCCGAGGTGGTCGAGCGGGGCAAGCCCAGCAACATCGAAGCGCCCCGTGGCAACAACATCGGGTCGCTCTGCCACAATGTGACCCTGGACCCCGGACAGGAAAAGGAAATCGTCTTTGTCATGGGCGTGACCGACGAGCCGGCGCGGATTCCCGCGGTGGTGGCGCGTTTCACCAAGCCCCACAACGTGGTCGCCGCGTTCGCGGACTTGCGCGCCGATTGGGACGCCTACCTGGGGCGCTTCACGGTCGACACGCCCGACCCGGTCGTCAATGCGATGTTGAACGTCTGGAATCCCATCCAGTGTCGCACCACACTCTTCTGGTCGCGCTTTGTTTCCGCGTACGAAACCGGCACGGGCCGAGGCATGGGGACGCGCGATTCGGCGCAAGACACCCTGGGCACTGTGCACAACGCCCCTGACCGCGCGCGGGCGACGCTCAGTATGCTCTGGCATCTGCAATATCAGGATGGACACACCTGGCACCAGGTGCTGCCCCTGACCGGCGAGGGCGGCCCGGGACTCGCCGCTGAGTTTCCGGCCTGGCCACAGTGGTTCTGTGACGATCACTTGTGGTTGATTCTCGGTGTGTGCGCGTATTTGCGCGAGACCGGCGATCTCGCCTATCTCGACGAAAAGATCGACTACACCGATGGCGGCAGCGACAGCGTATGGAACCACATGCTGCGCGCGATAGACTTCACCCTGCAGCACCGCGGTCCCCAGGGGCTGCCACGCATGGGTTTTTCCGATTGGGACGACACCATGAACGTGGACCATGGCAGTGGCAAGGCCGAGAGCGTGTGGTGCGGGCAACAATTCTGCCGGGCCCTGCTCGATCTGGCCGAGCTGTCGGATCATTTGCACAATGCCGACGAGGCAAAACGCTTTCGTGCCCTGCATGCGGAGATGGCGGCCATCATTAATAAGGTGGCATGGGACGGCGACTGGTACGCGCGCGCCTTTGACGACGAAGGCAAGCCGATCGGGGTGAAGAGCGAGACTCACCAACGGATCGCGCTCAACACGCAAACCTGGGCGGTGATCGGCGAAGCGGCGCCAGTCGAGCGCGGCCGGCGCGCCATGGAACAGGCGCACGAGAAGCTCAACAGCAAGTTTGGACTGGCCCTGTTGTGGCCGTCTTATACCGAGGGCGACCAGCGCGTGCGCGGAACCACCACCTATCCGCCCGGGGCCAAAGAAAATGGCGGCATCTTCTGTCACGCCAACACCTGGGCCATTGTGGCTGCAGCCAAGCTCGGCATGGCGGAACGGGCGATGCAGTACTACCTGCAGATTACACCTTTCATGCGCCGGGATGTCGACGTCATGAAGGTCGAGCCCTATGTCTACTGTGGCAACGTCACTGGCCCTGAGCACAAGCAATACGGCTATGCCCGCAACGCGTGGCTATCCGGCACGGCATCGTGGACCTATGTCGCCGGGACCCAGTGGATCCTCGGCATCCGACCGACCTATGCCGGGTTGATGATCGCACCGGTCATTCCCGAAAAGTGGAAGGGCTTCAAAGCCACGCGCCTCTATCGGGGAGTGCGCTACCTGATTGAGGTCAAGCGCACCGGCAAGGGCTCAGGCGTCCAACTCACCGTCGACGGGCACACCATCGCTGGCAGCGTGATTCCCTTGCCAGCCGCGGGAACCAAGGAGGTCAAGGTCGAGGTGAAGTTGGGCTGAGGACGTTCAGGCTACGGCATGGTGCAGGTGATGGAAGTCGTGTCCCCATAGCACCCCGCTCCTTCGCTCCGAGGGCAAACGCACTCGCAGGCATCGCTGCAACCGGCTCCCAAGTCCTCGCAAGACGGAGGCCCCTGAGAGACGCCGACAGCGCCCGGAATCCACTGAACGCACACCTGGCCAGTGTGGCACGTCTGCGTGCCGCAACCCCACTCCGCAGGGCCGTCCTGCGTGGCTAGGGCGTCTTTGAGGGTCGCGTCGAGCGTAGTTCCCGCCGCCTCCGGAGCATCTCCGACCTCGATCTCAGCGGGGCGAATATCCACGGTCGCATCAGGTGTGACAAACAGACCATCTGCGGAAGCCATGGGGGCAAGGTCTGGGATGGTATCGAGGCTGGGGGCGTTCGGGAGGTCAGCGACCACCGAGGGGCCGTCCGGGATTCCCACATCCTTGTTGCTGCTGCTGCTGCCGCAGCCCACGAGCAGAAGCGAGGTAGCAAGGAGCACCAAAACAAAAGGAATCTGAGCCAGTCTAGTCATCTTGTTCTCCACCTCATATCCGTCGGAGACTGAGGGCGTGACAGACAGAGATCCTACGCGGTTTCGAGGCAGAGAAGTCCAGATTCTTGCTTGACACATCGAGCCCACGGCGGGCAGCCCGTCCACGCCTCCCCACGCCGAGACTTGAAAGTAGTTAGTATCAGTGTGATACTACTATCCGGCGCCACGGAAACTTCGGGAACTGATTGCTGATCTCAAGCGAGCCGGTTTCGTTCAGGAGCCAGCCCGCGGGAGCCATCGCAAATTTCGCCATCCAAAAGGCGTCACCGCGGTGCTATCCGGGCACAGCGAGGGAGCGGACGCACTTCCCTACCAGGAACGCCACGTCCACCGGGTCATCGAGGAGAGCCGCAAATGAGCACGAAACATGAACGCAAAGATCAGATTCGGCGATTGTCGGTCCGCTACCCTCGCGTGATCGAGTGGAGCGAGGAAGATCGCTGCTACGTGGGCAGCGCTCCGCCCTTGGTGGGCCAGTGCTGTCACGGCACGAGCGAGGCCAAGGTGGCGGCTCAGTTGGCGGTCATCGTGGAGGATCTGGTGCAGGACGTGATCGAGGGGAAGATGCCCGCGCCGGAGAGCCAGGCCGGCAAGAGCTACAGCGGGAAATTCGTGGTCAGGATCCCACCCGCGGTGCACAAGAAGCTGGCGTTAAAGGCGATGGCCCGTGGCGAAAGCCTGAACCAGTTCGTAGCCGAGGCCCTGGCGCACGCTTAGGCCATCTTGATGGAGAAGACGTATTCTACGGCGGGCAGTCGTCGCCCTTGGTCGGGCCCAGATCCGCCCACTGGATGGGGCCGTCGGGCACGCCGAAGCGGGCGGCGGTGAAGCTCTCGATGTCGATTAGTTCGCTCGCGTTTCCCTTGTTCTGCGTGCAGCAGCCGCTGCAGTCCGAATCGGCGCATGTGTCGATTACAAGAACCACCATGGTCTTTGACCCAGACTTCAAGCACAGATCGTGGTGCTTCAGAGTGGCGAAGTCGGGGAAAACCGAGACGATGTCGTGCGACTGGACCCAACTGAGCGGCATCACGGGGCCGCAGCCCGCGAACATGCCCTCGTACTGACAGCCGCTGTACTTGATGCACTCCTCGCTGCCAGGGTCGGGGTAGGAGGTGAATTCCGTCTTGTTGGCGGTCTTCCAGACCAAGCCCGCGGCCTCACACCGGCTGGTGGCCGTGCTGGTGGCGGTGCCGGTGCCGCCGGTACCGGTGCCGCTGCCAGTTGCGGTTTTCGATGCGGTTCCGGCATTCGTGGCCGAGCCGGTACCGGTCGCGGTCTTCGATGCCGTGCCGGTCCCCGTGGTCGAGCCGGTGTCCAGAACTGTGTACGATGCACTGCCGGTCGCTGTCATCAAGGCGGTGCTGGTCCCAGAACTGGAGACACTGGCGTCCTTGGCAGCATCGGCCGCGGGCGAGCCATCGGCAGCCCCCGCTTCCGCGATCAGCGGCGCAGCGTCGGCTACCAGGGGCTGGCTGCCCCCGCCGCAGCACGGGGTCAGCGGGATGATGAAAGTGAGGACCACGCACGGACTCGCCAAGCGCCTTTTCAACATGTGGGTTGCCTCATCCCGCAATGAACCGGCGAGCGAGTTCTTCCAGGGTTCGCAGCCGCGTGTCTTGCGCGGGAACCATGGCTGAAAGCCATCGCCGAAGGTACGCCAGGTCCAGGCGACTCCGCTGCACGGCAAACAGGTGCTCCAGATCCTGGATGTCCTTGGGCCGCGCGTACAGCAACTTGGCCAACGCCGTGTCTTCGAGCGAAAGAAACCAGCGCTGTCTTCCGTCCGGGGTGGGCAGGAGTTGGCGCCGGCTGCGCATGTCGGCGTGCCAGGGGTGGTGCGCGATGAACAGATCGAGGCGGGTTCGGCCAAGCTGGGCCAGCAAGAAGCCTGTCTTGGCGACCGAGCGGCGGGCCTCTCCCCGGTCCACCATCGCGCCCGCCCGCTCGATAGAATCCAGCAACCCGTCCAGTTCCGGCTCGGCGACGAAAACCGCAACGTCGACGTCCGTCGTAGTGCGCGGTACGCCCCAGGCCCCCAGCGCCAGCGCTCCGCCGAACGCATAGGCCAGCCCGTCCTCGTCGAATCGATCGGCCAGCCGTGCTGCGACCTCGGTGGGCGCCGACTCGGCCGAGGTCATTCGCGCCCTCCGATCTGCTTCAGTCTTTCCAGCAAGGCCAAGCTGTCAGCGGGCAGCGGCTCGGGCTGGTCGGCGCGCTGGCGCACCTCCTCAGGCCACAGTGAGCGAAACCAAGGCACCAGCGCGCATAGGCGCCAGGTCGCGGCGACCCGCTCTGCGGGCGTGGCATCGCACCAGGGAGCAGCCGCGCGGCGTATATGGTCGTCGCCCGACAGCGCCTGGACCTGGGCAGCCAGGCGTTCATTCTCCCTCGCCAGATCGGCGCCCTGATTCGCGTTGCCTGCCATCGCCGCCAGTCTACCGCAGTTCGCTCGGATCGGGCTGCCTATCCCACGCACACGCAGTTGCGGCCCTGGTGCTTGGCCTGGTACAGCGCCTGGTCAGCGCGCTTGAGCAGAGTCTGGGCGGTGTCCTCCGCCCGGACGGCCGTGGCGCCGACCGAGATGGTGATGCCGAGGGCGTGGCCGGGCAGGCGCAGGTTGCTGGCCGCCACCATGGCGCGGAATTTCTCGGCCACCAACACCAGTTGCTGAACGTCGACTTGCGAGATGATGGCGCCGAACTCCTCGCCGCCCCAGCGCGCGACAATGTCGAAGCTGCGACAGTTGGCTTGCAGGGTGCGCGCCACCAGCTTCAGGATCGCGTCGGCGAGCAAGTGGCCGCATTCGTCGTTCACCTGCTTGAACCGGTCCACGTCCATCATCAGAACACCAAAAGGCCGGCCGTGCCGCTGCCACTCGGCCAGCCGATGGCCGAGAGCGTCGTTGAAGTGCCTGCGGTTGGGCAGACGGGTCAACTCGTCGACCAGCGCCAGGCGCTCCAGTTCCTTGATTCGCTCGGCTTGCTCGATGCGTGCGGTTCGATCGTTGAACACTTCCATTGCGCCCACTGCGCGCCCCTGGGCATCCAGGATGGGGGTGGCCTTGACCCGCACCGGCACCCGGTACCCGTCCTTGTGGTGCAGGAACACGTCGACCTGTTTGGACTTGCCGGTGGTCATCACCTGCTCCAGCGGGCAGCCATCGGTGCACAGGATGCGGCCGTTCACATCCGCGTGGCACAGGATGTTGTCTGGGCAAAGGCGGCCCACCACCTCGCTGCGGGCAAACCCGGTCAGTTCCTCCGCGGCCTTGTTCCAGAACAAAAGGCGGCGCTCCCGATCCACGAAGTAGACGCCGTCGTCCAGGAAATCGAGCAACTCGCGGTAGAAGCTGCGCCCGAGATCGCTGATGGCAGCCAGCACCGGCTCGCTGTGCGGCGGTTGCTCATCCTGCTTCATGTCCAGCTCGTGATTCGCCATATTGGTTGTTTCGCCTGTTCTGGGTGCGTGATGAAGGATAGCAGGACCAGCGGGCAGCACCGGATCGTTCATCAGGCGACAAGATCGCGCAGGAGCGCGCGGCAAGGCGCGCCGTCGGCATGCCTTATTCTGAGCGGAGCACAAAGAAGCTCATAGTCGCCATCGGCGACCTGCTCGGTTTCAAAGTCCAAGCTTTCGAGGATCAGAATATCCGCTCCCAGCAGAGTCCGATGCACGGGGAGTGTCGGGTCCGAGCCGTTCTCGATTGACAGAGTGTCAATCCCGATGAGCTTCACACGGGTCTGCTCGCGCAAGAACTGTGCACCATCCAAGCTGAGGCTGGGATAGTGGCAGTCGAAGGCGGCGGGGAGAGGGCGGCGGTTGCACGTGTGGAGGAGAAGACGTTCGACCGAGTGCAGGTCCTGTTCCGACAGATGTTGCGATAGGAAATGCGCACCGATCAAACCGCTTGCGGGATCCGTGGTCAGCACGCGGGCTGGGCCGTTCAGCCGTTCGGACGCAATCATGTCGATAGTCGCGCCACCGGGAAGGACATGCGCGGGCGCATCGAGGTGCGTTCCCGCATGCGAGCCCAGGGTGAACACCTCCATGGCGAAGCCATCTTGGGCAATGCGCTTCCGGATCTCGCGCCCCACCTCGGGATCGCCGGGATAGACCAAGGTGTCCTTGTCCAAGATCCGCGAGATGTCACGGAGGCTCATGGCGATAGTGCTTCTGCCTAGAATCGGTTACCGGCACTTCCCACTAGCGGCGAGTGACGAGCCAGACTTGCACACGCAGCGCCCGTTTTCTACGCAGTGGCCGTGCACCGAATTCATGGCGGTGTCGTTGCAGGTCTGGTCGACATGCGAAAAAACCAGCAACGCTGCGGGAACCAGACTTCGCTGGATGGTCTTGGTCAAAGATAGGTTGTGCATGCTGTTCCTCTGGCAAAGTGTCAGAGGAATTGTAGTACTCCGACCACGGCTACGTCTACCGCCACGACTTTCTGCGGCTATCGCAGGGGGCCCCAAACTCTCCTGGTTTCTGGTCGCCCTCTGATCTAACCCTCGACGCGCCATGATCGAGTCAAGCAAGCCCTCGCCATCCTCGCGGGGACTCCTGGCGGTCCTCTTCGGGGCAAGTCTGCTCGGGTTTGCAGCCGTCTTCGTGAAGTGGGGGCTCTTGGGCGGCGCCTCTCCGCTAACCATAGGTCTCTATCGCATGCTCTTCGCACTGCCGGGCGTGTATTGGCTGGTGCGACGTGATGGGAGACTGCGGGTTGGCAAAGGAGCCGCGTGGGGACTGCTTGCGGGCCTCGCTTTCGCAACCGATTTGAGCCTTTGGCACCGCTCGATGCAGCACACCAGTGCTGCCAACTCGACCTTCATCGTCTGTGGTCTCGCGCCAGTGTGGGTCGCGCTGTTTTCCGTAGGCGTCTATCAAACCCGGTATCGCTGGACGGGATGGCTCGGACAGGCGCTCGGCGTATCTGGGGCATTGGTCTTGGCCTTGGCGCGCGGGGCGCGCGTGGGCACGGGTCGCGGTGAAGTCCTGGCCATGCTGGCGAGCTTCTGCTACGCAGGCTTCAGTCTGGCCATCTCGCGCAGCAGACAGCGAATCTCAGCGCGCCAGGCACTATTCTGGATGAGCGTTGCCAGCCTGCTCTGCTTCGTCGTGCTAGAGGCCATCGAGGGTCAACCCCTAACTGGCTATTCCCCGCTCGCTTGGATGAGCCTCGTCGGTCTGGCGTTGGTGGTGCAGCTTTTGGCCTGGCTCATCATCAACAGCGGCCTTGGTCACATCAATATCGCTCTCGGCACCCTGGCCCTGGGATTTCAGCAAGTGGTAACGCCATTCCTCGCGGCATGGTTCCTGGACGAGCCGCTGCGCCCGCTGGGCTTGTTCGGCGGGTTGATCATAGTCGTGGGGATCTGCCTAGTAGCGACCGGTGAGCGCTCACCACCGGCGGTGTCTCCACAAGTCTGAAGTCAGCAAAGACCACAAAGCCACCAGAAAGACCGCGATCGCAAGCAGACTGACGGCTGCCGCCACGCGGGCCTGACGGCGCGCATACCCGGTCAGATCCTTGCGAGCCAGCGCAGCCAGCGCCAGCGCGAGCGCGTAGGGATGGGGGAGCGGCCAGAGGATGAAACCGAGGATGGCCACCCGCAACGCGCGCTTGGCCAGGCGTTCCGACTCGGCAACCGCCTTGGGATCCGCTGGCGTCTCGTCGTTGTCCGCTGGCCCATCCTGGGTTCGGTAGTCGTCCAGCATGGCTTGCGCCCGCTCGCGGTCGGTCGCCCGCACCTGCACCCGCAGACCACCCACGATGCCACTCAGGTAGGAGGCCTGCGATAGCAGATTCTCGTCGGGGATGAAGCAATCGATGCCAACCGACTGCAGCAGTCCTTGCATCAATCGCGCTGCCGCCAGGTCAGGCGCTGTGCTCAGCGTGACCAGGCCATGGGCTTCCCTAGAAGCGTTGTCGGACATCAACGGAGTCTAGCACGAGCGAGTGTGTCAGACGGTCTGCTTGTAGTGAACTTCGGACAATTCCCGCAGACGATCCGCCGCCTGTTCAGGCGTCAAATCCCGTTGGGGCATGCCGAGCATTTCGAACCCAACCATGAACTTCCGCACGACCGGGCTGCGCAGCAGGGGCGGAAGAAAGTGCATGTGAAGCTGGACGTCACCGGCGCCTTCCGTCTTCGGAGCTTGGTGGAAGCCCATGGAATAGGGGAAGCTGCACTGGAAGAGGTTGTCGTAGCGGGTGGTCAGGCGCTTCAGCAGATCCGCCAGGGCGTTGATCTCCCCGTCGTTGAGATCCATCAGGCGTCCGGCAGCGCGATGGGGCAGCACCACGGTCTCGAAGGGCCACACCGCCCAATAGGGCACGAGCGCAGTGAAATGCTGGTTGGCGCAGACAATGCGCAGGCTGCGCTGCTGCTCTTGCGCCAGATAGTCGAGCAGCAAGGAGGAGCCATGGCGCTCGCGGTATGAGCGTTGATGATCGAGTTCCTTCTGGACCTCGTTGGGCAGATGACGAGTGGCCCAGATCTGGCTGTGTGGATGCGGATTGGAGCAGCCCATCAGCTCGCCCTTGTTCTCAAAGACCTGGACGTAGTTGATTCCAGGATCCTCCAGTAGCAGGCGAGTCTGATCGGTCCACATGCGGACCACCGAGGCAATCTCCAAGACACTCAGTTCGGGGAGGCTGAGATCATGGCGGGGATGAAAGCAGATCACCCGGCAGCGACCAGGCTCTCCTTCGCTGCAAAAGAGGGGGCTCGACTCGCCGGGGAAGCCAGCGGCCTCGGGCAGCAGGGCGGAGAAATCGTTGTCAAAGACGAAAGTGCCTCGGTAGGCGGGATTCCGCGCGGAACCCACGCGCGGGTTGCCCGGACAGAGGTAGCATTTGGGATCGTACTGCGGACGCTGAGCTTCGGGCACACGCTCCACCTTGCCTTGCCAAGGCCGCAGCAGACGGTGGGGCGACACCAGCACCCATTCGCCGGTGAGAGGATTGCAACGGCGGTGGGGATAGTGCCTGGGTTCCATCACAGCAATCGCTCCGTTCCGCAGTGGGGGGCGCAAGCGTGGATCTTCGGGGTCTTGCCGATCTTGGCAAAGGCGGGCGCCATGCCCTGCACGAAAGCCTCTTCCTGACTGGCTTGCACGAGGTTGATGGTACACCCGCCGAAGCCTGCCCCCATCATGCGCGCACCCAGCACACAGGGCAGAGCCGCGGCAGCTTCTGCTAGCACGTCAAGTTCGGGGCAACTCACCTCGTATTCCTGGGAAAGGCCCTGGTGGCTCCGATTCACCAAACGACCCAAGGCCGCCAGATCCTCGCTTTCCAGGGCTTCGCAGGCGGCGATGACCCGCAGGTTCTCTTCAATCACGTAGCGGCACCGGCGGTAGACGGTAGGGTCGAACTCCAGCCGATGGGCGTCGAGCAGTTCCAGACTCACATCGCGAAGACTGTGGACTTGCGGGGCGTATTCTTGCAGCAACGCCACGCCTGCTTCGCACTGGCTCCGGCGCTGGTTGTAGCCGCTCTCGGCCAACGCACGTTCCACCTGGGTGTCGCAGAGAAAGACCTTGACCGGGCCGTGGAAAGGCACGTACCGGCAGGAGAGATCCTGGCAGTCCAGCATCATCACGTGATCCTTCTGGCTCAGCAGGCTCGCCATCTGGTCCATTATGCCGCACTTGACGCCCACGAAGCTGTGCTCCGCCGCCTGGGACAGTTTCGCCATGGTGAGGCGATCCAGTCCCAGTCCAAACATTTCGTTTAGGGAAAAGGCGAGACCGCATTCCAGGGCGGCACTGCTGCTCATGCCAGCGCCCATGGGCAGATCGCCGCCGTACACCAGCTCGAAGCCGCACAGGTGATATCCCGCCTTTTGCAGTTGATCAAGAACGCCCAGCAGATAGTTGGGCCAGCGCAGGGGATGGGGCCCCAATTCCCTCAGATCCCCTTCGAGTCGTCGACCGAGATCTAGGGCGTGCAGCACGTACCGGTGATCGGATCGGGGCTTCAGCGCCATGGCGATCCCGCGATCCACCGCAGCGGGCAGCACGAAACCCTGGTTGTAGTCGGTGTGCTCGCCGATGAGGTTCACCCGGCCTGGGGAGCGCACCACCACCGCCGGCTCGCCGAATTGCCGACGGAAGCTTGCCAGAACCGGAACCAGGAATTCCGGCAAGATTTCGCTGGGGCCGAGGCCGAGATGTTGCATGGTCACCTCAAGGACAGGAACTGAATAGCACGCGGCGCGGAGAGCGACAAACCGACCGCGGCCCGATGGTTGCCCCCGAACATCCTCGTGGACGCGCCAACGCGAACGACGAGGGGTACCTGACGCGGAAAGAGCCCCTTGGATTTACCTGGGCACGCGTTCGATGAGCGCTATCCTCCCACCGAGGATGAGAGCATGACCAGCAAGCGGTCCGAGCGGGTCTTCATAAGCTACAGCCACGACTCGCCCTCGCACGCTGGGCGCGTGCTTGAGCTTGCGAAGCGTCTGCGGCAGGAGGGTGTGGATGCCTGGATCGATCTATACGAGCCCCACCCGGCGCAAGGCTGGCCGCGCTGGATGCAGGAACAGATTGAAAACGCGGCCTTTGTGTTGGCGATGTGCAGCCTAACCTACCGCCGCCGATTCGACGGCAAGGAGAAGTCTGGCCAGGGCCTCGGTGCCACCTGGGAAGGCCAGTTCTTTCGGCTTCCAGGCGCAGCCTGGCGAAACTTCGTGGCCGATGCCTACTGAAAAATCACCGCCAGCATCGCCGATGCCG
Organism: Myxococcales bacterium; assembly: GCA_003153015.1. GTDB lineage: Bacteria > Myxococcota_A > Polyangia > Fen-1088 > Fen-1088 > Fen-1137. The sequence goes on from PMBS01000358.1 coordinate 41,121, forward strand.
CCCGTCCCGGGCTTCTGGCGTCTCGGCTGGCTTCTGTTCATGCAGCCGATAGAGCTCCGTCGGCTCTACGTCGCGTGGGGATTGAAGGGCGATCCGTCGCTTTGGACACTTCGCAGCCGGCTTCGCGAACCAGTCGTCCGTGCGCTGGTCTTGCGACTCTCCGCTTGGTTGTTTCTCGCGTCGACCGTCACGGCTTTTCTGCTGGCCGCGATCGAGCGTGCGGTCGGCATTCCGGTCTCCTGGGGGCTGGTGGCTGTCCGCCTGGCTTTCGGCGTGGCTATCGGCATGGCTATCGGCGTGGCTTTCGGCCTCACTATCGGCGTGGCTGTCGGCGTAGCTTTCGGCGTGGCTTTCGGCGCGGCTTTCGGCGTGGCTGTCGGCGAGGGCGGCGGCGTGGCTTTCGGCGCGGCTCTCGGCGTGGCTTTCGGCGTGGGCGGCGGCGTGGGCGGCGTGGTTTCGGGCGTGCTTTTCGGCGTGATTGCCGGCGTGGTTTTCGGCGTGCTTTTCGGCGTGGAGTTCGGCGTGACTGTCGGCATGGATTTCGGCGTGGCTTTCGGCGTGGCTGTCGGTGTGGCGTTTCCGCTATTCTTTGTACGACTTCCCACCTTCTTGCTCGAAGCACCCGTCACCTGGGCCCTCTCGGCCTTGACCCGAGCCGGCTGGCTTACTCCAGCTCGGGCGGTGGAACAGCTCCCTTTCCGCCACCACGACCTCATCTACTTTCCGCTGCCGGGCCTTCGTTCGCTTTTGGTCGAGCTTGGACGGGCCGATCCAGATCTCGGCCGGGGCGTCATCACCCAGGCTGCCGAATCGCTCGGTCAGAAACGGCCAGCGCGCTTGGCGCTCGCAGAACTCCAGGCGCTAAGCCTGGGGAACGCGGCGCGGGAGCGGTGGTTCGCGCGTGCCGCCCGCTTGGATCTGCCGTTCCTTCCTACCGAGCCACCAGAGGATTCGCCCCTGCGCCGGTTCCAGGCCGCTGCCGAGGATCTCCGAGCGTACGAGGTGAGCCGCAGCCACGAGCACCGCCAGGAGATGCTGGCCCACGCCGAGCGTGTGCTGGAGGACTTCCGGATCAACATCCAAGGCAAGCGCCGGCCTGAGTTGCTCGAACGCCTGTTGCTGCCCGTGGCGCGCACCTGGCTCGAACTGGTGGCCGAGCTGCGGGCCCGTTTGGTGGATGAGATGCAGCGGCAGCCCCAGGTACCAACCCCCTTCGTGGCCGGGCCGGTGCTGAGCGCGGACAAACCTTGGCTGTTCAAGGGGCGCAAGGATCTGGTGGGGCTCATCGACCACGATCTCTCGGGGGATCGCCGCGGACCCTTGCTGCTTGTTGGCCAGCGCCGTATGGGCAAGTCGTCTCTCCTCGAAATGCTGCCTGTGCAACTAGGCGCGGGCACAACCGTGATCAAGGTCAATTTCCAGGGACTGAGCGGCTCGCCTTTGCGAGCCGAACCTCACCGCTTGCTGGTGGCCGAGGTGGCCAAGGCGTGGCCCGGAGCACCTACGGAGCCCCAGGCCGGGGCCTGGGGCCTGGCATTGGGCTGGCTCGGTCAGGTCGATGAGCGGCTCGGACAGGCGGGCACCCGCATGCTGGTCGCCATCGACGAAGTAGAACGTCTTCAGGATGGCATTGCCGACGGGTGGGCCAATACCGACTTTCTCGATTTCGTGCGCGCGGTTGGCGATACGCTCCGCCGCATCCGCCTGTTGCTCGTGAGTGCCTACCCTCTGGCGCGCCTCGGCCCGCACTGGCCGGACCGCCTCATCAGTGCCCTGTCGCGAGAGATCAGCTACCTGCAACCCGAGGAGGCGCGCGAGCTGATTCGCCATCCGACCCCCGACTTCCCGGACATCTACCCAGAAGGCGCCGTCAACCGCCTGGTTGCCGAAACTCGGGGTCACCCCTACCTGATCCAACTGGTTTGTGACGAGCTTTGCCGGCGCCTCAACGATCAAAGCCGCCTTCGGGCCGAATCCGCCGACATCCAGGCCGCCATCGACGCTGCCTTCAGCAAGACCAGTCTCTTCGACGAACTCTGGCGCCAGCAGGACGACCGCGGGCGCACATGGTTGCGCGTCCTGGCAGCAGAGCCCCGTCCCGTGGATCGCCCCGACGAGGCTCTGCGGAGACTGGTCCGCACCCACTTCGTGCAATCCGCCGACGGCAAGCACCAAGTCGCCGTCCCGATGTTCGCGGCATGGATCCGCGACCAGAAAGGAACATAGCCCGCCTGCCTGACCGACGTCGTGGAGGGGCCACCAGACCACATCGTCTGCGATCTGACCCCGTGCTATGGCGTTCATCAGGACGGTTCCGCCCGCTGAGGCAGAGGGAAAGCTGCTTGAGATCTATCAGGAGGACGTGAAGGCCAAAGGCTATGTCGCCAACCACACGGCGGCATTCAGCCTGCGACCCGAAGTGTATCGAGCCTGGCAGGGCCTGCTGGGTTCCATCCGCTCCACACATTGAAAGAGGTGGGGGCCCTCTTCCTCGCGGGCGGGCTGGTTTCTCCTACCGACCGAGAATGACCACGTGCTCGGCCATGCCTTCGGGCGCAAGATCAACCAGTCCACGGTCGAGGGTAGCCAGTCGCCCGCCGCGACGAATCGCAAGGGCCAGCAAGTGCGCATCGGTCACCTGAGCGTGACTGCCCAGGCGTTCCCAAGCGATGTGCTGGTTTCTCGCGATTTCGATATCGTCGGGCCAGAAGACGTGGCCTGGCAGGGCAGTGATCCTTCGCAGGATCTCCCTCGCTTCGCGGGGCGAGCGTGCATCAGGAATCGCTCGCTGGTTCGAGGAAACCCGAACAAATCCTGATTGGGTTACCGGACAGGTGGCGAACCCGGCCCGGCCAACCTCGTCGAACCAGGTGAGCGCAGTGGCATGATGGACGTGGTTCGGCCAGGCCAGTGCGACCAAGACATTGACGTCGAGAAGGATCGGCGCCATCCCTTTCGGCCTTCGCCGGACATCCACCTTGCGGCGGGAAACCGGTGCTGGCCTAGCTGGGGTCATGCGATCACTCGTCCTCGATCGCCGAGTGAACCATCTCAGCCGTTATGGGAGCGGCGCCGGCGGGCACGTCGAAGGTCGGGAAGCCGTGCCGGGTCCTTCCGGCCGGAAGCGGCGCGGTCAGGCCTTTGCGCGCAAGATCAGAGATGACGGTTCCCAGTCCCCTTCCTCGCGCCGCAGCCAAACTGCGGGCAGCCCGGTAAACGTCGCCATCGAGGTGAAGTGTGGTTCGAACCGCTGCGCCCATGAAGACAATGTGATGTCAAGATGTCATGATGTCAAGGCAGGCCAGGTCCTACAGTGTTGGCGGATTCGGTTGCCGACGCTGTGCGATGGTCCCCCGCCCGTGAGACGAAGAGCACTTGTTTGCCCGATGGAGGAGATCTGCGGAGGGCCAGTTTGCCGATTTTCCTGGTGCGGGCGGTTTTCGGCATTTCGTAGCCAGATCTGAGCTACAATCGATCGGCCATAGCCAAAGGAGCACAGCCACAATGACCTTCATCCGAACTGCGTTTCTCTGCCTCATCCCATTTTTCGTTTTCGCCAACGGCGGGTGCGGCAGCAACGACTCTGACTTCAAGAATAGCCTGACCTTTGGCACCGGACTTGGGGGTAACGGTTTCGATCTGGTCAGCCCGGGCACCAGCTTCTCGGTTGCCGCAGAAGGGACGACGGGGGCGATCTACTTCAAGCTGGAGAGTGCCGCGGACATGGCCGGTCGCGCGGTCCGCATCTACATCAACGACGGCACCTATGGCACGCATGACTATCTGAACTTGCAAACCTACGGTCACATTCTTCTGTCTTCATTCCGCATCACCGACACGGGAACCTTCACGGTGAAAGGCTATCTGGTCGAGCAGGTTGGGCCTGACATCGGCAAGGAAACCTTCGTCGCCGGGTCCAACATCACGATGCAGCCATAGAGTCGCTGCGCCGCGACCGACGGCCCCGCGCGTCCCGAATCTCGGAAACCTACTCGTCACAGCACTGCCAGCGCCACCAGCGCCTTGATGGTTGGCCCCGGCCCCAGCGCCTCCAGTGCCCCCACCGGGTTTCAGGCCGGACCGGTCGCTGCACGCCAGGCCCACCAAGATCAAAGATCTGGCTTGCTCCCCGGTCGGAGGACAGAATCGAACTTGGCCTCGAACTTGCTCATGAGCTGCCCACTTGACCTGGAGGCATCCACGAATCGCTCGCTTGCGTTCGCTCCGCTCTTTTCTCCACCGCAATCGTCGTGACCATGCCGGTCGAGTAGCGAATATGGCCCCGTGGTCGACAGCGCCTCCCGCCCCAGACGTCCCGAAGGGAGGTCCACGATGAATCGACCGATCGCACTCTGCGCCACAGGGGTTGCCGCTGCCGTGATTCTCGTCGCGAATCCGCGGCCAGCTTTCGCCACTGTCCGGGTCGGCGCACTGATCGGGGATCACATGGTGGTCGAGCGGGGCCGGCCGGTACGCCTTTGGGGAACGGCAGCCCCGGGCGAATCGGTTCGTGCGGCTTTGGCCGGCGGCAAGGCGGCAACACAATCGGATGCCGGCGGGCACTGGGCGCTCCTGCTTCCCGCGGTCGCCGCGGGCGGTCCCTTCATGCTCACCATCGAGGGCTCGAACGCGCTCATTTTCTCGGACGTGTGGTCCGGCGAGGTCTGGGTGGCGTCGGGCCAATCCAACATGGAGTTCATATTGGGACGCTCGAAGGGAGCCGACCAGGCCGTCGGCGGCGGTTGTCCGGGGCTGCGCCTGTTCACGGTTGCCAAGGCGACAGCGGGATCGCCACTCTGAGAAACCAGGCCGATCTACCGGCGGCGCCGTTTCGCACGGACGATTGGCCGGCCAGTCCTTCCGACCCGGCACCCTGACGGAAGCGAGGGATCGCGGCCGCTACTGCACACGCGACTAGCTGGCGGGGAATATCGCTACCATGCAGCGACGAGCTGTCGAGGTGATCTGCTACAGTGGCTACGCCGCTGACGAGGAGCCGCGCGCTGTGGTGACAAGGGGTCGCAGGTTGGAGGTGGCCGTCATCGAGCGCCGCTGGCGCGAGCCTGATGCGCGCTTCTTCGTCGTGCGCACGTCAGACGGAGCGAGGCATGTGCTGCGGCAAAATGTGACGAGCGGCGCGTGGACGATGACGTCGTAGCCCGGCGCGCCGGCCGTTCCTCGGGTCGGACTTCGTCAGCTAATTTTCAGGTCGCGATTTCCGACGGTTACGGCGAACGCCGAGTACCAGTAGCAAGCCGAGGGCGAGAGCCGCGGTGTCCGACAAGCCGCTGGCGTGACTTCCCGTTCGGCAGGAGCAGCCACCGTTGTTTGTGGTCCCGGTTGCAGTGTTTGCACCGGTGTTGCCGCCCGAGGCATTGTTGCCGCCCGAGGCGTTGTTGCCGCCCGAAGCGTTGTTGCCGCCCGAGGCATTGTTGCCACCCGAGGCGTTGTTGCCGCCCGAGGCATTGTTGCCGCCCGAGGCGTTGTTGCCGCCCGAGGCGTTGTTGCCGCCCGAGGCGTTGCTGCCGCCCGAGGCGTTGTTGCCGCCCGAGGCGTTGTTGCCGCCCGAACTGGTATTCCCCCCGGAGCGGGTGTTCCCACCGGTGCCGGTATTGCCGCCTGAGCCCGTATTCCCCCCGGAGCCCGCGTTCCCACCCGAGCTGGTATTGCCCCCCGAGCGGGTGTTGCCCCCCGCACCCGTGATGCCGCCCGTGCCAGTGGCGCCACCCGTGCCAATATTGCCGCCCGAGACGGTATTCCCCCCGGAGCGGGTGTTACCCCCCGCACCCGTGATGCCGCCCGAGCCGGTGGCGCCACCCGTGCCGGTGGCACCGCCCGAGCCGGTGTTCCCTCCCGCGCCGGTGTTCCCCCCCGTACCCACGGCGCCACCCGTGCCGACTACGCCACCATCCGCCCGACTACCAGCGGGCAAAGCAGGGGCATCAGTGCGGAACGGCGAGGCCGGCAGCGCAGGCGTGCCTTGGTTGTAGAGGCTAGCCGTCGGATTGCCAGCCCAGCAGTAGCGCGCGTTTTTCGGCGCCGTGACCGAGGCGGCGGAGACAAGAATGGTCGAATCGGGCTGGATGGCAGCGGTTGCGGTCACGTAGTTGCCGTCGGCGCCAGCGATCTCGAACCCTGTCCCGGTGCCTCCCTTGAACGCCAAACCGGTATCGGTATGCAAGAAATATAGCCGGATGGAGCTGCCTTCGATCGCCATGTGATCGTAGATCGGGCTGTAGTAGGGGAAGTCCGTTTGCCCGTAGGTGATCCCTCGCGCTGCCATGCCCAAACGCAAGCCTTGATCCGGCTTGTCCGAGGGATGCACGTAGTTGGGGTCGCCGATGTCGATGTTGACCGATATGCCGGTATTGGGAAGAATCTGGCTTGCCTGTAGCTGCGCTTCACGCAGCACGGGCCAACCTGTACTGGAGATGTTGTAGTTGGGCAGTTGGGTGATGAGGAAAGTGAAGTCCTGTCCCCAAGCCTGGCGCCAAGAGGAGATGAGTCCGACCTGAATATCCCGGTAGGTGTCTCCGCCCCAGGTCACCGACTCACCTTGATACCAGACGACGCCGCGGATGGCGTAGGGGATCAAAGGGGCAATCATGCCGTTGTAGCAAATGTATGGATTGTGCACGTTGGTGTAATTGGGATTCGCCTCGAACGAAGCGAGGTCGGCGGCAACCGAAGGGATGGCCGCGATGGACTCTTTCGACATCCAGCACTGCAGGCAGCTACCACCAGCCGAGCTGTGAACGAGGCCAATGGCCACGCCGTTCAGATTCTTGAACAGCTCGCGCGAAAAGAAATAGCCGATGGCGGAGATGCCAGGAGCCGTCTGCGGCGAAACCACCAGCCAAGTGGACTTCACGGTAGTGCTCGTGTTGGCCACCGGAGTCGCGGACGGTCTACCTGGAACATTGGTGGTGCGGATGAGTGGGTAGTTGGCGGCAGCGATTTCTGTGGCTGCGTCTTTCATTGCGCAGCCCGCGTACCCACACTGCATTGTGTAGCCCATGTTGGACTGTCCTGAGCCGAGCCAGACTTCCCCGACATAGACGTCTGCCACGGTGACGGTTGACGAGCCCGTCACGGTCATGGAAAAGGGTCCCCCGGCATCTTGGGCAGGCAGGCGTACTGTAAACTTCCCGTCGGTTCCGGCCGTGCCCGTCGCCGTCTGCGTGCCGAGCTTCACAGTGATGCTTTGGTTGGCGGTGTCCGTGCCCCACACTGGCACCTCCATTTCGCGCTGCACCACCATGTGATCACTGAACAAACCGCCCAAGGTGACAGCGGCCATCGCTGGGGTGCTGATGGAGAGGCACGCCAACCCCATCGAGAAAAGGAACATGACGCGCTTGCGCGCCGTCACAGTCTGACCATAGTTCGCACTTCGTGGGGTTAGCATCGATTACCTCCGTTATGGAAGAGTGGCGTATGCAGGCATTCGCGGCTCAACCGATCTATCCGCCTTCGCTGGCCGACGCTGCCGCGGGACAGCATCGCGAGTTCCAGAGCCTAAAGGTCCATCCCCGCGGCCTTGCATGCTCGCACGACCTGCGTGCGCTCGGATGCCGCCACGTTGCGTAGCGACGCCTGGGCCGCACCCAGATCGCCCGTCTTGCAGTAGGCGCGGGTCAAGATGACGAAGGCGCGCGAGGTCTTTTGCTCGAAGAGACTGTGGCGCGCTTTCCGGATGGCTTCGGCGGCATTGCCTTGGTTCAAGGCAGCCAAGGCCGCGTCCAATTCAGCGGCAACCGCCGGCGCCAGGGACTCTTCCCTGGCAACGTGCTTGCCCCGTGGTGCAATGAGAACCGGAATGGGCTCGCTGCGCGCATCCTGGGCCACCGCCGCCGCGTCGAACACCAAGGGGTGTACAGCAGCGCCCGCATCCGGGGAAGCCGGCAGAACAGCGGCCACCACGGGTCGGGACGACGCCCCTTGATCACTAGGAGGATTCTCCGCTTTCCCTCGCAAAAGGAAGAGACCCACGCCCAGCGCACAAGCCAGAAACCCTGCGGCCAGCCAGACCAGTTGCTTGCGCCCGCGGGTGGGAAGCGTGGCGCCGGCCACCGCGGTGGGCAGCACCTCGATCCCGGCGGGAAGCGTAGGCAGGCTGGCCACCCCCGGCGCGGGCACGGACGCAGTCGCGGCCAGGGCCGTGTCCGACGTGCCCAGGCCGGCCGGCGCGGGCAGCGCGCCTTCCTTTGATGAAACGGTGATCCCCAAGTGCCGACCGGTGAGCGCCAAGATGAACTCGGCCATGTCGGCAAAGCGATCGGCAGCCCGCTTGGCCAAGGCGCGATCGATCGCCGCGATCACGCGCGGCGAGACCTGGCTCACCAGCGGAGCCAGCGAAGGGTGCGGCTCGAACACCACGCGGTAGATCACCTGGGGGAAGCTGTCGCCGGGAAAGGCGAGGTGGCCGCTCAGCATCTCGTAGACGATGGCGCCCAGGGCGAAAATGTCGGTGCGCGCATCGATGTCCTGGTTCTTGCCGCTGGCCTGCTCGGGCGACATGTAGTGCGGCGTCCCCATGACCGCCGCATCCTGAGTCACCACCGTCTGCGATCCCCGGATCTTTGAAATTCCGAAATCCAGGACCTTCACCTGGTCGCGCAGCTCGCCGTCCACTTCGCTGGGGCAAAGGAATATGTTGTCGGGCTTGAGATCGCGGTGGACCACGCCCATGCGATGGGCCGCCGCCAGGGCCGATCCAATCTGGCGCGCGATGGACAGAGCCGCAGCCTCGGGCAACGGCCCGCGCCGCAGCCGCGCCGACAGACTCTCCCCGGCCAGCAGCTCCATCACCAGGTAGGGCGACCCGTCGGGCAAGGTGTTGAAATCCAGCACCTCCACAATGTTGGGGTGACCGATGCGCGATGCGATCTCTGCCTCGCGCCGGAAACGCAGCAAGAGCTCGCTGGACGAAACCGTGGCATGCAGGACCTTGATGGCCACCTGCTTTCCCGGCAAACGCAGGTGCTCCGCCGCAAACACCGCGCCCATGCCGCCGGCACCGAGCTGGGCGGTGATGCGATAGGTATCGCCGATCACCTGACCAAGCTCGAGGGTGGGAGAGTTCATGCTCATGATAGGCAACCGGTTTCTCGCGGCCGATGTATCATACCCTGGCCATGCGCAAACTCGCCTTCCTCTCTTGCCTGGTTGGCCTGACCGTGTTGCCCGCCGCAGCGAAAGAGAAGCCTGTGGCCGAGGCCCTACCCCCCAGCGTCGACATCAGCGCGGTGAAAGACAAGCTGGTGATACTAAGCGACGGAAAGGATCACTATGTGGCGGTGATTCCCTTTAGCGATGTCTGGCAACATCTATACTACGGCAACGGGAAGCGCTTCTTCCTCCAACGCGTCACCGGCGGAGGCAGCTCGGGTACGGAGAGCTGGGACCGGGTTTTCTGGGAACCGCGGGTGGACGCACGCTGGAAGGCCGGTGTGGGCTGGAAGGACGGCAAGTACTCGGTCCAGTGCGGCGATCGTGCGACCACCTTCACGTCTCTCGCCAACGAAGCCCGCGACAAGATCCTGGCCAGTGCCACCTTTCACGAACAACTGTGGCAATACCAGGCCTACTCCCTGGCCCGCGACAACCAGGGCCACTACTACTACGTGGACCGGCCCCTGGCTCCTGCCAACAGCAAAACCTTCCGCCTCTTCTCAGGACTGCGTGGCAGCCTCAAGCCGTTGAAGATGACCAATATCGTCAGCGACTCACAGGGGGACATCTTCACCACCCGTTCGGGAGAGCTGCGACTGGTGCTGGACAAGCAGCGCAGCGTCTGGGTCGAACGCAAGAAGGAACTCGAGCTAATCCAGTTGCCTATCCAGGACAACCACGTGCTCATCTACCAGGATCTGGGGGTCTATGAGGGCCAGCGCCTCGGCACACCCTGCGACGATTTGCTGTAAACAACCGGCAGGTTCGCCGTCAGAACTGAAAGCCGGTGTCGATAAACCAGGTCTCGCTCTGGCTCTTGTCGGCTGGCGCCCAGGCCTTGATGACTTCGCTGGCGACCACCGCGCGGCCGGACCCGTCGCTCACGCGGAGAGTGACGGGCAGGTTGAAGGGACCATAGCCTTGCGGGAGGGCCCAGGTACCGAAGCGCTCTTGCGGTCGGGACAAGCTGTAGTTGGCGTCGCGCTTGAGCAGCACCCAATCCCCGGATGGCAACTGCGCCTCGACCTTGGCCGCCGCGCCCAGCCCGGCCATGTTCACCACGGTGAGCGCAAAGTAGTACGGACCCGCATTGGGGCGCAACCAGATGTGCATGTTGCCCACCACGGGACAAGGCACGCGCTTGTACTTCGTCGGGATCACGCCGTCCGTGATAGTGCCGTTGGGGTTGCCGGTCTGCAGGCGCGACATGGCGATGTCCGAAAGATCGAGGTGGATGCTTTCATTGGGTAGCGGATCGTGATCGACGGGCGGCGGCGGCGGCGACGGCGGAAGCTGGCAGCCGTACTTGAAAACCCCCTCGACCTCGCCGCAGTGGTCGCGCCCGGAGCCGCAACACCACTTGGAATTGGCCGAGCACGGGCACGAGTCGGCTACCTGAAGCACGATGGGAGGGGTGTAGCCGCCTGCGCCTGACTGGTATTCGCTGCCGTCGTTCTGCGTGCGAACCAGCTCGAAGCACTCGCCGCAGGAGAGGTAGTTGTCGAGGTCGCCGGGCAGGCT
>PMBS01000028.1 GCA_003153015.1 Myxococcales bacterium
GCGCCGCCGCTGCCCATAGCGCCGCCGCTGCCTGTGGTGCCGCCGTTTGTCGTCGCGCCACCGCTCCCGGTCGCGCCGCCATTGCCAGCGGCACCACCACTTGCTTTGGCGCCGCCGTTTGTCGTCGCGCCACCGCTCCCGGTCGCGCCGCCATTGCCAGCGGCACCACCACTTGCTTCGGCGCCGCCGCTGCCTGTGGCGCCACCGCTGCCTGTGGCGCCGCCGTTTGTCGTCGCGCCACCGCTCCCGGTCGCGCCGCCATTGCCAGCGGCACCACCACTTGCTTTGGCGCCGCCCGCGCTACTTGCACCGCCACTCCCTATTTGACCACCAATCGAGGTTGCGCCGCCGTTGCCGCTCGACGCCCCACCGGCTCCGCCACCTGCACCACTCGCCGACGCGCCGCCGCTGCCACTGCCGCCACCACGGGCGGTCAAGCCGCCAGCTCCCGAGCCTCCGCCCGCAGACGTCGCGCCACCATTTCCGCCGGCCCCGCCTTTTGCGTGGGAGCCATCCGCCCCACACGCCGTAACCCCACAAAACGCTGCGATCAATGAAGTGGTCGTGACGAACTTAGCTAAACTCATGACAAACCCCCGTGCAAGAGACCGGATATCAGTTGCCAAGCGGCTCGGCCGACAAGCAGAGGTGCGCGAGCCACCCGACCGCCGAATAGGGCGTACGATAGCGATCCGCGCAATCGAAGCAAGCAAGATCGTCGCGGTCCCCGATAGGGGATCGCCGGAGGTCAAGCTGCCGCCCAACCGGCTTCGTCCATTGGACCTTATCGGACACTTGGGCCTTGAGCGTGCTGGGGGCCGCAACGACACACGCCAGAAGCACGCCCCAAAGCAGTTTTCTTCGGCCCATCAGTATCATGCGAGCGTTCCTGCCTCAAATCGTGATCAAGTTGCAGTGCCCGCGGCAGTGGCACGGGAAATCTGACCCGCGAAATCATCCCGCGCGACTTGTATTTTGCTTCGGACATCAATCCACTGTATCTAGATTCCCTTAGGGGGCTTGCCCATGACCGGCCCTATCTCCACGTCGCCCTGACCGACGTTACCAAACCTGAAACCTTTCCTCAGGTCCCCGGCGGGTTTGACACCGTCATCTGCCTGAATGTCATTGAACACGTCGATGACGACAAGCAACCAGGTGTGACAGATACTCCGGCTTGCGAGTATCAGATAGTCCCTCCCCACCGCGGGGCCACTGGCCACTGTATCCGTTTATTGAGTACAAACCGTAGTGTTGGGCGACGATCATGGCATCAATTGCGGTTTCCAAGGGCTTTCTCCCCCACTCTGTGCCTGGCAACAAGGCAAACACCTTCGCCTGCCGCGGCGGGGGCTGAATACGCGCAAGCAGGTCACGTTGCTGTTGCTTGCCGTATAGCGCCACGCCTCCCGTGTTAAACTGCTCCACGACAAGCAGAAGACAAGCAGCGACCACGGCGGCCCATTGTAGGTTCCGTTTCCTGGGCGAATGCCCCCCACGCCTCACATGATTCAGTACTTGCTGCAGGGCGATCGCGACCACCACGGCAACCGGAAAGGCGAGAACGTGCTGAAAGCGATACGCCGCGCGAATGCCGCTGGCGCCAGGAATCGCTTTTGCGACCAGCCACCAGAGTGACAAGTCGTGAACCCTCAGCAGCAGCAGCCACGCCAGCAATACCGCCGCCCCAAGTCCGGCCGAGAGACTTGCGAGTCTTCCCTCATCGTTGATGGGTCTTCCTTCCACCAAGACACAAAAGCGACCATCCTCTGCCACGTCTACCCGATACGGTCTTGTCTTGCGAACACAACGGAGCCAGGCCATCAGGAAGACGAGCAGCAGCCCCACCGGAAGGCCCTTGACCAATTCAGGCGCCAGCGGTCGTGAACCGCGGCCAGCGCATAGCGCCCGGCCCCACAGCCAATTCGTGGGGCCCACGTTCACATAGTCGATGGGCGATGGCAGCATGCTGACCATCTCCGAATAGCGGCGCGCCCCAAATTGCCCAAGGGCCGGACCATAGGTCATCACGAATGGAACGAAGCAGACACCGCTGAGCGCCAGATAGGGCGCCACCCCCTTCCAGATGTCGCGATTCCACAGAATGTGGCGTTCGGGGACCGACCCACGCCAATGCAGCCGAGCCCACGCGCCACTCACCGCCTCGCTCAGTAACAGAAAGAAGAGCGAAAACCAACCGACGTAGTGACTTGTGTAGAAGATGGCTGGAAGGAGAACCGCCACGATCATTCCACCGACCCTGCCACCGGATGTAGCCTTGGGAAAATCGCGCAAGAACAGATAGATTCCCAAGGCCACATGCGGAATGAAGTGGATGGCAAACAACTGAGTGTGGGATGCGGCTGCGATATTCGCGGAATTGGGGAAAACAAACAGGGCAGCGCCTGCCAGGGTCGGAACCACGCCCAATCTCAAACACCGGCGAAGGAACAGGATGGTCCCAATCCATCCCGCTGCCACCAAGGCAAACAGCACGATCTGGTAGGACACGAGCGGCCCCGCTCCCGCAAAACGCAGTGCCGCATAGGGTAGCGCAAACAGAAATGCACCTTCGCTGTACCCGAGGACGCCCTGAGCCGGATAGAAGAATGGGGGTGATAGCCACGAAGCGGTCCCCCGGAACACCTGCCACCAGTGTTCCAGAATCACTCCAATGAGGCGGGTGTCACCAGCATCACCCAGGAGCAGGTCAAAACGCGACAGGACGACTTACCGGAACGTGACGGCACCGAGGATCAGCCCCACCACTGCGTATACGGCGGTTTCGCGAAATGGACTCCAGTGGCGGCCGCGCGCGCCGGTCCCTCTGGGCGGCCTTACCACGGAAGGCAAAGGACCGAGGGCGCAGGCTGAGCGGGGTGTCCTGGACACGCCAGGCAGTCTACCCTATCTGCTCCGGACGGTAGCTCACTGCGCTCTGACTCCGGCGCCGTCGGCTTCCGGTGCAGGCCTCGGGGATCCTATGTCCTGGTACAAGGTAGTCGAGTACGAGCGTGGCGGCGTGCAGGTGCAACAGACCACCGAGGTCCGCCCCGCCGTGGCCGCACTGCTTGTCCGCCTGAAGGTCGATCTGCCGCCCAAGATCCACGGCGTTACGCCCGGCCAAACGGCAACGCCAGCCAGGACCGCAGCGACCGAGACTTGAGCCGCTTTTCCGGGGACGAGCGCCTAGTAACACGACGATCTTCGCGTCATATGGCCTATCCGCGCGTGATCACGGAGGAAGTGTGCGCTGCCGCGACGAGGCACCAGTCAAAGTCGGGTCTGGGAATTTTGCCTCGCCCCGCAAAAGCGGGCCCGTCGCCCTGGTCGAATCGAAGAAGCGGCCCGCTCATTTTGATTGGTTTGGCGGTTCTTCTGGAGTCGTCCGCAATGCAAGTACGTGAACTTGCTTGTGCCTGATCGATGGCCCGAAAGCTGCTTTCCATTGGGTCCGGGCCTTGAGAGGGCCCATCCTCTAGTGTTTCACTCAAATCAGGGGAGGATCCAAATGGGCGAATTCAGCAAGAAGGTCAAGGGTAGGATCGAACAGGCCGTGGGCGGACTGACTGGCAACAGGGAGCTGCGCAAAGAGGGCGAGGCCGACGAACGCGCGGGCCAGGTCGAGGGGGCGGTCGGGGACATCAAGCACGCCGCGAAACAGGCGGCAAGCGACGCGAAGCGCGCGATCAAGGAGGTCTCGAGGTAGCAGCCTGGGCTTCATCACAGTGATGGAAGCCGGCAACGAAGGTCATGTGAGCGGCTCTTGCGGGCCAAAGGAGAATTTCCATGCTATTGACTATTGTGTTGGTTGTGCTTTTGGTATTGGCGCTGGGAGGCGGCGGATGGGGGCATTCCCACTACGGTCCCTGGAGCTGGTCGCCTGCCGGACTCATTCTGGTGATTGGCATCATCCTGCTCTTGACCGGCCACGTGCACTGCAGGTGAGCCGCACGCATGCGACGGGGAGAAGATACATGAACACGATAACGACCAGGGACGGGACACAGATCTACTACAAGGATTGGGGCTCGGGTCCGCCGGTTGTGTTCAGCCACGGATGGCCCTTGAGCTCGGACAGCTGGGAGGCCCAGATGCTCTTCTTGGCGTCGCACGGCTATCGCTGTATCGCGCACGACCGGCGCGGCCATGGCCGGTCCAGCCAGCCATGGGATGGCAACGAAATGAACACCTACGCGGATGATCTCGCGACGCTGATGGACACGTTGAACTTGAAGAGCGCCGTGCTGATCGGCTTCTCCGCGGGCGGCGGCGAAGTCGCACGTTACATCGGCCGCCACGGTAGCAAACGACTGGCCAAGGCCGCGCTGGTCTCGTCCGTTCCGCCCCTGATGCTGAAGACGGCGGCCAATCCCGGCGGCTTGCCGATCGAGGTGTTCGATGGCATTCGTGCCGGCTCGCTCGCCGACCGCTCCAAACTCTACCAGGAACTCGCCAGCGGCCCGTTCTTCGGTTTCAACCGGCCGGGTGCGAAGGTTTCACAGGGGATGATTGACCACTTTTGGCTTCAGGGAATGCAGGCCAGTCACAAAGCCACGTTCGACTGCATCAAGGCGTTTTCAGAGACGGACTTTACCGAGGATCTCAAGAAATTCGACGTCCCGACTCTGGTTCTCCACGGGGACGACGACCAGATCGTGCCCATCGGGGCCAGTGCGCTGGCGTCGAGCAAACTCGTACGGAACGCCAAGCTGGTCGTCTATCCCGGCGCGCCGCACGGTCTGACCGACACGCACAAGGACCGGCTCAATGCGGACCTCCTGGAATTCCTCAAGTCCTGAGCACAAAGCCAAGGGTGCTTCAAGA
>PMBS01000254.1:0-7475 GCA_003153015.1 Myxococcales bacterium
GGTCGGGCGGCGCGAGCAACGGCGGGATCATCGGGTCGGGCGGCGCGAGCAACGGCGGGGTCATCGGGTCCGGAGGTGCGCGCAGCGGCGGCGTGATCACTTCGGGCGGTACGCCCGGCAGCGGTGGTGCTACGTCAGGCAGCGCGGGGGGAACGGGTGGTGCCGCGACAAGCGCTGCGTCGGCATCGGGGGGCGCGGCGACGACGGGCGGAACCAGCGCGGGAACCGGGGGCGCGAGCTCAACCGGCGGCAGCACTGGAACCACCCAGACGACGGGTGCGACGGTTACCAACGGGAGTTCAGGGTGTAGTTGTCGTCTCGCTGGGATCGATCGCAGCGCCACCCCCTGGGGCGCGATGCTGGTGCTGGGTGCGATGCTGGCCAGCAGGCTTCGGCGCCGTGGCGTGCGCCAACGTCGGTCATCGTAGTCCGTGCGTCGACCAGAGGCACAGCCTGACGGCCGCAACCAAGAGGCGTGAGGCGCCCAATCTCGACAGCCACCTGCCACTCGACGGTGTCGAGCGAGTCCGTCGTGGATGCGGCTCCTGATTCGCCGGCAGATGCGTCGCCGAGTCCTGACGCGCCTTCGGACACCCAGGCTGTGGATGCTCCGGCCGTGGATGCTGATGTTGTGGCGGAGGGGACAATGACCGCGGTTCTCCCAAAGCCAGCGCCTTATGCGACGGCCGTTGCGACGATCACATCGCCCTCGGGGTCGGGGCGGGTGATAGTGGCCAAGCCCGCCTCCTGCATCCAGGCCCGGTATTGGCCCTCGGTATAGGTGTTTCCGTGCTCGGTGCCCACCAGCATGTTGAGCGCGAACAGGGCCGCGTGCGGGGGCCCGCTGCGATCCTCCTGCAGGATGAATTCGCGGATCACAAGATGGCCCCCGGGCACCAAGGCCCGGGCGCAGCGCTGGATCAGCGCGCGGTTTTCGTCTTCGCTGAACATGTGGCAGACAGCAGAGAGCAGCACCAGGTCGAAGCCTTCGCCAAATTCAGCCGTGCGCATGTCCCCCGGTCGGACGCGGACGCGGTCCTGCAGACCCGCCTCGCGGATGTATTCCTCCGCCAGCGGCACGACCGCTCCCAGATCTAGGATTTCTGCGCGCAATTCCGGACATGCCTTGGCGAAAGCGATGGAGAAGGCGCCGGAGCCGCCGCCCACGTCCAACATGCGCTTCGCATCGCGGATGCCGGAGAGGAGCACGGTCTCTTGCGCGCTCTCCTGAGCCCGCGCGTGCATAGCCGCAATGAAGGCGCGGGTGCGCACCTCGGAAAAACCCTCGGGACCTCGCGAACGGACGGCCTTGCCTGATTTCACGCAGTCGGTGAGGCCAGACCAGGTATCCCAGAGATGAACCATGTGCAGAAGACCGGTGCGCGCAGGCCCCAGCGCCTTTGACTCCGCGGTGCAGCGGAACACGGCATCGCGCTTGGAAAGGGCGCCCACCGCCACCAGAGCGTTGAGCAGCATCTCAGTGGCGCGAGGATCCGTGCCCAGCCTCCGGGAGACCTGCCCAGCAGTGGCGCCTTCCCCGAGCGTGGTGAACACATCCAGCTCCAGGGCGGTGAGCAACACGCGACTCTCCTGGAAGGCCCGGGCTGACTGGATGAGATTTGCCAGACTGCGCGTTTTCTCCATGGTGTGCCTCCGCAGATGAGCATGACCCGGTTCACGTGCCTGTGCGACTCTTCTCGCGTGTCCCTACTTGCGCGCAGACTGCGCGCAGGCGCGCAAGGCCTTCGGATGCCAACGTCACGGGGACCGCAGCCGGCAGGCGACGCGGAGCGATTCATGAGATGCGCTCTAGTAGTTGTAGGTAATCTTGCCCGTGAGCTTCAAAGCCACATCGACTGTCCAGTCCTGTTCGGGCAATTGCCCGGCCACCGCAAGCTCAATGATCGTCTGGTCGGCGGACCACAGGGTGGTGATGTCGATGGGTGTGGGCATGCTGACTTCGATGACTGAACTGGACGGCGCTTCGTCGCACCGGTCATAGCTGACGATCTCGGTTGTTGCTTCCGAATCTGCGGAGTCAGCCATGGTCAGATGTGCGGACTTGATGAAGTCGAGGTTAGGCACGCCCTCGGTGGCAGTGACGGTGACCTGGTGGACAGAGATCTCGGAATTCATGCGCTTGGCCCAGGCGGTGTTGGATGACGAGAACGTGAAGGAACTGGTCATCGAGACATCGCCGGTTCGCCTGGCTCTCGGCACGCCCGGCACTATCAACCCGTGCTGGGTGATATCGACCTCGGGGATGTCGGCCTCGGCGGAGAATGAGCAGGCGCCGGCCAGCGCAGCCAGCGCCGGGATGATGGGAAGAATTCGGAGTGTCATGGTCGCCGTCTCACCAGATGTAGACGATGAGCCCCAGTTTGACTGACGATCCCACCGCCTTGACGGTCGGCTCCTGTGGCACGACCACCTCAGTTGTGCCTGCGACGCTGGGGTCATGAGATGTGGATTCGCTAATTGCGGCGTCGACATTGTGGATGTGGCCACGGATCACAGTGAGGCCCCCGTGGATGAAGAAGACGGCCCTGCGTGAACCGAAGTCCAGACCCAGGTGAATGTTCATATACTGGTAGCCAACCCGTTCCAGCAGCGGGCTGCCGTCGAACCCGCTGCCAATGATCTTCTTGGCCAAGGGGTTGGCGTTGCCGTCCTGATAGCTGCCATATTCGAAACTGGCCGAGGGACCTGCGGCAAAGGGCAGGAAGGTGATGCCGGCGCGCCAGCCGCTGCTGATGCTGTTGGTCCCGCCTCCCCCGCAAAGGCGCACCCAACTCCACGGTCGAATCGCCAGCGAGCCGATGAGGCCATCGGGCACGCCCACGTCAGCCATCAGGCCAAAGATGGGCAAGCGTTCGGGCGAAGGAGGCGCAGCGGGCACGGTGATGATCGGCACATTCTCCCCTTGCTCGTAGTCTTCCCAGGCCCAGGCCGGCAAGGCCGCGCCGAACAGCAGCGCAGCGACCGAAGCCAGAGAAAGCGGGAGCCTCATATTCTGATATATCGCCAATTTGTCAGTAATCTTCAATACTATTTATACATTGGCTTAAGAGTTCAACGCGACCGCCGGCCCTCGGGCTGCAACTGCCCGCAGGTATTCGGGAATTCAGCCTTCCGGCCGCTGGGAACGCAGAGGGACGGAGGCCTCAGAGCGGCGGCAAGGGGCGGCCCGGCGGCTCAGAGAGAATCTTCGCGGCCTGCGAAGCAACCGCATTCTGGTAGTTCAGCGCGTTCGCAGAAAAAACCTCCGGTAGGTTTCGTTGAGAAACCCCAACGCATTGCCACCTTCGGCCTCGGATCGTTCTGCGGAAATATCCTCGGCATCGGAGGTAGAGATGATGCGAAAAGCCCTCGATCCGGAAGACTCCTTCCATACGAGAAACTTCGAGCTTCGAGAGACGAGGGCCAGTTGGCGATTCCTTTCGGGAAAATCGATGGAAGAAACCAGCACCAGTCGCGCGGGATCTTGCGCCCGCAGGAGTGACACGCCACTGCTATAGTCGCTGGCGGCGATGGACGGCGGAAGGCCCGCGTAGTCGAGAAAGGTGGGCATGATGTCCACGTGCCCCCTGCGACGAGTGCCACCTCCCAAGCGGTAATGTGCAGGGACTCATTGACCGCGCCCCGCCCCAACAAGGCGGTTACCGACGAATCATAGAGATGGACACCCAGGACCTCGAATAGTCTGGTGTCGACGTAGGCGCTGGCCAGCAGCGCGGCGCCGAAGAGGCTCGCGCCTGCGTGGCCCAGTCGCCGAAGCCACGGACGAGAGCTGAGCAGGAACGGCGCGGTGACTGAGCCAATTCCCACCGCAAGGCCGCTCGCCACCATCAAGCAGTAGCCGGCCGATTCCCACCACCCGGGAGCCCCATCCTTGGGCCAGAGACGGTGCAACTGAGTAAGGCAAAACGCGCAGAAGAGCAGCGCAAACGCCAGCAAACTGAAGAGCGCGGCAGAGAAGCGGAGCCGGGTCTTGGGAAGAGCCAACGGGTTCACGATACTTCAGCCACGGCCGATGTCCAGGACAGCTACCGGCACCCAGGCATCAGGAAACGCCATACCCTCTCACGAATGGTTCGATTGCTTTGGCTTGGGCGTGACGCTCGACAAAGGCGTCCCGATCATTGGCCGATTGGAACAGATACACCGCATAGCCCCCCCAGCCTCCGCCGCAGTACTTGCACGCCTGAGAGCTCTCTCGATGCGGCAGGGGATTCATCCCCTCCTCGATCTGGGCGCGGTAGCTCATACGTATGGCCTCGGCCAATCTCCCCACATCTTCACGCAACACCGCCTCGCCCGCGACGATGCTTGCATCGTAGATCAATTGGTAATTGCGGGCCCGGGCTGCGATCTCCGGGGTATCATGTTCTTCCTCGGTATACAGTAGTGCCATCAGTTGCTTCAGCATGTCGCCATTGCGTTTCAGGTGTAAGGTTGGTCGCGACCCGCTGCTCCACACGCACAGGCCGGTTTCGCTGATCACTGCCGGATCCTGCCATCCCACCCCGAGATTGAGTTCACTGTCGACGCCGTCTTGTCCGTTGAGAAGCGCCCAGGCAGCACTTCCGCCCAGGCCGGAACGTTTCTCGTACTCCCAGGAACTGAGCGAAACCAACGGCGAGATAGCACAGTTTACGATCAAACCCCCGGGCTTGGAAAAGCGCGGGACGTCCAGCCAGCCGCCCGCGAAGTCCACCCGCAGGGGCGCCGCTTCGGGGGCACGGATCCAGCGCACGACTTCTGTGGTTGAGATCGGACTAACCTTCGGCGGGGTCTTTGGCAGTACGACATAGCTGGCGCCGGTTCTTGCACACAAAGCACGTTTGAGTTCACCGTATTGGTCGTCTTCAGTAACCGCCAAGATATCAGGCCTGAGTTGCATGAAGTGGTCTTGAAAATCCAGTCCCAGTTCAAGGTTGTCTCCCATTACCACGCTATCGATCATGGCAAGAGATTGCAGCAGTGCCCGCTTATGCTCCTGGGGGATGGACGATCGGCGTTGCTTGTGTGTCCACAGGACTTTGTCTGAAGCAAAACAGACAGTCAGGTGATCGCCGAGCGCCTTTGCTTCGTTGAAGAACTGCATATGACCGGCGTGGAGGATGTCATAGCATCCGGAGACAAAGATTCTCTTCATGGCGGGCCCGTATTGGTCGGTTGGAGAGCTGGCTTGGCAATTTGAGATCGTGCAAAAGGTCGGTGCTATCCACAATTGATCTTACATCCGGCGGGAGCGTGACGACCGCAGTAGCCGTCCGCAAGCTCACATCGCCATTTCGGCGTGGGCGGTGGTGGTCAGCGGGATCGTGCCGATTCAGTTGCTTCACCTTTTTCTGAGCGCGCGTCGCTCCTCACGAAGGGCGTGGCGTTCGTGGTGGTGATGGTGGCGGCGCAGGTCTTCGCCGGGCAGACGTGTCTCGATTTGCACGCCACCGAAGACGACGCGTCCTCGCACTCGCAAGAGTGGCGCCGATGGGTCGGGATTCGCAGGCGCGCGGTGCAGGTTCTCGAAGCCTCCCAGGATCGCCACGCCGTGGCACTCCACCGCCAAGGTTGGGGGCACGATGATCTGCACGCCGCCAAACACGGCCTTGATCTCTATTTCAACGATGCCGTCAGGGAAGAGGGCATCGCGCAGATCCACCTGCACGCCGCCAAATATCGCCCTGATCTTGAGTCGGCGGGGCAGCGGCCTCGGTCCAGAGAACTGGCTGCCACCGAAGATGGCGGTGATTTCGTAGTGCTCCGGAAAGTCGCTGGTGTGGGCCAGTGCCTGCGCGCGAGCTTCCCCATCTGCCTCCGCTAGATCGTCCACCAGTTGATTTATGGAAGCGACGGTATCCCGCCCATGCGCCAAGGTCAGACGGCGTTCGAATTCTTCGATGTTCAGGCGATCGTGAGCGAAGGCGTCGGACAAACGCGCGACGACCTTTTCGCGTTCCGCAACGAGGCCCGGGGGAGAAGGAGCAGGGCGAGGAGGGTCGGCCATGGGGGCCATCATAGCGCCAAACCCAGGTCGTCGCGATCTCCCGATACTGATGTCCAGTCGTGCACTTCGCCATCCAAGATGGGAAGGCTCCTTGCCCACCCCGGCGCTCACTGGCAGTAGTTGATGAGCACGCTGATGTTGGAGGCACCGTCGTTGGCGACGACGATGTCCGGTCTGCCGTCCGCGTTGGCGTCGCCGACGGCGAGGTATCGCGGCATCGAGCCAACCGCGTAGGTGACCTGGGCCTGGAATGTCCCGTCGCCCTTCCCGTTGAGGATGCCGACGGT
Source organism: Myxococcales bacterium (assembly GCA_003153015.1). Taxonomy (GTDB): domain Bacteria; phylum Myxococcota_A; class Polyangia; order Fen-1088; family Fen-1088; genus Fen-1137. The sequence continues at coordinate 6,298 of PMBS01000254.1, forward strand.
ATTGCTGCCTTGGTTGGCGACCGCGATGTCGAGGTTACCATCCACGTTGAAGTCGGCGATTGCCACGGTCTGCGGGTTCGTCCCCACCGCGGTGGTGGTCTGGGCCTGGAACGTCCCGTTGCCCTTGCCCAAGAAGAGACCTACGTTGTTGCTGTCGAAGTTAGCGACAACGAGGTCGAGGATTCCGTCGTGGTTCATGTCGGCGATGGCCGCAGAGAAGGGCTGGGCGCCGGCCGCGTAGTTTGTTGCCGGACCAAGGGCCCCGCCGCCCGTCCCGAGGAGCACACTGACGGTCGCGGCGTTGCGGTTGGTCACTACCACGTCCGGCTTCCCGTCGGAGTTCAGGTCTGCGGTGGCGAGTCCCCACGCCCCGGCGCCGCAAGCGTTGGCGACGGGGGTCTGGAACGTGCCGTCGCCGTTTCCGAGGAGGATGTCGACCTGGCCGTTGTTGACGTCGGTCACCGCGAGGTCGAGCTTTCCGTCACGGTTGAAGTCCGCGGTGAATATGAGCGAAGGGTTGGCGCCGGCTGCGAAGTCGGTGCTGGGCCCTAAGGCCACGCCGGTGTTCATGAGGATGGCGGCAAACGCGGTGGCGGCCGCGACGTCAAGCTTGCCATCGTTGTTGAAGTCGCCGAGGGCGATGCCCGAGGGATAGCCTCCGGTGCCGGTCGGATAGGACGTCGGTGCGCCAAAGGTTCCATCGCCGGCACCCAACAGCGTCTGAACCATGTCCGCGTTGCCATAGCCCACGACGACGTCGAGCTTCCCTCTTCCATAGACGTCGCCCAGGGAGAGGGCATCGACCCCCGCTCCCGTGGCGTAGGTCACCTGCGGCTTGAAGAAACCCCCACCACATGGAACGCACGCGCTGGTCGCGCAGACCATCAAGGCCCCACAGGTTGTCCCGCAGCTGCCACAATTGCGCGGGTCGTCGGCGGTGTTGGTGCAGGTGCCCGAACAGAGCGTCTGGCCCGCGGGGCAGACGCAGGCGCCGGCTACGCAGGATTGACCTCCCGGGCAGACCGTGCCGCAGGTGCCGCAGTTGTGGTTGTCATTGTTGGTGACGGTACAGATGCCACTGCAGTTGGTCGAGCCCGGGACGCAGGTGAGGCCGCAGGTGCCGCCCGAGCAGGCCTGGCCCGCCGGGCAGATCGTGCCGCAGGTGCCGCAGTTCTGGT